>CBHWET010000302.1:0-6424 GCA_966112985.1 uncultured bacterium | reverse complement strand
ATTATCCATCTTTAATTGCAGATCTTCAGAGCGTAAAAGCCGGCGTTGCGCCAACCCTGGCTCCAGGGAAAACATCGGTAAGCAATTCGACGAAACTGTTGATTGCGTCGATCGCCATTTGCACTGCAGTTATCGCAGCGGCAGCAGTCTTCTACTCACATAATAAATCGAAACAATCCGCACAGCAGCCCGCTGCGGTTCAGCCAACAGTTGCCGCTGCTGCAGCACAGTCCCCAGTCGATCAAAGATCGGGGGACGGTATGCGTCGTCCGCCCCCTCGTGAACAAGGACGACAACACCCTTTTGATAGGGAACAAGGCGGCGGTGAAGGTCGACGAGGTCCACAAAATGACAATCGTGGTTTCATGCGCATTGTTGGACCACCGCCTGACCCAGATTTCCAGGCGCTTCCGAATGGATCGATTGATGATATGTTGGCGTTCGCTAACAAATACGCAAAGGAACATCCAGAAAGCTATCTGGCGATTTTGGACTGTTACGAGCAAATCAAAGGACAGGCTATCGGCTCAAATCGGGAACGCGAAGTGGATCGCATTCTCTCTGGCTGGCGAAATTCTTTTGATAAAGCGATCAATGATGCGATCGACGAACGAACGGCGAAGATGCGCCAACTGATTCGCGAAGGAAAAGCCCAGGAGGCACTCAACGTGTGGAGATCTTTTCCGATAAATCTGCGCAACGCGGAAACAGACGAGCGAATAATCAACATCATGAACGAATTACCCGAGGAAATATCGATTAGATAATCCCCGGTGGCCGGGTCGGAGACAGACCCGGCCATATCGTCAGAGAAAACTTGAAAAAATCCGAGCAGGCGTACCATTCTTTTTGAATGCCTGCTAAATCTGAGAAGATCAACGGTTTAAGAAAATCCCCGACAGGGATTCAAGGCTTTGACGAAATTACAAATGGCGGATTGCCACAAGGACGGCCGACCCTCGTCTGTGGCAGTGCGGGTTGTGGCAAAACTCTCTTCGGGATCGAATTTCTGGTTCGTGGAGCCATGGAATTTAACGAGCCCGGCGTCTTTATCGCCTTCGAAGAGACAGCCGCAGAACTGACAAAGAATGTCGCATCACTCGGCTTCGATTTGAATGAACTTTGCCGGAAGAAAAAACTGGCATTGGACTATATCCAACTTGACCGCAATGAAATCCACGAAACAGGCGATTACGATCTCGAAGGGCTCTTCATCCGTTTAAATTATGCGATCGATTCCATCGGTGCGAAACGTATTGTGCTCGATACTATCGAGACACTCTTCGGCGGTATTCCGAATGAAGCCATTTTGCGTTCCGAGCTAGTTCGACTGTTTCGTTGGTTAAAAGAAAAAGGGATTACAGCCGTCATAACGGCTGAACGTGGCGAAGGCAGTCTGACCCGGCACGGGCTCGAAGAGTACGTCGCCGATTGCGTGATCGTCCTCGACCACCGCATCCATGACCAGGTTTCCACGCGCCGCCTGCGGGTTATTAAATATCGCGGCTCATTGCACGGCACGAATGAGTACCCATTCCTCATTGGAGAAACAGGCATTTCCGTGCTGCCCGTGACATCGCTTGGTTTAACCCACAAAGCCCCGACGAGCCGGATTTCAACGGGCATTCCTCGTCTGGATACGATGTTAGGTGGACAGGGTTACTACAAAGCGAGCAGCATACTCATTTCCGGAACTGCCGGGACCGGTAAAACCAGTTTGTCCTCCAGCTTCGTTGAGAAGGTGTGCAAGTCGGGTGGACGTTGTCTTTACTTTTCGTTTGAGGAATCACCAAGCCAGATCCTTCGGAACATGAAGTCGATCGGGATTAATCTCGATAAGTTCGTGCGGAGCGGAACTCTGCGATTTCAAAATGTCCGTCCGACTTACTATGGACTGGAGATGCACCTCGTAATGATCCACAAAGCAGTCGAAGACTTCCGTCCTGACGCAGTTGTTTTCGACCCAATCACAAATCTTACCGTGGTTGGAAGTGAACTGGAGGTTAAATCGACGCTGACTCGCCTAATCGATTTTCTAAAGCTGAAACAAATCACCAGCGTCTTTTCCAGTCTGACAACTGGCGGACAACACGAAGGAACAACCGATGTAGGCGTTTCCTCTTTAATGGATACGTGGCTGTTGCTGAGAAACATCGAGACCAGTGGCGAGCGGAATCGTGTCCTCTACGTGTTGAAGTCACGTGGTATGGCGCACTCCAACCAGGTTCGCGAATTTGTCATTTCTCGTCGCGGTATCGACCTTGTCGATGTGTATGCAGGCGATGGCCAGGTTCTCACCGGCTCAGCGCGTGTCGCTCAGGAAGCCCGCGAACGGGCCGAAACTGCTGTCCGTCAGGAAGAAATCAATCGAAAGCAGCGTCAATTCGAGCGGAAACGCAAAGCAATAGAAGCGCAGATGGATGCCTTGCGATCTGAGCTGGAGATTGAAAGCGAAGAAATGCAGCGATTACTGAAGCAGGAAGAACGACGCGACAGCCTTGCAGTGCAAACCCGAACCACGTTGTCAAAGATGCGCCAAGCCGATAATAACGTCCAATAATTCACATGACCAAAAAACGTCCTTCCCTCAATAAAACCACCGCGAAACCGCGCGGCAGAGCTACGATGACTCTGAAGCTCTACGTAGCTGGCCAGACTCCAAAATCCATTGCCGCTTTTGCCAATCTGAAAAAGGCATGTGAAGAATTTCGACCTGGAAAATACAAAATCGAAGTCGTCGACCTTTTGAAGAATCCACAGTTGGCCAAAGGACACCAGATCCTTGCATTGCCGACTGTTATCCGTGCGTTACCGATCCCGATCAAAAAAATGATTGGCGATCTTTCAAATCGTGAGAAAGTATTGGTCGGTCTTGATTTGCAAGCGGCTTCTTGATGAAAAAAAACAGTGGCATCTTGAAACAAGAACGCAGCCGCGGATTGCGTGCTGCGAAGCCAAAGTTTTTTTTCCAGCTGTTTGTAACGGGCACAACACGGAAGTCAGTCCTTGCCATTACGCAAGTTAAACAGCTTTTCGAGGAGAACCTCAAAGATAACTACGCGTTGGAGATTATTGATCTTTATCAGCAGCCGCATCTCGCAAAAGGTGAACAGATTGTGGCAGCACCTACGCTTGTCAAAAAAGCACCTACACCCCTGAGACGATTTATAGGCGATTTATCGAACCCTGAGCGGTTACTCGCCTGCTTAAATCTTTCCAACTAACCCAATTGCGGTCGCCATGCAGAAGCTGCTAGCCGAGAATGCCGAGTTAAGAGCGCGCCTGGCGGAAGCTGAAGATACTCTGAGTGCGATTCGATCCGGCGCCGTCGACGCGTTGCTGGTGGATGGCAAAAATGGTCTCAAGGTTTTTACGCTCAAAGGCGCAGACCAAACCTATCGCATCCTTGTTGAAACGATGAACGAAGGAGCGATAACAATCAGCGAGGATGGCATCGTTCTTTTCTGCAACCAGCGCTTCTCTTTCTTGGTGGACCTGCCGATTCACAAAATCCTCGGTGCAAAATTTGAACAGTTTCTCCCCCCCGCCGAGCACAAAAAATTTAAGCAGTTCCTGAAACAGATACGTCGTTCGGCGAAACGCCAGGAACTCCGGATTCAAAGCGCCGAAGGAGAGAGCCGGTTCGTTCACGTTTCGGGAAGTCGACTCGGCATCGATGAAATCAATGGCTTCTGCCTTGTTGTTACGGATATTACAGAACGAAAGAACGCTGAACTGGCTTTGAGCAAGAGCGAAGAGCGCTTCCAAATCGTCTCCCGCAGAACCAGCGACGGGATCTGGGATTGGAATCTCGTCACCAACGAGGTTTTTTGGAGCGAAACAGCTTTCGAATTATTCCGGTATTCAAAGACGTGCAAAATCTCGCTGTCGTGGTGGCTCGATAAAATCCATAACGAAGATCGAGCGGCTGTTCTCAAAAAACTGCGCAAGTTCCGGCCAAGTCGCGAAACCCACCTCAGTTATTCGTATCGATTTCATCGGGGAGATGGTTCGATTGCCTATGTCCACGACCGGTCCTCGGGAATTCGAAACGGCAAAGGTCAGCTGGTTCGAATGGTTGGCGCCATGGCCGACGTCACAGAACAACGGCAGGCAGAATTTGCGCAAAGGGAAATCTCGCAACGAATTCTTGAAGCGCAAGAACAGGAACGCCGCCGCGTCGCGCGCGAGCTTCACGACAGCGTCAACCAAATCCTGTCGGCGACTCGGTTCCATCTCCACTCCCTTGAGCGAAACATTGGCGCACCGAACCACGAGGTGTTAACTAAAACAGCCAATGTAAAACAGTTGATAGAGAAGGCCATCAACGAGGTCCGCACGATTTCTAAAAACCTTCATCCAAGTGAACTGGAGGATATCGGCCTACTCGCGGCAATCCGTGCCACTTTACACGAGTTTCAGGAGAGGACGAACGTGACTTCAGTGTTTCACGAGCCGAAACGGTGGAAGCGAATCGATTCGCAGACACGCCTGACAATTTTTCGTATCGTTCAGGAAGCACTGAACAATGTTGAACGCCACTCCGAAGCCACTCAAGTGGACGTTATCTTGCATCAGCGCAGCAGCGGCATCAACCTGGTCGTTCGTGATAATGGCAAAGGTTTTCAACCGTCTTCCGCCCGGCAAAGGAAGGGTTTGGGACTGGATAATATCCGCGAACGTGCTTCGTTTATTGGTGGCGTAGTGAAGGTTAATTCAGTCCTGCGCCAGGGAACGGAGATTTCGGTACAAATCCCACTTCCAAATGAACGCTAAAACCGAAAAAATACGTGTACTGCTCGTCGACGATCATCGCATTTTTCGCGAAGGGTTGCGCGCCAGCATCAGCGACTTTGGTTTTCTGACCGTCATCGGTGAAGCGGTTGACGGAGAAGATGCCTTGGAAAAAATCGGCAGTCTTTCTCCACACGTCATTCTAATGGACCTGAACATGCCGAAAATGAGCGGATTGCAGGCGACGCCCTTGGTTCGTCAACGATTTCCGAAAACGAAGGTCATCGCGCTGACGATGCACGATAACAAGGAATACGTTTCAGAAATCCTGCGTTGCGGCGCCCATGGCTACGTGCTAAAGGACACGACCCCAGAGCAGCTTGTGCGTGCAATCCAATGTGTTTTCGACGGGACATGGTTTTTTAGTCCTCCTATCTCGCGTCATGTCGTCGATAGATTTCTGGAAACTGAGCGCGTCCAAAAGCCGACCTTGAACATTGAGCTTACGAAACGCGAGAAAGAAGTCCTCGACCAACTCGGCACAGGAAAAACGAGCAAACAAATCGCCGCCAAACTGGGGATCGGCACCCGGACTGCCGAAACTTTCCGCGCTCGCCTGATGGATAAGTTCAAAGTCGCGAACACCGCCGCTCTGATCAAAGCCGCTTCGGAGGGTGGTTTAATTAAGTAAAAAGGTGTAAATTTTTTGTGTTGCAACGGACTGTTATTGTTCGGGAAGTCAGAGGTTCTTCGCTATACTGGATAATTCAGCAAGCCGGGTTTCGGAGCTTTTTCATTGAACTCGCGAACTCTTACGGATTCGTGGACAGAATTTGGCGACCAAAAAAGGATTTGATGGCGTAATAAAGTTAATTTTGGGAACCAAAACGGACCTAATCAGGTAATAAAGTGTTTTCTGGCAATCCGCGCAGACATCTAATAAGAGTCTACTAGGGGCTCATTCCGTATTTCTACGGATAGAGGTCTCCGTAATCTCCTGTTTTGCTAGGGGTCTACTCCCTGAGTTAAATGGCAAAAATGAGTTCACGCTTGCCTCGAGAATCGATGGTACTGCTTCTAGCCGAAGATGATGAAAACGACGTTGTACTGTTTAAGCGTGCTTCTGAAAAGGCCGGACTAGGGATTCGATTGCAGCGCGTTTCGGACGGTGAAGAGGCCATTGCCTATTTGCGTGGACTGAACGCCTATGAAGACCGCGATCTCTATCCTTTTCCGGACCTATTAATCCTCGATCTAAAGATGCCCCGAAAAACGGGATTTGATGTCATTGAGTGGGTTCGAAAAAGCGATGCCAGGCGGCTGCGGATGATCGTCCTGACATCTTCAAAAGAAGCACGGGACGTTAATCGCGCCTACGAATCCGGAGTGAACTCGTACCTTGTAAAGCCTCATAAGTTCGAACAACTCGTCGAGATGCTCAAAAACTTTCATACCTATTGGCGGGACGTCAGCGAAGCTCCAGAGGTTCCAAAACCCCTGCCCGGAAAAACTTGAGGCGGCAAGCATTGGTTAACGCCTCGTAACCACCCCGTTCGGTTCCATTGCGATACGGTCATCTCCAGCGCCGATAATCCGTTCCGGTGCCCTTCTGATTGAAAACCTGACGGCGAAAGTGACGTTTTACCATGCTAAGTTGGTCATTAACATTCCTGGTGATCGCAATTATTGC
>CBHWET010000301.1:0-6429 GCA_966112985.1 uncultured bacterium | reverse complement strand
ACGGAGGATAAAACGGCCTTTCTCATGGATATCATTTCTGCGTGAGCCGGCATTGGGTTATTGCGCGGTTTTTAGTTTGATCGTTGTTTGTTTATCGTTCGAATCGGCCTGCACTCTAACTTCATTGGTGTTTATGGCAATAACTTTGTATTTATCGCCACCAAATGTAAGTGAGTTTCCCATACGGACGTCAACGAACGTTTTATTCTCAATCGGATAAACCAGATCCGCCGAAAATCCCTGCAGTAGTTCAAATGGTTTTGCTTTCGTAACGGCAACTTGCTGTTTACCTTCATTCAACTCGAGAATGAAACTATCCGGGTTATCAGGCGGGCCTTGAACTTCTTTCAAAGAAAAATATTTGTTCTTAGCATCGCGAGGCTTTGTATAGAATGATTCCTTTACCGACGGAAACTTTCGCGCTGCCTGATTCGTTACTGCAAAGACATAGGCGATATTGGTACCCGTTACCTTGACCTGCTCAAGTGCGATGATCAGATTTAACGGAACAATTCTCGTGATATTTAGCTTATCGGCTGGATTGGAAGATTCAATTTTGAACAATGTCCCATCAGCCCGCTGTTTCCAAATTACAGGATTAAACGCCAAGTGTGGCGGACTAAGTTCGACGATTGGGGGATTTTTTAGCTTATCAAGAGCAGCGAGGTTCGTGCTCAAGTTGACTGGCTTCAATTCCTTTGGTTTAGGTAAAGCATTCGTGAGCACGGCCAGATCTTTTTTCGCCTGATCAATGGCAGCTGGAAGCCATGCTGCGGCTCCCGCAAGCCCCAGTAATACCAAGCTAAGCAGGATCTTTTCGTAATGACTTTTTAGAAACTGCATTAGTTCTTACGCTCCCGAAGTTTCACGGTTTCAATGAGCATTGTAATACGAAGTGGACGCTCCTGCAGAACGGTAATAGCTGGAGCAATTGCCGCTGGCTTCGCTACTGCTGGAGCAGCATATTGCCGGACTGGCGCCGCAGGTCGAACGGCGGCACCACCATATCGATCCTCCGAAGGAGCAGCAGAGACAGGTGGCGCTACTGCCCGAGCGGCATATGCCGCTGCCGGATTCGCAGAAACTACCGCCGCGTTTGGACTCTGAACAAATGGAGCCGGTTCGATAGAAACGGATTTCACAAGAATGCAGTTACTTGATTGCAAAAACCCGCTCAACACACTCGCCAACTCGCTGCTAAAGCCACGAAAACTGATCTCGTAAGGTGCAAAAATTGCCGTTTGGTTGGTCACAATACCCTCGTTGGGAAGATAATCAGCAGTATTTTGCTGCCTGCGATCGTCATCAGTGACTGCAATGCGACGCAAACCATACAGCTCTATAATCTTCGACTGATAAAGCACCGAGCAAATCGTCTTAATTTCGGACAACTGCGTCAGCCACGGGTTAATGCTCGCCGGGCTGAGCTGAAGCGCATTTCGTTGGCCAGAGAATGTAAATGCATATTGTGGGGGAAGAATTACACCTGTCGCTGAAGCCTGCTTTTGTAAATCGTAAATGGTCGTGCCAAGCAACTCTTGAAAACCGTGGTTATCGGTCGCCGGAAACGGGGGAACGGAAGCGAAATACGCTTTTGCCTGAGCAAGGAAATCCTCAAGTCTTTGCTGTTCCTGTTTCGCGACAGCAATGTTTTCATCGGATGGAAAGGGTTCTTTATCGTACAACCTCTGGAGTTCGGTAATCTGTTGATTAATTTCCTCCTGCACGCCAGAACTGTTTTTCATACTATCGAGGACGTACAGGATCGCAAACACCATAAGTGCAAGCGCGATTACGCCGCCGATAACGAAAAACAAATTTTTCTTAATCCACTGCATGGTTGAATTTGAACGGTCGCTTCAATTTCAGATTCATATTGAACACGAACGTGGGTGTTGCACTGTCTTCACGGGTTTCACCGACAAGCTCAGTGCCCTCGGGAACAAAAAACGGACTTGCCTTCGCCTCTGCCTGCAACGCATAGGCGAGATCAATATTGGCATTTGGTGCGATCTTACTGAGATTCACTCCTCGACAAACAATGGTAATGCTGTTGATGTCATTTTCAGAAGTGGTCGGAGCAGCAGCTCTTGGCGCGGGGGTCGGCGCCCCTAGACCATATCGGTCTTCCATAGGTGGCCCCCCCTCCGCCGGCGCACCAGGAATTGCGGTGGGCGCCGCTGGCGGGGTGTAACCACTGGAAGCGGGCAAGGCTGGGGTGAAGCTCTCAATCCAAATACCAACGTCAGCATTTGTGCTTTGTTTTTGGATCTTCTCTTTTGCCTTAGCCTCCGCTTGGATCAAAATACGACGCATCTCGGCCATCAATTCGTTCCAATAAAATTTACTATCTATTAGGGCGGTAACGCTATCGGCCTCTTTCTTTGCTTTATCTAACGCAGCTTTCGCAGCAGTAACCTGAGCATCCTTCTGCATGAGCGGCTCGACATTTGCCTTTAACTTTCCAAGCTCCTCTTTCTTAATATCAGCAACTCTTTGAAACGCGTAGCCAATCGCCGCCACGACAAGCACCAAACTAAAGACTGCTGCTATAAAATACGGTTTTTTTGAACTGAACTGCTCACGTTGACGGATGCTTTTAGGCATCAGGTTCAACTCCACTGGACAGTGGGCTAAATTCCGCAACCCAAGACCAACGACTTCACCAAATTGATGGGCCACAGCTGCAAGTTGCTCGCGCTCAATATGTTCAGGCAAATCAACGTTCCGGAAGGGATTGAAGTAATCGACCGGAAGATTGAGCTTTTCCGCAAAGAATTGGGACGCGTAAGTCATTACTGACGCACCACCAGAAAGGAAAAGCTGCTGTGGAGCAGAACCACCCTGCTGCCCACGGTAAAACTGAATGGTTTGATTAACCTGGATATGAAGACGAGTCATCACCTGCCGGGCAATCTTCGAAATAGCCGCCGCTTGGGGATCTTCCGGCTCTTCATACGCACCACCGAGGCCAACCATTCCTTTTTCGATCTTGATTGCCTCCGCTTCGTCGAACTTCATCTTCGTCTCGTTCGCCAAATCCTGCGTAATTGAGTTAGCGCCAATCGGAATCGTTCGGGCGTAAACCTTGCTTTTTTCGAAGAACAAGAGGTTGCTCGTTTTTGCACCAATGTCTAACAACATCGTGCAACCCTCTACATCGCTGTAGTTATAGCGAAAAGCGTTACATAACGCCGCTGGCGAAACGTCAACCAACTGCAACCGCTTGCCGGCACCTTCCGAAACCCGGAAAAGCCCTTCCACCACTTCGGTCTTAATGGCAACCAGGAGGACTTCCAGCTCACCAGTTGCTGACGTGCCAAGAATCTGGTAATCCCAAACCACTTCTTCCAATGGAAACGGCACGTTTTGCTGAGCTTCGTATTGGATAATTTGGGTGACTTTGGAAGTATCTACTGGGGGAAGTTTGACAAATTTCGAGAAAACGTGGAATCCAGGGGCGCACACGTTTACATTCTTGGAAGCGAATGGCTTTTCGGAAAAGGCTGACTGAAGAGCCTTTTGAATTGCGCCTTCGCGAGTTGCCTCCTGCGCGCCCTCGCTACCGAGAGGTTTCACCGTGAAGTCGAGTAGGCGTAATCCACCGGCTTCGTTTTGTTCAAACTCAGCCAGTTTTAGTGTCCCCGCCCCAAAGTCAGCCGCCAGAAATGACTTCGAATTCAACATGAAAATCGTTCTAACACATTTTCTGATGCCGCGCTCATCTTTCGCCCGACTCAGAAACTAAAAAAAGTGTGTGCTAGTTACTGAAAATAAACGCAACGGTCAACATCTGTTTGCTCAAATGACGGAAAAACTTTAGCGGAAGGTGTGCCACGCAACGCACAGCATCCAAAACGGAGAAAAAACCCCGAAATATCACTCTTCACAAAAACGGCTCTCCAACCAAAACAAAAATTTGACGCACCATGCGTGGAAATGACGCAACACGGCTCACACAAACTCTGAAATCGATTTCACAAGACTCCCGAAGGTCGAAACAGCTAAGGCGCACTTTCCGCTAATGGATCTATCGCGGATGGTGAATTTATCAACAACATCGATCCCAGCACACGGCAAATCTCATGTGACGGTCACCGCAAGAACGGACGTGATCTGCCGCTCGACTTCCTACGCGGCTTCGCGATGTTTCTCGTCGTCATTAATCACTTACCAATTCCGTCGTACTTTTATCTTTTCACCGTGGACCGCATAGGAGTTGTCACTGGTGCTGAACTATTTGTAATGATCTCCGGATTCGTTTTAGGAACCACGCATCGCGCTCGCATCGAACGACATGGATGGAATATCTCAGCGCGCTCGTTGCTGCGAAGATCGTTTCAAATTTACCTCACGATCGTCGCCGTGACTCTTGCGATCTGGCTGGTCCACCACTTTTCCGAGTCCGTTGAGGTGTTAATGAAATGGACAGACCCCGCGACCCAACAAAGTTATTGGGCTATCCCCCATTCATTTTTCGAAAATTCTGGACGGAATACGCAGGACCTGCTGCGCATGCGATTGACACCGCCACAAATCAACATTTTGGGTTTCTTCGTAATCAGTTCAGCATTCGCACCACTCGCACTTTGGTTGCTCAGTAGAAAACAAACGGTGTTGCTGCTTGCGCTAAGCGGGATGCTATACGCAGCGAACTTTTCAAACCATTGGCGCGTTACGCCGGCGATATTCGAAAATCCATTCCCTCTGCTCTCCTGGCAAATGCCGTTCATTGCCGCCCTGGTATTCGGCTATTACCAACGAGAGATCAGCAACCATCTGGAAAACGCGAAGTTACGACTTACGCTTCTCTCGGCTGCAATCACAGTCGTGTTAATCTGCATTTTCTTTACGTGGAACAATCCATGGTATAACGGCTTTCAGTACGACAAAATTCCCGATTGGGCCCGGCTCGCGGTAATAACGCCAACAATATTTGACGTCATATATGCGAGAACGTTTGGAGACCGAACATGGCTATTTGCCGGACGGCTCATGGATGCTGCCGCGATTCTCTTCGTCAGCTACGTGGCAGTTGCTAAATACTGGAACAAAGCCAATCGATTAATGGGCTGGTTTTTTGTCCCACTGGGTCAGGCATCACTCTTCGTCTTCGTGATGCACCTTCTTCTGGTGGTCTTACTAAGCTTGCCCGCAGCCCAAGGTCACACGATGACTGTGAACACTTTATTACACGCAACAGCACTGCTCACGTTGTGGGCGATGGTGAAAACACGGTTCCTCCGCCGGCTCGTACCTGCATAACTGCGAAATCGACCGTTAAACTCTGTCGCGAAAATATCCGATTGTTTTGATCAGCCCTTCGGCTAATTCAACTTTGGGCTGCCATTTCAAAAGCGCTTTTGCACGGCTGATATCTGGCTTGCGTTGCTTCGGATCATCCTGCGGCAATGGCTTGTGAGCGATTTTGCTCTTTGAATTGGTAGCTTTAACGATTTGCTCGGCAAACTCGAGCATCGTCAATTCAGTCGGATTCCCAATGTTCACGGGCAGGTTCGTACTGCTCATCATCAAGCGATAAATGCCCTCGATCAGATCCGAGTAATAACAGAAACTCCGCGTCTGTGTTCCTTTGCCAAAAACCGTTATCGGTTTGTTCTTAAGCGCCTGGCTGATGAAAGCAGGAACAACGCGCCCGTCGTTGATGCGCATTCTCGGTCCGTAAGTATTAAAGATTCGGACAATCTTCGTATCGATCTTGTGTTCGCGGTGGTACGCCATGGTCAACGCTTCGGCGAAACGCTTCGATTCGTCGTAGCAACCACGCGGCCCAATCGTGTTCACATTACCCCAGTAATCCTCCGTCTGCGGATGAACAAGCGGGTCACCATAAATTTCCGACGTGGAGGCAATCAAAAACTTCGCCCCTTTTTCTTTCGCAAGTCCAAGTGCCTTGTGTGTCCCCAATGATCCGACCTTCAAGGTCTGAATCGGGAGTTCCAAATAATCAATGGGGCTCGCCGGCGATGCAAAGTGCCAGACGAAATTTACGGGCATGTCGAGGAAGATGAACTCAGTGACATCCTGCTCGATGAACTTGAAATTCGAATTACCACCCAGGTGAGCAATGTTATCGACTGCACCTGTAACGAAATTATCAATGCCAACCACCTTGTGGCCTCGTGCCAAAAGATAATCAGTAAGATGTGATCCCAGAAAGCCAGCGGCGCCGGTCACCACCGAGATGGGTTGCGATTTAGAACTGCCTTTTTTTGCCATGCGCGGAGAATGTGACGAAAAATCCGCCGCTCGTCAAAAGGGTGTTTGTCGCAACGTGGCATAAGTCGTCGAATATAGAGGTCCTTCGGATTCTTCGTAGCGGCGAACCTTTCCGTTCAGCGAACTTTGAACCTTGAACAGCTTGAACTTTGAACCTGCCGCAGGCTGGCACAAAACCTGAATTCTTCC
>CBHWET010000300.1:0-6452 GCA_966112985.1 uncultured bacterium | reverse complement strand
ACAGATGTGCATCCCGGCTTCGCGACGGATTGGCAACAACCGTTTGTTGTGTTGCTTACGCAGGCGCACGGGGTTTCTGTCCTGCACGAGACGGTTTACGAAAACCGATTCGGATACACCAGCACGCTGAAGGAAATGGGCGCCACGATTGATCTCGCGACAGCCTGCCTTGGCAGCAAACCCTGCCGCTTCGGTCATCTTGGTCATTCACACAGCTGCATTGTCAAAGGACCGACGCCACTCCGTGGTAAACCGATCGTTATTCCCGACTTGCGAGCCGGATTCGCCTATCTTATCGCGGGGCTCGTTGCTGACGGAGTCACTGAGATCAGCGGCATTCGCTATGTCGAACGTGGTTACGCGCATATCCCAGAAAAGTTGCGTGAGATTGGCGCGAGTGTTGAAGTTCGGACGGAAGCCGCGCCCAAGCCGCAGGATGTGTTCGCTATGGCGAAATAGAACTACGACGCGCGGCGCAGCAGATAAATCATTACACCTTGTACTTTCATTTCCTCCGCAGGAATGATGTCAGGGTATTTGGGGTTTTCTGCACGCAAGAAGGTCGTTCCGTTTTCGCGAACGAAAGTCTTCAAGGTGCAATCACCGTCAACAAGTGCTGCCACTACCTGTCCCGATCGCGGTATCCGACTGCGATCAAGAATCACATAATCACCCTCGACGATGCTCTTTCCGATCATCGAATCACCCCGAACTTCGAGCGCAAAAACATTTTGCGTGGGCGGAATGCCGAGTCGCTCAAGCGACACAGGAATGCAGCTGGTGTATTCCTGCTGCTCCATCGACGGGATGCCCGCAGCAATTTTGCCGAGCAACGGGACTTCATAAGCCGATGACACGTTACTCCATGGCGACAACAAGCGGGTGATCTCGGCATTCGATGGCTCACAATCCAGAAAACCTTTTTCCTGCAAGAAGCCGACGTGACGACGCACTACTTCTACATTTTCAAAGTGAAAACGCGCGGCGATTTGCGACAAGGAAGGTGCCCGTCCGCTTTGTTCAAAAGCAGATTGAATGAACTGAAGGATTTTACACTCCAGTGGAGTCAGTGCATTCACGGTGGTGCCAGAAAACCGGTTATTTTGTTGACTGTCAAGTCTTAGGGGAAACTCTTATTCAACTGGCCGAGGAAACCTTCAGCTACTTCCGAAGAAAGCGCATTATCAGTGTGAGGATCAAGCTGACCAAAAGGCATGTGCCCAAAGGCAAATAGAAACTGAAATTCTCTTTGCGAATAGAGATATCCCCGGGGAGACGCCCGAGCCAACTCTTTCCTACGCCGGACCAAAGCACAAATCCGGCGAGGGCAATCAGCGCTCCCACAACCACAAGAATTTTGCCAATTTCATTCACAAAAGAATTTACGGAGCGATTCCGATTTTTTCAAAACTCTCCTCGATAAAGGTCGTATTCTGAATTCGAGCCAGCTTTGCATAGAGACCATTCGACTCGAGCAACTGTTGGTGCGTCCCGCGCTCGACAATCTCCCCATGTTGCATCACGAGAATCTGGTCGGCGTTCCGCACCGTGCTGAGCCGGTGAGCGATGACAAAACTCGTGCGGTTTGCCATCAGCCGCTCAAGCGCCTCCTGGATTAATTTCTCGGTGGCTGTATCGACGCTTGCCGTAGCCTCATCCAGAATGAGGATCGGTGCGTCCTTCAGCAATGCCCGTGCGACGCTGATGCGTTGCTTCTCGCCGACACTTAACTTGACGCCACGCTCACCCACGCGCGAATCATAGCCATCCGGCAGCCGCATGATGAATTCATGACAGTTCGCCGCTCGCGCTGCCGCTATCAATTCGTCGTTATTCGCGTCCAGCTTCCCGTACAAAATATTTTCGCGAACGGTGCCGTTGAATAAAAAGGCTTCCTGCGTAACGACGGCAATTTTGTCGCGCAACGATTGCAGAGCAATGCGGCTCGTGTCGTGTCCATCTATTGTGATCTTGCCTGAGGTCCGCTCATAAAATGCCGGAAGAAGATTAACGAGCGTTGATTTACCGGCCCCTGTAGGGCCAACCAACGCAATCATTTGGCCCGGCTTTGCGTGAAGGCAGATATTTTTCAGGATTTTGCGTTCGGGCGAGTAACTGAACGAAACGTTTTCGTACACGATATCGCCGGATATGCGCGTGGGCATCTTTTCCTGTCGTTCCGGCTCTGGCCGTTCGGTGACATGATCGAGAATATCAAAGACGCGTTCACCCGCAGCCCGCGCACCCTGCAGCATCTGGTTCAAGCCATGTAGCTTTGTAATCGGGTCATAAAGGAGTCCAAGAAAAAGAAGGAAACTCGTCAGCTGCCCAAGAGTCAGCGCTCCGTTCATCACGGCACGTCCGCCGACCCACGCCACCGCAACGGTCCCGAGCGCCATCGCGAAATTCATTGCCGGTGAATATATCGCCCAGATACGCATTACTTTCAGAGTACCTTTGCGCAAGTCATCGGCGCGATCTGTAAAGCGTGCGTCTTCATGAAGTTCGCGGCCAAACGATTTGATTTGTCGTACGCCCTGCAGGTTATCCATCAATAGTGCGTTCATCGCCGCGCTCGCCTGCCGCTGAGCACGATACCGACGATGTGCAGTCAAGGTGTATGCCAGCACGCCAGCGGCGAGGAGTGGGACCGGAATTAAGGCCACCGCTGCCAATGTCGGATTCTTCAGGAACAACAGCGTTAACACTCCAACAATGCCCAGCACCGCGACCGTCCCCTGTTCCGTGCCGTCGATCAAAATGCGCTCCACGTTATTTACATCCTCAATCACCCGCGTCATCAGATCACCCGAAGCGCGTTGATCGAAAAAGTTCACCGGCAACCGTTGCAGCTTGCCGTAAACATCACGTCGCATGTCAAAGATGACATTTTGCTCGAAAACGTTGTTAACCAGGATCCGCACGCCATTGAATAAATCCCGAAACAAAAAGGCTCCCAGTAATCCAACGCTCAACATGGTCAACTTTTCGAAATGTTTCCCACCGATGACATCATCGACGATGTACTGCATCAACTGTGGAAACATGAATGAAGCCGCAAGTGACAACACGGCGCAGGCGATGTTCAGAACCGCCCATCCTTTATAGGGGCGGAGGTAAATCGAAACGCGCCGAACAATTTCAAAAGTGGACCGGGCCTTGGCCGAGAGCGACGGGTCGTAGTTAGCAGAAGAATGGTGCATTTATTGTTTCGGACCAGACAAGTCATTGTTCTTTGAGTTGCCGAAAGGACCATAGCACAACATGAAGGGAAGTTTAGAGGCGATTGCCAAAAGTAATTTCCGGAAATTGATTTTGGCAACCGCTCTAATCATCACGACCCCAAATCAGTTTTCCGTTTTCACTTTGTGGTTTTCCCCTTTAAGTTTGCCGCATGTCACGGGAGTACGTGTTGCAACCATTTCGCGCGCCGATGGAGTTTCAGATCGATTACGCGCACGAACTCAATGAACAGCAACACGCCGCTGTAACCGCTCCGCCTGGTCCTGCTCTGGTCATTGCTGGCGCCGGCTCGGGAAAAACGCGCACACTAACCTATCGCGTCGCTTTCTTGCTCGAACAAGGCATCCCACCCGAACGTATTCTTCTCCTCACGTTCACAAATAAAGCCGCGCGCGAAATGATGCGTCGCGTCACTGATCTCCTGGGACACGAATTAACTGATTTGTGGGGAGGAACCTTTCATTCGATCGGTAATCGCATCCTGCGACGCAACGCTGACCTGGTCGGCTACCGACAAGACTTCACCATCATGGATCGCGAAGACGCGAAAGATCTGCTGACGGCTTGTGTCGCCGAGATGGATATTGACGTCAAGGCGACGCGTTTCCCGAAAGCCGAAGTTCTCAACGATATCTTTTCCCTCGCACTGAATAAATCCGTGCCCATCGTTGATATCCTCGAAGAACAGTACGAGTATTTTCTCCCGTTGACGGAACAGATCACGGCCGCGCAGCAGCGCTACGCTGAGAAAAAGCGTTCTACGAACGCAATGGATTTCGATGACCTGCTCGTCCTTTGGCTCCGGCTGCTGCAGAACAATCTGGAAGCGCTCGAGCAATACCAACGGCGTTTCCAGTTTATCCTCGTCGACGAATATCAGGACACCAACAAGCTGCAGGGCGATCTGATCGATCTCCTCGCGGCACGACACAAAAATGTCATGGTGGTCGGCGACGACTCGCAAAGCATCTATTCGTGGCGTGGCGCGAACTTTCAAAACATCTTCGAGTTTCCAAAACGTTATGCCGGCGCGAAGGTTTATAAAATCGAAACGAATTATCGCAGCACCCCTGAGATTCTCGCTGTCGCCAACGCTGCCATTACCGCCAACATCAATCAGTTCGCGAAAGAACTTTCTCCAGCACGTAAGTCAGGCTCGAAGCCTGCGCTCGTGACATGTGGTGATGCAAATGAGCAGGCTGCATTCATCGCCCAGCGCGTTCTCGAACTCCGTGACGAAGGCGTCGCGTTGAACGAAATGGCGGTGTTGTATCGTTCACACTTTCATGCGTTGGAACTCCAGCTCGAATTCACACGGCGCAATATCCCTTTTGCGATCACCAGCGGTATTCGGTTTTTCGAACAAGCTCACATTAAAGACGTCGCTGCGTACCTGAAGTTCACGAGCAATCCGCGCGACGAACTTTCGTTTAAACGCCTCGCGCGCATGTTGCCCGGCGTCGGCGGAAAAGGTGCCGATAAATTGTGGAGCGCGTTCCCCGCACACTCTTTTGAACTGCCGCCGAATCCCGAGGTCAAAAATCCGATCGCAACGGCGCTACAACAGTGTGCCGCGGCCATTCCGAAAAAAACGGCCGTCGCCTGGGCGCAATTCACGGCCACGATAGCGCAACTCGAAACGGAACCAACGCGCGGCAATGCGTCGAAGATGATTCGGTTGGTTATTGAAGCAGGTTACAAGGAACATCTTCAGGAGGAATACGCAAATTACCGCCAACGCCTCGAAGACCTGGAACAGCTCGCGGAATTCGCGACGCGATTTGAATCGTTGAACGATTTCCTTACCCAGCTCGCCTTATTGACGAATGTCGAAGCGGAGGATCAGCAACCGGCGACGAAGGATGATGAGCAGATTCGCCTGTCCACGATTCATCAGGCCAAGGGACTCGAGTTCGATGTCGTATTCGTCATCATGCTGTGCGACGGATTATTTCCCTCAGCACGGTCACTCGACATTCCGGAAGGCGAGGAGGAAGAGCGTCGATTGTTTTACGTCGCAGTCACCCGCGCAAAGAACGAACTTTACATGAGCTATCCGTTGATCCGGTTTAATCCGGGAAGTACTGGAGACATCATGCAGCAGCCGTCGCGGTTCCTTGGCGAAATCCCGAAGGACCTGATCGAAGAGTGGAATTTGCGCCCCTACGGCAGCAGCTATTGATCGTCGCAGCGATTACTTTTCGTTCGTCGCGATGTCGTCCATTAAAGCCAGTGCCGTCGCCTCGGCAATATCACGGACATCGAAGTTACGGGCGACGTGTCCTGCGGATCGATCTTTGCCGATAATATCAGTCGCCGACGCCTGGCCGATAATCTTCGCATCGCTGAGACGAATTGCTGTGACTTGAATATCAGGAACGGTGTAGGTCTTGTCGCCTGACACTTCCGCCACGGTGAGGTTTCGCGAAGAGATGAGAATTTCCACGGCTACGTCGGCGATTTTGTTCAACGCTTCGCGATCTTTGCGTGCCTGTTCGCCTTCCGTGTTTGCAACAAATTGTTCGAGCGGTTTGTTGCCGATCAGTTGTGCGGCGATCGATTGGTCGCTGAGCGTCGCGCCCGCAGCACGCAACGGGCGACCGAAAAGGCGTTCCACATCTCGAACCGTCTGACGATCTGCAAGCGTGTGGGTCCGTTCATCCGATCGATAACGATTTTCGTTTTGAGCGTGTTCCGTGGTGCTCGTGCCCTTTCCTTTGCCAGTCAGGTCTGCGTCGCCGTTGACGTTCACATTTCCGCCCGCGTTGATGCTGACCGACGGCGATGTTCTCGTACTTTCGATGTTCGAGTCGACGGTTTTGCGAGTCGTGTCGGTCTTCTCGGTCCGGGCAATCAGTTTCATTCCACTCTTCTCATCGACCAACTCGCGATTGACGTAAATAAGCATGCGAGGCCGATTAAGCTTTCCGTAAGCCGTCTTGAATTTCTCAACGATTGATTGGGCCTGGTCAGGGGCTATGAGCACCGGCTGACTTCCCGAGGGTTTTTGGTCGTAAACGTACACTTCACCTGACGAAGCGGTGGACGCCGCGCTGATGATCGCGGGTCTTTCGGGAACATTCGGCGTGGGTGGAGGGGGCGGAGCGGCAAAAGTGCTGGCAGTCACGACACTAAGGATAAGCGGAAGAATCGATTTCATACCTCTAACAATCTCCGACGAGGTTTGTGGAAATTCAATTCACTGACTG
>CBHWET010000299.1:0-6532 GCA_966112985.1 uncultured bacterium | reverse complement strand
GGCTTCACTTCCACCGGGAATTCGATCGTGTGCGAATCTTTCTTCGTGAAGTCGTCTGACTTCTCTTTGATTTCCCAGTTATCACCACGATAGAGCCTTTCGAGGACGCGGATTTCAACCGGGGTCTTCTTGTGGTTACGCAGTTTGATCTCGAACGACTCGTCAATCCAGTGATTGCGGGCGTCGATTCGATAATTGGAACGTTTCCGTTCGCCGACCAGATCGAAGGCATTTCCGAGGGAAACGCGGATCAATTCATCCTTTGGCGTGTGATCGATTACATTTTCGCCTGTGAACTGAAGTGAGCCATCAGTGTCACGGCGGTAAAAGCGCAGTTTTCCTTTCGGCAGCGGCATGCCGAGATGATTTGTCTCCGAGTTCTTGAATTCCCGCATCACTGCGACTTTTGGATTCGACTCCGTTCCGTAGTCCTGGTTGTTACGAATCATCTCGTAATTCCAACCGGCAAAAGCCTGCAGTTGTGCGCCGTCGTAGACGTAAATTGGTTTCGATTTAATTCCGGCGGCGCGGACAAATTCGACCTGTTTTACCTCGTGATCACGGAGCGTTGTCGTTCTTTCCAACGTATAAAGATGGTATTCATCAAAAGCTTTCTCGGTGACAGGCGCTCCGCCAACGGCATCTGCTGCCATCGCTTTGGCCATGGCGTAGCGATACTTCGCTTGCGGTTGCACTTTGTTCACATCGCCGGCCATCAACTTTACTTTCGCGCGTTCGTATCCCTTTCCGCTTTGGTTTTCGATGGTAATCCAGCCGGCAAGGTCCAGTGTGTCGCCAGTTTCTGGTGCGACGAGGTTGTAATCCGCTTCCCACTTCAGGCCGCCGGTGATGTAGCCCAATTCGCCATCGAACCGGCCAGGTTTGTCGGCATTGATCAACCACGAGAGAGTCGGTTTCAGAATGCTGTCGTCGGTAAGCGCAGGGAAGAGCGGTTGTCCTGGCAAACTGAAACGTAATTTGCCGTCCACCTCAATGATCGGCTGCAGCACCTGTTGCGGTTGATAGCCGTCTTCGGGATTATAGGCGATATAATGTGGCGTATAGCCGCTGCGAACGATTTTGCCCTCGACAATCTCGATCTTCATTTGGCCGTTGGTGGTTGGGCGAGTTGTTTCGAAGTCGATAGTTCTTCCTTCGAACAGCGACAGCAGCAGTTCCTGTGACACTGGATCGTTGCGAAAGTTTTGCTCCAGAATTTGCAGGGTTCGCTTGCCTGTCGGGTCGCGTAATACGACGGAATCCGGTTCCAAATGGGATGCCACCCCGGTGTAGCGAATTTCATTCACGCCCGCCCTCAGGTTCATTTGAATCGAATCGCGGACGACAGCGAAATTCCCGTTGTAAATCGTTAGCGACGGTTCTGCCGTCGCCAGGAATGTACCCAATAAAGTAAATCCAACCGTAGATAATATTGTATGCTTCATAAACACCTCGCAGTTACGCCGCAGTTAGACGGTAATCGTTGCAAAACACTCCCCGACAAATCTGCGTGATTGGCAGAAAAGTCAATTTCCGAAGGGAAGGCGGAAATCCCTGGCTACTGTCGAAGCGGACGTTCAGCGCGATATAGCTCCAGCCTCGCCTGAAGTTGAGTTTGTTGGGCGAGTGATCGCGCTTTGGAGATGGCTTTGCCGACCGTCGCTGTGGCATCTGGAAACTTAGCGCATTCGGCGTAGGCTGCCGCTAACAGGTCGAGTGTTTCTGCATCTTTTTCTTCCGTCAATGCGACGGCATGCAGCGCGAGCTTCAGAGCCTCCGGTCCATTGCGCAAGTTGGCGTCATGGTGCGAAGCGAATATCCAACCAAGATTGATTGTGGCACGAAGGAAATCCGGATCGATTCGGATCGCTTCACGATATGCGGTTATGGCGTCGTTGAATCTAGCTATCTGTGAAAGCGCCATCCCGAGAGCGAAGAACGCCTGCACTGACTCAGGCTTTAACCTGGCGGCTTCCGCAAAATGCGGAATTGCGTCCGAAACTCTTCGGCTCATCGCGAGGCAATTGCCCAACAACAGATGTGCATCCGCGAAGTCAGGTTTGCTTTGCACGGTACGCATGAAGCAGGTAATTGCTTCCTCAAGTTTATTCTGCTGCATCAGCGCATTCCCCATGTTGAAGTTTGCGTAGGGATGTTGGGGATCGAGCTTCAGTGCTGCTTGCAGCTCAGACAAGGCTTCGGTTATCAAACCGGATTTCGCCAGATCCGTCGCGAGATTGTTGTGTGCTTCAGCATTGTTCGGCTCTGCGGCAACGGCCGCCCTGTAATGGGCGATGGCGTTGGTAAGGTCGTTGCGTTGATCCAACAAGACGCCGAGTCCATAGTGGGCTGTCGCATTCTTCGGCTCGCTTTTCAGAGCTCGTTCATACTCGGCAATCGCTTCAACGGGTTTTTTTTGCGCGATAAGAACGGCAGCCTTGGATACCCGGACCTTTGCTGATTCAGGGGCGACGGCGAGAGATTTATCGTAACTGTCCAGAGCTTCCGCGAACAGGTGCTGATCGGCGTTATACATACCTAACCGCCAATAAATATCTGCGCTGTATGGATTGTTCCCCAGTTTCTGGAGCACTGTTTGATACAGAACCGTCGTATTTCTCCACGTAGTGGTTTGTTGAAAGCTGAACACGGAAAAGACCAGTGCCGCGAGAATAGCAATGGCAGACACAACTTTCCACTGGCGCAACCGAGCGACACTGAACGCGATCAGCACCGACGCGGTGATTGCGGCGAGGTAATTATAGCGATCGTTCGGATAGTGCGGATGTTCTGTTAAACCAAGCATCGGGACGAGAAGGACAAGATGACAAATCCATAGCACTAATAATCCCGGCCAGCGGCGCCGATTCGCGAAAAGGAAGGCACTGATACCGAGGACCGTGACGCCGCTTACGACAAAGGGCCACGCGGTTGGCGTAAACGTTACGAGCTGTGTGTAGACCGGGCTCCACTGGAATGAAAACCACGGTTTCCACAGATAATACGCCCAGATGTAAAAAGCCTGCGCGATGCGTGACGGCCAGCTGAAAGTGTCGAGATGATCGAGAGCTTTCCAATGACCGCTCATGTGCATGCGGGCCCAGAGCGTCACACCGGCCACGGCAAGCGTCGCCATTACAAACGGAACTTTTTCAATCAGGACAGGTTTGGCTTCCGCAAACCAGCGCCTGGGATCTGCTGGTAACCGGCGGAGAACAAAAATATCAAGCAACAGTAAAACAGCCACAAAGCCGATTGCCGTCGGATACGTCAGCAGCGAACATGTGAACAGGATGACCGAAGTCCATAGGAGTCGATTGTATTGCGGACTCGTAATAGCCCGAAGGTAGGCAAAAATGGACAGCAACAGAAATAACAGTGACTGCGCGTACATCTGGCAGTTCGCCCAGGCGACGACTTCCACGCGCAGAGGATGAACCGCCCAAATCAACGCTCCCGCTGCAGCACCGATTGTCGCACGCGTTTCGTTTTGCTCACTGGAACTGCGCTTTAGCAAATTCTTAATGAGAAAGAACAGCAACACTGCGTTGATCGCGTGAAGGAGCAAGCCTTCCAAATGGAAAGCTCGCGGGTTTAAACCGAAGAAATGGTAGGTCACTGCCCACGTTAACCAACTCATCGGCACGTAACGCCGCATATGGCTGATGTCGGTGAACATCCACTCCAGATTTTCGCCGTTGAGCTTCTGAATGTGAGGATTGCCGGTGATATTCAGATCATCGTCCCAGTGAACAAAGTCCGCATGGTAAACCGACGAAAAGACGCCGAGACAGACAACGAAAAGTAAGGCACCGAGAACTAAATCGCGTCGCATGTTTTATTGCATTCGGAAGCTGCGTTCCTGTTTGTAGAGTTGAAGGCGCGCTTCGATCTGTGTTGCTTGCGCCTGCTGGCCGGACGTGTTGGCGAGTGAAATTGCTTTTTGCGCCGTGGTTGCGGCTTCCGCGTATTTGCCGGCTTCTGCGTACGCTGCCGCCAATAAATCCAAAGCTTCGGCATTTTGTTCACGGGTCAGTTCGACCGCTTGCGTGCCGAGTTTCAGCGCCTCAGCGCCATCCCGAATTTTTGGGTCGGGATGTGTACAGCAAAGCCACCCAAGCCGCATGATGATCGGAAGAAAATCGGCTTTTACGCGCAAGCCTTCGCGATACGCGCGCACGGCGCTGTCCGTATTACCGGTTTGTTGCAATGCCATGCCTAACGGCAGATAGCCTTGCACCGCGTTGGGTTGGATGCGAACAACCTCAGCGAAATGAGGCAGCGCTTTGTCCAATTGACCGGTCATTGCCAGAGCGTCGCCAAGACCAAAATGAGCTTCGGCGAGTTCGGGATTAATTTTCAGCGCTTCATTAAAATGGTTCATCGCTTCCGGCAGTTTTCGACGTTGCATCATGACCTGGCCGGCATTGACCTGCGCCTGAGGAAGTTTCGGATTCAGTTGAACCGCTTTCAAAACGTGCTCGGCGCCTTCATCGGCTTTTCCATTTCGGGCCAGAAGATTTCCGAGTGCGTTATGTGCCTCAGCATTGTTCGGGTCGTTTTCGATGGCGGCCTGAAAATGGCCGAGCGCTTCGCTGTCCTTGTTCTGTTGCTGCAGAATAATTCCCCAATTGTAATGGGCGAGGGGATGACGTGGTTGGGTGCTGAGAATCGCCTGATATTGTTTGATAGCTTCTTCGGGATTGCCTTCTCGCAGCGCAATCGCCGCGAGATTGTTCCGCGCATCATTGTAACGCGAACTGATCTCGATCGCTTTTTGAAAATGCGTCTTCGCCTCAGGTATATTGCCCTTCATCATCAATGCGTATCCCAGGTTATAGTGCCCAATCTGGTTGATCGGTTCGACTTCAATAGCGCGCTCGAACAAAACGATACTGTTCGCCCAGTAATGGACTTGGTGGCGCGAAGCAAAGAAACTCGGCACCAACACGACACAGGCAAGCGCGGGGGCAAGCATCTTTTCGAGTTGCGCTGTTCTTAAAACATCTGCGACCCCCCACATGGCGGCTGTTAAAAGGCCGATGATCGGCACGTACATAAAGCGGTCAGCCATTGCCTGGCTGCCTGCCTGCACGATGCCAATGACAGGCAACAGAGTGATAAGAAACCAAAGCCAGCCGAAGAGCACATAAGGACGGCGTCGTGCGATTGAAAAAGCAAAGGCGGTCAAAGCGCCGAGGACAACGATACATACAAGCAAACGCGAAATCGGCCATTCCGACGGAAACGGGTAGACAACTCCCAGATCGTTCGGCCAAAGAAACTTTTTGAGATAACGGACGTACGACAGCAATGCGTTTGCGATGCGAAGACGAAGCGAAATGCCGGTTGAAAGACTGTCAAACTCCTTGTGAGCGAGAACGGTAATCGCAGCCGAGATGGCCGATAAAACCGCAAAAGGAATCTTTTCAGCAATCAGTGCAGGCAGAGATTTAAGATTGGTGAGTCGATTGAATGGCCAGAAGTCCAGGAGCAGCAACACGACCGGCACCGTTACCAGCATCGGTTTCGACATGAGTCCGACACCAAACAACACAATTGGAATCCAATAGTGCCGATTTCCCATCTGCGCTCGCAGGTGCTTCGAGGCACCGCCTAACGCCCCGGGCAGTTCGGAACCTTTTGTTTTTTCGATGTAACGGGCATACGTCCAGATCGTGAGCAGCAGAAAAAGCGTGCTCAGCAGGTTTTTGCGTTCTGTGACCCATGCGACACTTTCGACCTGCAATGGATGCCATGCAAAAATCGCGGCGATTGCAGCGCTGCGCCATGTGCTTCCCGTCATTTTCCGCAGCAGCAGGAACACGAGAATGACATCCGCAGAGTGATACAGCACGTTCATCAAGTGGTGTTTGCCGGCGTCGCCTCCAAACAATTGAGCATCCGTCATGTGCGACAGCCAACTGATCGGATGCCAATAGGTGAAACCGCTCGTGAGGTTGCCAAATGCCCACACAATGCTATTCCACTTCAGTCCCGCGAGGACGTGCGGATTATTCGCTACATAATCAGGATCATCGTATCCAATGAATGGAAAGTGTTGGACTGGCCAGAACAGGGCAAGAGTGCCTGCCAGTAAAAGGAAACAAATCGTAATGACCCCGTTTCTGCTGACTTGCGGTTTTTCTTCGGTGCTCATGGGCATGGCATGGATGGGGTAAGACTCCGCTGTTCTGGGTTCCGAGTGTTGTACTTGGAACGGTATCGAATGTCATGTCGAAAGGTGAATTTGAACTTCGAAATTCTCCAAACCGGTCGCTTTGCAGGCCCCATTTCTGGTTAGGGCGGCATAATCGAAGTTAAAAACCGGCCTTTGCGGCGCTTCAGAAGTCTATAAAGACAAAAACAGTCTGTTTTTAGCCACGAAGCAATGTAAACCTCTGGTTTTTAGCTTGTTGTAAATGCTCGCGAACGTTCGCGAGCAAAATCTGACGCTCAAAAAACCGTCGCGAACGTTCGCAACGGAATTTTGACGCCAAAAAACACTCGCGAACCTCCGCAACGGAATTCT
>CBHWET010000298.1:0-6543 GCA_966112985.1 uncultured bacterium | reverse complement strand
GCGGCGTCGAGGTTTTGCAGGCTGGAGCCGTCGCCGAGATAACTGGTCGCGGTGATGGTGCCGTTCACGTGCAACGCAGTGGCGGGATTGTTGGTGTTAATGCCGACGCCATTCGATGCGCGGATCAGGAATTGATTCGTGGCGGTGGAACCAAAGCTGGTGGTTTGATTATCAGCCCAGACAAACGTGCCGTCGTGATTGGCTTTGGCGTTGCGTCCGGCGGCGAAGGAACAAAAGCCGATGGCAGCGTTGCTGTAACCACCGGACACGATCGCCGCTACGCCGTTCGTGCCAATGCTGTTGTGCAAACCGCCGCTGATCGTCGAATAGGTGGCGTCTTCGCCGATATGATTCCATGCTCCGCCGCTGATGGTCGCGGCCTGGGAATCGGCTTCGATGACATTCTTAAAGCCAGTGGCAATGACGGAGTAATCGCTGAAAGAGGCAATTTCGTTCAGTTGACCGGAGCCGATAAAGGACGCGGTGGTATAGTCTTTGATGTTATTCCTCCAGCCGCTGGCGATCACGGAAGCGATGTCGCTAAGACCGAGCGTGTTCGAAAATCCGCTGCCGATCATCGCGTAGCCTGCATAAGGCGCGATTGAGTTGGACCAGCCATTGGCGATGACTGAGAATTGGACGTTGGACCGAATCGTGTTGCCTTCGCCGGTGCCGATGATGGAGTTCGTGGAATTGGCTTCGATGGAATTGTTGCGTCCGGCGGCGATCATCGAGAGGCCGGCATTGGCGTTGATGCGGTTTTGCAATCCGCTCCCAATGAAACTGAACGGCGCGGCGATGCTGTTGGTGTAACGATTGCCGCTGAAGTTGGTCGCGCCTCCACCCGCGATAACGGAGCCGACCACACCGGGGTCGATCACATTTACGTCCGCACCGCCGATAATATTCGCGGAGCCCGCGGCGTTGGGCTCGATACGCAGGGCGCGCGCTTTGTTTACTTTGAATTCCAACGGCTGAGCGTCAGTGGTGCCGACGAAATGTGTGCCTGCGGTGGTGTTGCTGTTGCCACTGGTTTTCCAAAATGCCTGGGCGTCGAGACCGTTCAAGGAAGCGGCATTGACGTTGTTGATGTTGGCGCCGTTGCCGGAGAAATTGCCGGACGCATTGGTGAATGTGACGGAGCCGCTGAAAGTGGCGCTGCTGTTGAGGCGCGGGATGTTGGAGGAGAGTTGTGTGTCTCCAATTTGTCCCGTGAAAGTGGCGGCTGTTCCGGCGTGGATGGCGTAGGGTTCAGCGGTGATCGGTTGTCTCGGAGACAACGTGACGTACGGACTTGGGGCGGCGGTATCACGAACATCGATCGATAACCAGCGGGCATTGCCGTCGAAGACATTGCTGCCGAAATCGAGTTGGGTGGTGAACAGTCCATTGCTGACGCTTGTTGCGGAATTGGTGAGCGTTCCGAAGGATGTACCATTTGTTACAGCGTCGTAGATCGTGAATCGCAAATCGTAAATGCCATTGGCCGGAGCACCGCCGTTGTTCAAACGGCCCTGGTAAGTAAACCCCGTGGACTGGGTGTGACCGAGGTAAAGTGCGCCGAGCCATGTGACCGCAAAAAGAATTTTGATTTTCATAACCGCCTTTGGGCACGGCCGAGATTCTCGACCAATGCCACTGAACCAAGAAAATCGGAGCAGGCATATTCGTCTTTAGACGTAGAGGCGTCGGCGAACCGTTTCAGGACTTTTACGTCGCCTTCAAGGCAGAAACCAGAAAGCCGAAGTGAGAATCCAGAAACTCGAAACGGAAAACATGGAATTGAAACAGCAGAATAAATCGCTCGAAAAACGTCTCAAAGCACTCGAGTCAATTATTTTGGAGAATTCGGCGAAGAGATAGGCCGCGATAAGTCATTCACCAATAATTTTCACCAGCACACGCTTGCGCCGTCGTCCGTCAAATTCGCCGTAGAAGATTTGTTCCCACGGGCCGAGGTCGAGTTTCCCTTTGGTGATCGCGACGACGACTTCACGGCCCATGATCTGCCGTTTCATGTGGGCGTCGGCATTATCTTCGCCGGTTCGATTGTGGTGATACTGAGAGGTTGGTGCGTGCGGCGCGAGTTTCTCGAGCCAGACGTCGTAATCGTGGATGAGCCCGTTTTCGTCGTCGTTGATGTAAACGCTGGCGGTGATGTGCATGGCATTCACGAGGCAGAGCCCCTCCTGCACGCCGCTCTTTCGCACGAGATCTGCGACAGTACTCGTAATGTTGAGGTAGCCGCGACGTTCAGGGACTTCAAACCAAAGATGTTCCGTGAGCGATTTCATTTGCGGCCGTTGTAGCCCTAATCGTTGATAGCGGGAATAGGGATTTTGCGGCGATTCATGTTTAGAAGTGTCAGCGTTACCGTGACGCTGGGACTGATCGAAACTCTTCCTTGCCACGACACCGAAAATCCTTTCAGCTAACGCGCACATTTATGTCATCACTTGCTGGTAAACTCGGAATTGTTTTTGGTGTCGCAAACAAGCGGTCAATCGCGTGGGCCATCGCCCAGGCGTGGCACAAAGCAGGCGCGAAACTGGCGTTCACCTACCAGGGCGAACGGCTTAAGGAAAATGTCGAGGAACTCGCCGGTACTTTTGGCTCCGATACGCTGTTAATGCCTTGCGACGTAACGAAGGACGAGGACATTGCGCGCGTGTTTTCGGAAGTAGGACAGAAATTCGGCAAGTTACACCTGCTATTGCACTCCGTGGCGTTTGCGCCGAAGGATGCTTTGGAAGGCGAATTCATTAACACGAGCCGTGAAGCCTATCGCATCGCTCATGACATCAGCGCTTATTCTTTAGTAGCGCTTGCTCGTGGTGCCGCGCCGTTAATGACCGAAGGCGGCAGTATTGTTGCGATGTCCTACTACGGCGCTGAGAAAGTGGTGCCGCATTACAACGTAATGGGCGTGGCGAAGGCTTCCCTGGAAGCGAGCACACGTTATCTCGCATATGATTTGGGTCCGAAAAAGGTTCGCGTGAACTGCATCAGCGCCGGTCCGGTAAACACGCTCGCTGCACGCGGCATTTCGGGATTCACGGAGATGTTGAAACATTACGAAGCGCACGCGCCGTTAAAACGCAACGTTGTGCCGGATGAACTCGGTGCGACAGGAACGTTTCTCGCGAGCGATGGAGCGGCAGCCATTACCGGCCAAGTGCTCTACGTTGATTGCGGTTACCAAATCATGGGAATGTGATTTGCGACCTCAGTTCGGCTGTTCTGAAAATTAAACACCCGCCAACGCTGCAAGCATTGGCGGGTTTGTTTTTATCTAAATCGAGTTGAAATTATACCTCGGCGAGTTTCTTTTTCTTCGCGCGATTCTTCTGAATCGGATTTTCGGGTCCGACCGGTCCGACGGTTGAGCCGCCGCGGGTGATTTCAAGCCGGCACGTCACCATGGTGCCGCCTTCTTTCGGACATTCAACTTCAAGGGTCGCCCCCATCATGCGGGCACGATGCTGCATGACGCGGAGTCCCATGCCTTTCTTTTTCAAGGCGTCCATCGGTATGCCCACTCCATCATCCTGCACGCGAAGGGTCAGGAACCCTTTGCTTTGCAAGAGGCTGACGTCGACGTTCCTGGCTTTGCCATGTTTGATGGCGTTGGTTGTTGCTTCCTGGGCAATTCGATAAAGGTGAACAGCGACCGCGTTGTCTTTGATCGTGACTTTCGGGTCACAGGCAAGATGTGCGACGACACCGAAGAATTTCTCAACGTTGTCAGTGAGTTGTTGCAACGCCGCGTGGATGTCGTTGTTTTCCAATACGACCGGGCAAAGGCCGCGGGCGATTTCGCGGCATTGTGACAATGCCTGGTTGAGCAGCATAACGATATTCGCCGCTTCCTTGGCTTCGGGCTCGATGGCTTTCGTAGTCAGCTTCTGTTGCAGAACTTTCGTCAGGAAGTTGATGCCGGTAAGCATTTGGCCGAGTCCATCGTGCAAATCCTGACCGAGGCGGCGCTGTTCGCGTTCACTGATCTCCTGAATTTCCTGCTCGAGCTTACGACGCTCCGTGATGTCGCGGAGAATGCAGAGATTCAAATTGTGCGCGAAACGGCACGCCGAGAATTCAGCAAAACGGAGCTCGCCCTCGGGGAGGGTGAAGGTCAATTCGCCGAACGAATTATCTTCGAGTTGCACGAAGCTGGAATCGATGACGTCCGTCGAAAGCAGATCAGAAAGGCGCTTTTGCAACAGTTCATCACGGGAGCGCCGGAGCAGGGCGCACGCGGCGGGGTTTACTTCGATGAAACGGCCGTCGTCCTCGGAAATCATGATTGCATCGAGGCTTCGCTCGAACAACAGGCGGAAGCGTTCGTTGCTCTTCTGCAGGGCACGAAGCGTTTCGTAATGCTGAATGGAATAACGGATCGAGCGTTCCAGGGTGATGGAATCCAGCCGGTCCTTCAAAAGGAAGTCGGACGCGCCGCCCTTCGTTGCTTCCAAATCGATGATTGGGTCATTGGCACCAGTTAAGATAATAATCGGCGCCTGAACACCCATCGAGTTTGCTTTACGCAACAGTTCCAGGCCGTTTTCTGCGCCGAGGCGGTAATCGACGAGATAGACGTCGTGCGCCTGCGGTTGGATGGCTTCGAGACCAGCCTGATAAGTCGCAACCCAATCGACTTCGAACTTTTTCCCCGGGATTTTTCGGAGCAAATGTTGGATCAGGAGGTGAACGTTTTCATCGTCATCGACGAGTAGCACGCGGATAGCGGCTTTTGGCGGATCAAGTTTCATGCAGGAATGTTGCGGGAGTAATATGATCTTTCGATTCTTCGCTTCCCTAATGAATGTAGGCGATCAGGCGCAGTTTTCAATCAGGTGTTAGCTGATTAGAGCCGGTTCCATAAGTAGGCGGGGACGACGCAAAAGCTTTGGATTGCCTAAAACCGGCGATCTTTCTACGGTTTCGGCCCATGTCCAATTCTCGCCCTGAGCTGGTTCGCGGTTTAAATTTGCGTGACACGACAGCCCTTGTTGTCGGGACGATTATTGGCACGGGTGTATTCCTGAAAACCGCAAAGATGGCGCAAGCCGTCGGTTCGCCCGGATTGGTTTTGCTGGTCTGGGTCGCCGCAGGATTACTTTCTCTTGCAGGAGCCTTAACCTACGCTGAATTGGGGGTTCTTCTACCACACGCCGGTGGTGAGTATGTCTTTTTACGAAAGGCTTATGGAGATTTGCCGGCGTTTCTTTTCGGTTGGATGCGAATTGTGGTCGGTTCAACCGGGTCGATCGCGATTTTTGGTGTCGCCTTTGCCACATTTTTGTCAGCCGTTGTCCCGCTCGACGCTGTTTGGGCGAAAAAAAGTTTTACGCTCCTCGGCCAGAAGATTGATTGGCAATTCGGCAGCAAGCAGATTGTCGCGGTCGCCCTAATCATACTGTTCTCAGTCTTGAATTGCCTGCGCGTTGTTTTCGGTGGACGAATTCAATCAATCCTGACATTCGGCAAAGTGCTTGGCATTGCGGCGATTGTCATCGGCGTCTTTTTCTTTGGAAAGAGTGGCAGCTGGACGAACTTTTCGACACCAGTCGGTGCGACAACGTGGCCGGGGCTATCGGCTTTTGGTGCCGCAATGATCGCGGCGCTGTGGGCATTCGATGGCTGGAACAACATGCCAATGGTCGCGGGCGAAGTGAAAAATCCCGAGCGCAACATTCCTCGGGCTCTGATCTTCGGGATGTTTATTGTGCTGCTTGTTTATGGGCTGACGAACCTGGCTTACTGTTATGCACTTCCGTTTAGTGAGATTCTTACCTCAAATTCGACGCAATACCGAGACGCTCTTCCCGTAGCGAGCAAGGCGGCGATCACATTCCTCGGAGAGAACGGACCCAAATTGGTATCGATCGCGTTCCTGCTTTCAACCATTGGCGTTTTAAACGGCTCTATTCTGACGAGTGCACGCATTCCTTACGCGATGGCGAAGGATGGCTTGTTCTTTCCGAAGTTTGGCGAGCTGAACGCGAACACCGCAGTACCGGTTGCTGCTATATTTCTGCAGGCAATCTGGGCGAGTATTCTGGCGATTTCAGGGACCTTTGATCAGCTGACTGATTACGTTGTCTTTGCAGGATGGATATTTTACGCCGCAACAACCTCCGCTGTCTTCGTGTTGCGCAAGAAAATGCCGGATGCGCCGCGTCCTTATAAAACAGTTGGATATCCGCTTGTCCCGGTTGCGTTCATCCTCGTCGCTGTCTGGCTGCTGGTGAACACGTTGATCACGACTCCTGTGGAATCGCTGGCAGGACTGGTCCTTATCGCCGTAGGTCTTCCGATCTATATCTATCTAAAACGTAAGCCGTCGACCGGCAGTGTTTAGCTCTGCCCATTCTTCAAGAAATACTCCAGCCCTTCGGCAATTCCATGTCCACAGTGCTTCTCACTGACGAAGCCATTCTGTTCCCGGACGGTTCGCTTGATTAAATCGATCGCGTTGGAGTTCGTGGCGAGGTGATGCGCTACTTTCGTGGACATCATCGGTAAATCGTTCAGGTGATCGCC
>CBHWET010000297.1:0-6562 GCA_966112985.1 uncultured bacterium | reverse complement strand
TTGAACTTTATATTTCGCGCCATGTTGCCGAGTTTTCTTGCACAAGGCGGTCCTATAATCTGGGTAATCCTCGCAGCGAGCGCTGTGGCGGTTGCCGTTTTCGTGGAGCGGCTCCTGCATTATCATCGCGCGCAGATCAATTCGACTGAGTTTCTCAGCGGGGTCCGCAACGTGTTGAAACGTGATAATGTCGTTGAAGCGCTGGCGATTTGTGACGCCACGCCGGGGCCCGTCGCGCGGCTTGTGAAAGTCGCTATTCTGAATCGCGAGAAGGGAAAGGAAGGGGTCCGCGAAGTATTGGAAGACACGGGTTACATCGAAGTTCCGCGTTTGGAAGAAAAGCTCAACCTGCTGGCGACGATTGCGCAAGTCGCTCCGCTCTGCGGCTTGCTTGGGACTGCTCTCGGATTCATTCAGATTTTCAAACATGTCGAAGCCAGTGGATTGCAGGCACACATTGGGCAGTTGTCGGGTGGAATCTGGCAGGCTCTCATCTGCACGGCGGCCGGACTGGCGCTCTCTATTCCCTGCTATGCTGCGTATAATTACCTCGTTGCTCGTGTGAACTCGATCGTTCTCGATATGGAACAGGCCTCCACAGAAATCGTGAGCATCGTGACGGAAAAATGAGATTTCCCCGCAACGCAAAAATCTTCCGCGGCCAACTCGACTTTGCTCCGCTTGCCGGAGTGTTGTTTTTGCTTTTGATTTTTCTTTTGCTGGGTTCGTTGATCTCCCCTCCCGGCATTCGTCTCCAATTGGCTTCTCAGGCAGAGCTGAACAAATCGCCGGAAAAGAAGTTTATCATCGTAACGCGCCACGGTGATATCGTTTATCAGGGCCAAACAAATAACATCGATTCGTTGGACCGTGTCCGTGCTGAGTTCAAGAATTTGTCTCCGAACGAAACGGTTCTTATGCACGTGGAATCCGGCGCGCCCAAAGAGGTGGTTGCACGAGTGCGACAAACGCTTGAGCCGAGCATTCAGTTGCCGACCGGTGATAGCCTGGTCGGAACGGAGAACCAGACATTGACGGTGGCGATCAGTTTGAGCGGGCAATGTTTCTTTGAAAACGAACTCGTGCCGATCGAGCAATTACGTGCCCGCCTCGAAAAAGCGAAGGGGAACTCAAAGGATGCATTCACGTTAGTGGTGTTCGCTGATAAGACGACAACCGACGAAACCATCTTTCGACTTGGTCAAATAGCGAATCGTGCCGGCATACAGGAGATGCTGCTGGCGGGCAGGCCGCGACGGGTTCCAACAGCTCCACCAGTGAAGCCATGACGAAGCCCGCACCAGTCAGGTGGTCGCGTGGGCGGTGGTGGATGGTGATTGGATTTTTGTTTCTTATCCAGATCGGCGTGCTGCTGCTCATTTCAGAACGCCTTTCGGACGCCCCCCCGCAAAACAAGAAAACGCGGTTCCGGCTTCTGACTACGGTAATCGACGACCATCAAATCTTTTCCGAACTGCTCGCCACCGATCCGAGCGTTTTTGTAATGGCTAATCGCCACGGATTTTCCGGCGGTGCTTGGTTGAGAATGCCTTCGCACAATTACGAACCCTCAGATTGGGCCGATAGTGATCGCTGGCTGGATGTTGACGTCGAGCAGCTGGGAACAGTGTTTACGAACCTCTTGCGGAGCACCGATGGAGGAAGCTTTAAAATCGCAGAGAAGATTCCTCCGGCATTCCTCATTGAGGAACCGATTCAACGTGCGCCGACTGCGTCGCGCTTTACGCTGGGTCGCACATTGATGCGACGCCGATTAATCGAACCTCCTGCTTTGCCGAGTTTCGCGTTGAATGATGTGTTGAAAGAATCGGTCGTGCAGGTTGGTGTTGATGGACGCGGAAATGTTGTGTCGGCGCGGCTGCTCGCCAAGTGCGGTTGGGCTCCCGCTGACCAGGCGGCGCTTTCGATTTCACGAAATCTGTCGTTCAAACCCATGAATTCTGGCGATGAGGCGAAGCGCCTTGTGTGGGGCAATATCAGTTATCAATGGGAGACCACGCCTGCTCCTACTAACGTCGTCTCGGAATTCGAATAATCGACATGAGTGCCGATAAAATTTTGTTCGGTTATACGGTGCTGCTTCTTGGTGGCCTCGCGCTGCTCGCGATTCAAACAGAAATGCGTCGGCGAAAGTTCCGGCCTGAAAAATCGGAAGACCACGTTTTTCGCTGTGAGCAATGCGGATTCGTCTATACCGATGACGCCGATGTGGATCGCTCGCGCTGTTCGCAATGCGGTCAACTCAATGAGGCAATTCAGTTCTAGGCCTGTGGAACCGAATGCGGCTTGCGCCATGCGTGGCCGCGCTGTTTCAACAATTCGTCGGCCAGTTCAGGTCCCCAGGTTCCGGCAGCATAAAGTTCCTTTTGTGTTAAAGCTGTCTTTGACCACGCTTCGCGGATTGGATCGACGATGCCCCAGGCGGCTTCCACTTCATCACGGCGGATAAACAACGTCGCATCGCCGGCGATCGCCTCCAGCAACAACCGTTCATACGCTTCCGGCGTATAGGCCCCGAATTCGGAATTGTAATCGAAATGCATTCGAACGGGCCGGATCTCCATGGTGTTACCGGGAACCTTGCCGTTGAAGCGGAGAAAAATTCCTTCGTTCGGCTGCAATCGTAACGTGATGGCATTGGCATCGAGCTTGGGACCACATTGCGCGGCGAACAGGACGTTCGGGGTTGGACGGAATTGCACACGCACTTCACTCGCACTCTCTGGAAGACTCTTTCCAGTCCGGAGATAGAAAGGAACGCCAGACCAACGCCAGTTATCGATGAATAGTTTCAGCGCGACGAAAGTTTCAGTGTTGGACGATGGGCTCACTTTGGCTTCGCTGCGGTAAGCGATCCGTTTCTGACCATCAATTTCGCCGGCAGCGTATTGACCACGAACGGCGAATTGATCGATCTGACCGGGGAGCAGCTGTCGAATTGATTTCAGCACCTTAACTTTTTCGTCGCGGATACACTCGGCTTCGAGCGTAACCGGTGGCTCCATCGTGCACAGTGCCAGCACTTGCAACAGATGGTTTTGAACCATGTCACGTAGCGCGCCGGCCTCTTCGTAATAACCGCCACGGACGCCAACTCCGAGTTTTTCGCCGACGGTGATTTGGACGTGGTCAACGCACTGGCGATTCCAAAGCTGTTCGAAAATTGCGTTGGAAAAACGGAACATCAAAATGTTCTGCACCGTTTCTTTGCCCAGATAATGGTCAATGCGATAAATCTGCTTTTCGAAAACGTAGCGTGTCAGCTCCGCGTTCAGCTGTCGGGCCGATGCCAGGTCGTGACCGAAGGGTTTTTCCACCACGACACGCTGCCATGAGGTATTGCCGTCGTGTTTCCGTAACAGCCCAGCGGTGTGTAACTGTTGAACAACGGTTGCAAATTCGCCCGGCGGGGTCGCGAGGTAGAACAACACGTTGCTCCGCACCGCTTCGCTCGACGCAGCAGAAATGCGTGTGCCGAGTTTTTTGTAATCCTCTGTCGCACCATAATCGCCCTGGCAATAGAAGATGTTCTTGGAAAATTCAGTCCATGCGCCGGCGTCCACTTCTTTCGAGCGGGAGAACTTCTTCAGCGCCTCAAGTAATTCCGCGCGCCATTGTTCGTCTGTTTTTTCACGCCGTGCATATCCGATGATCTGTACCGGGGACGGCAGTTGTTTCTTTGAGAAAAGGTGATAGAGCGCGGGAATCAGTTTGCGAGCCGTCAGATCGCCGCTTGCGCCGAAGATAACGATCGTGCAGGGATCGACCGTCTTTTTCCCGAGATCGAGCCGGCAGATCAGAAGTTCATCGAGGTCTTGAGTTTCCGTCGTATCCATTTCGGCGTGAGACAATGGTACAGCCTGCCGGTGATTTCAACAACTGATGTGAATTGTTGCTCTCGCGCAACAGGTCACGATTAAAGACGGCGCAACGAATCGATGATTGCCTGAGAGCAACGCAGGAACTTCTGCGCGAGCGCCGGATTGATCGGCGAGATCTGCGACCGGACTTTGCTTTGGAAATCACGCATTTGTGTAATCGCTGTCGCAACGTTGTCCTTCGCGAGAGAGTTCTGCGCTGCGTACAACGAAGCCAACAATGCCTGTTCGTTTCGTGGAGACAGATGTGACGCTTTAACCAATTCAATCAAGGCGGCGATTGAGTTGTCTGCCGAAATAATTTCCAACTCTGTTGCGGCGGTGACTGTCGTGACACCGTCGTTAACGGCCAGCATAATCTCATGGGTGCCAACATCCAAGGTGTTCGTGGTCAGAACCGCTGTGGACAGGAGATTGGTTCCATCAAACCATGCGAAGCTCAGCGACGCGCTATCCGAGTCGGTCGATTTACTGCCATTCAGTATAACGTCCGCGTTGGTGCCGTTTCCGGAGATCACTACCAGATTGGTGAAACCAGCGATGACCGACAACGGGGAAATCGTAATCTGTGCGACTGGCGGCGCATTTACCGGCAACACTGTGATGCTGACGACGGCGGCAGGTGAATTAACGTGTCCATCGTTCACGCGAAATGTGAACTGATCGTTGCCGTTATAATTTGCGGATGGATGATAAAGCAAATTGGGCGCCGTCCCCGTTAACGTTCCATGCAATGGTTGCGTAGCGACAGCGAAGTTCAGCGTATCGCCGTCGATGTCAGACCCGGTCAAAGTGATCGAAACGGTGTTTCCTTCATTTACCGTGACGGACTGCGCTGTGGCCACAGGAGCGTCATTAACGTCCGTTATATTAATGGAGACCGCGGCAGGAATAGAATCCACATGACCATCGTTTACTTTGAAAACGAATTGGTCCGCGCCATTAAAATTCGTGGCGGGACGATACGTGACCAAGGGTGGAGTGCCGGTTAGTGTGCCGTTCACAGGCGACGAAACGATCGAGTAAGTCAGCGTGTCCCCGTCTAAATCCGTACCGGCCAAAGTGATCGCTAGAGACGAATCCTCGGCTACCGATACGCTTTTCGGTGTGGCACTGGGCAAGTGATTTCCTGAAACCGTCAGCACAGCCTCCGCACTTGTCACAGAGCCGATCGCATTTGAGATGCGCACGGAATAATTACCGCCGTTCGTGAACTGCGCCACAACGGCGAGTGACGAGGCTGTCGCGCCGCTGATGTCGGCTCCATTGAATTGCCACTGGTAATTCAGCGTGCCTGGTCCCACTGCCATGACTGCAAACGTCGCCGTGCTGCCTTCCGAAACACTCTTGTCAGCCGGATCAACTGTAATGAAGGGCGTTCCATCGTTCATCAAGGCGAGGCTCACGTCAAAGTCACCCGAGATGCCGACGATATTCGTGGTGCCCGCTGGAGCAACCGTTTGTGAGAAATTGTTGTGCCCCCATCCGACAATGGTGCCATCGCTCTTCAACGCGAGACTGTGGTAATCGCCCGCGGCAATCGCCACGACATTCGACAAGCCGGCAGGAACGTTCGATTCGCCATATACGTTGTAACCCCACGCGACAACCGTGCCGTCGCGGCGCAGCGCGAGAAAGTGGTAATACTTACCAGCAACGGCCACGACATCGTTTAGTCCGGCTGGAACCGGGTAGAAAGGCAGATTGGTGTTTCCCCAGGCAACGAGGGTTCCGTCGCTTTTCAAAGCAATGTTTTCGCCGCAACCCGCCGCGATCCCAACGACATTCGATAATCCTGCTGGAGGCGGTGGCGTCAAGTAACCCGAAGCGCCCCATGTCGCAATCGTTCCGTCCCGCTTCAATGCCAGGTCATGTTCGCAACCAGAAGCCACGTAAACAACATTGGAAAGACTCGCCGGAACAAAGGCCGCCAAAGTGCTGCCACCGGGTTGAGTATAAGTACCGGAGTTAAGAACTTTCCCTGTCTGACGTAAAGCGATTGAGTGACTTCGTCCCTGCGCAATCTGCACACCATCGGTGAGGGTCGACCAGACATTCGTCGGCCCGGCCGTCTTACTCCAGCCGAGAACGCGACCTTGGGATGTTAGGCCAATGTCGCCACCAGCGATGGCGACCACATTGCTTGATCCCGGCAGAAGTTTCACACCATTCCAATATCCGCCCCATGCGACGACGGAGTTTGCCGCCTGCGAAGCGGTTCCAGCGACCAAGATGGCTACGCAAAGCCAAGCCTTAAAAAATGAATTCATCTGTTGTCCTGCCAAAGGAGTGTTAAACGCGGGTGAGAGCAACCGCTCCGTACGCTAAACGAGCCGTGAGATTAGCAAAACAGCCGTTTGTGTCGACCGAATTTTGACTAGAAATGAGACAAAAAATGGTTCAGCCGATCAGTTGCGGACAAATCGCGCCAACGGTGGCCCAAATTTTCCGGCTATGGCACCAAGAAGGGCATTTTGCGCTGGTGAACTTGGATTTTTGGACTCTTGAGGCGAAAGCGTTCTCAAAACCTCCTCTCCGATGCTTTTATAGGTTTTTGCAGGCGGAAAAAGCTGGTTTTCGGACTTTTGTCGGTTTTTCTCAGCAGATTTTTCCGGTTTCTGAACTTTTAGCCGAGTTTCCTGACAGCTTTTCCCGATAATTTT
>CBHWET010000296.1:0-6588 GCA_966112985.1 uncultured bacterium | reverse complement strand
GATGAACCGAATGGCATCTGTCTTTCACCGGATGAAAAAAAGCTCTACGTCGCTGACTCTGGCAAGCCGCACCACATCCGTGTGTTTGATATAACGGCTGACAATACACTGACCAATGGCCACGTATTCTGCGTCATCGACACTGGAGTTCCAGATGGGATTCGCTGCGATAAAGAAGGTCGAATCTGGTCGAGTGCCGGCGATGGAGTCCAGATATTTGCACCGGACGGCTCGTTGATTGGTAAGATTCTCGTTCCAGAATCCCCGGCGAACCTTTGCTTCGGCGGCGCGTCTGGCACCACTCTATTCATTACCGCCCGAACCTCGCTCTATTCGATCGAAACGAAAGCGAAGGGCCTGAAGTGATCATTTCGCGGAGGCTTCCGTCTTTGGCTTGATACCTCTTAGTTGTTCATCCATCCAATCGCCAAAGATTTTCAGATCGTTCATAAAATCAGGCCAGCCGTGGCCTTTGCCGGCCCGCCGGATTAATTTTGTCGTTGCCCCGACTTCCTCACTGCGTTTCACAAAGGTTTCTGCCTGTTGAAAGGGCACAATTTTGTCCGCATCTCCGTGGATAATCAAAATGGGCGGCTGGTTGGAGTTTATAAAATAGATTGGCGAGATCTCACGCGCCAGTTTGTCCTTTTCGGCTTCGGTGTTTGCCTTTGGAAATGCCCCCTTAACAAACTCCAGGACGTTGTCACCAAAAACGCGATGACCATTCGTTCCATAATTCAGGAAGTCCGTCGGCGGAAAGAAAATCGCCACCGCCTGAACGGCGCTGCTTTCGCGGTTGATTTCGTCTTTCTCTTTTTCGTCCCCCTTACTTCCTTGTGTCGCCAGCACCAACGATAAATGGCCGCCAGCGCTGCCGCCGATCACTCCAAAGCGCTTCGGGTCAACGCTCCATTGTGAGGCATTGTGACGGATAAAACGCACCGCGCGATGCATATCGCTCATTGCCTCGGGGATCTGGAACTTCGGTTGCGATCCATGCACGACGGCAAATACTGTATAGCCCCGGTCCAACAACGTCGGAAACGTCGGCGGAATTGCCTCCTGGGCGGAATACCACCCGCCGCTAACGACCCAGATGATCGCACATCCGTTTGGTTTCTCGGGTTGAAAGACGTCCATCGTCAACGCCATGCCGAATTTATGCCCGTAAATCACGTCACGGGTCCGTTTCATTTCGGCGTTGGCGCTACAGGCGAAAACCAGAATGGCGGTGAGAGCACTCCAAAATCGCATAACTATTTTCCTTTTTTGAACGGCTTAAGAGCGGATGCCTGGACGGGAATTTTTTTAAACTTGCGAGTGAGGTCTACGAGCGATTGCTCCACTCCAAGTCGTTCGAGACTCGAAGCACCGACAAAACCGACGCAGTCCGTATGTTGATTGATGTAAGCCGCATCGTCCGGCGTTGCAATGGGTCCACCATGTGAGAGGAACACGATGTCTTTACGGACTTTGCGCGCCCCATCGATAATTATTTGAGTTCTCTTCACGGCGTCGTCCATGGTGCAGACGGCGCCTTTCACTCCGATCGAACCGCCAATCGTCGTGCCTACGTGCGCAATGATGCAATCGGCGCCCGCTTCGGCCATTGCCTTCGCTTCTTCGGCGGTCGCGACATAAACGCAACTGAACAGGTCCATCTTGCGAGCGAGGGCCACCATTTCGAATTCTTTCTTCACACTCATTCCCGTCTCTTCAAGAACCTGTCGGAAATGACCATCGACAATGCAGTGTGTCGGGAAATTGTTCACACCACTGAAACCCATGTCTTTTACCTTCAGCAGCCAATGCCACATGCGACGCCGCGGATCTGTCGCGTGCACGCCGCAAATCACAGGCACTTCCTCGACGATCGGTAAAACTTCGTGTTCACCAATCTCCATCGCGATGGCATTGGCGTCGCCGTAAGCCATCAAACCACATGTAGAGCCATGGCCAGCCATGCGAAAGCGGCCGGAGTTATAAATAATGATCAGATCGGCGCCGCCTTTCTCGATAAACTTCGCGCTGATGCCGGTTCCGGCGCCGGCGGCAATGATTGGTTCACCCTTTTTGAGGGTGGCGCGCAGGCGCTCTACAACTTCTTTGCGAGTATAAGGATTTCCTTTTCCGGTCCAGGGATTTGGCATACAGCGGCGCACTTTGAAGTTTGGAGACAAAATTTGCGATAAAAAATCAGAACAAGTCAGCCCTCGTTTCGCAGCTTTTCGTCCGACGCGATTTTCAATAGTCTCGCTCGGATGAGCGGACAAAAAGTTTTTCTGGGGATTGATCTTGGCGCCGAAAGCGGTCGTGTCATGGCGGCGATTTGGAAAGGAAAACAGGTGCGGCTGGAAGAACTACACCGATTTCCGAATGGTGCTGTCCAGGTGGCCGATACTTATCGCTGGGACGTACTTCGGCTATGGCAGGAAATTCAATCGGGTCTCACTGCGGGGGCCAAAAAGTTTGGGAACGATATCGTCTCCGTTGGCGTTGATACCTGGGGTGTCGACTACGTCCTTCTTTCCAAAAACGGAGAAATGCTGGGGCAGCCGTACCAATATCGGGATGCGCGCACGCGGGGTCTCATGGCGGAAGCATTTAATCGCGTCCCGCGCGCGGACATTTTTGCGCAGACCGGTCTACAGTTCATGGAGATTAATACGCTCTATCAACTCCTCGCGACCCGGAAAAACACCCCGGAACTTCTCGAAAGCGCAGATTGCCTCTTGATGATTCCCGATTTCCTCAATTGGTGTTTATGCGGTACGAAGGTTGTCGAATTTACAAATGCGACCACGACGCAATGCGTGCATCCGCTGACGCGTAACTGGTCCTATGATCTTCTGAAGCAGTTCTGTTTACCGACGAATATCTTTCCTGAAATTGTTCAGCCGGGAACGAAGGTTGGACCAATCCGCGCCTCGGTTGCAGACCGGACCGGCCTTAATCGTATTGAGGTCGTGGCGCCTGCCACGCATGACACCGGTTCGGCGGTCGTCGGGGTGCCCACGATCAATACCGGCAAATCCAATTGGGCGTACTTGAGTTCAGGAACATGGTCATTGATGGGAGTCGAACTGCAGAACGCACAACTGTCGCGGCGCACCCTTGAATTGAATCTCACGAACGAGGGTGGCATCGATGGAACCTACCGGTTGCTGAAAAACATCATGGGCCTGTGGATTGTTCAGAACTGCAAGCGCGCCTTCGAGAGTCGTGGAAAAAATTACGATTATCCGCAGCTGGTGAAATTGGCGGAGGCTGCTACTCCACTACGTTCGATTGTGAATCCCGATGACGCTCGTTTTCTCAATCCTGCCGACATGCCGGGGGCGATCCAGCAGTTCTGTCGTGAAACGAGCCAGCCCGTTCCGGAGACCGAAGGCGAAATCGTGAGATGCGCGTTTGAAAGTCTCGCGCTCAAATACAAGGTCGTCTTCCAATGGCTTGAAGAGTTGGCCGGCAATCGAATCGAGGTCATTCACATCGTTGGCGGAGGCTCCCGGAACCAGTTATTAAATCAATTCACCGCGAACGCTTGCGGTCGTCCTGTCATTGCCGGTCCTGCGGAATCAACAGTGCTTGGTAACGTCCTCGTCCAGCTTCGTGCCGCCGGCGAGGTACAGTCACTCCACGATATGCGCACCATTTTAAAGGATTCGAGCGAGCTCTCCACCTTCGAGCCGAAGAACGAAGCGGCGTGGAGTGAAGCTTACGAACGCACGCGTCATTTACTCGTTTAAGATGTGGGTGAAGCAAAGGCGACGACCCCCAGAGGTGGCAGGCAAATTTCTGCTGAAAACTCCTGGTTATGCCACTTGTGTTCCGTGGCGGTAACGCCGCCGAGATTTCCACAGTTGCTGCCGCCGTAGATGCCGGCATCGGAATTAAGAACTTCTTTCCAAAGTCCTGGCTTCGGCAACCCAACACGGTAATTGGAACGGAGCACTGGCGTTAAGTTCATGATGACTGCGACCTGCCGCGTGCAATCGACGTTCTGCCGCACGAAGGACAACACGCTGTTGTCAGCGTCACTGCAATCGATCCAATAAAATCCTTTCAGATCGTAGTCGCCGTCCCAAAGTGCCTCTTCTTTTCGATAGAACTTGTTCAGATCTTCGACAAACCGTTGCAACCCGGGATGGTAAGGTCCCTGCTCAAGAAGCCACCAATCCAGTTCACGATTTTCGTTCCACTCCGTGCGCTGGCCAATTTCGCCGCCCATCATCAGCAGTTGCTTGCCTGGAAAGAGCCACTGATAGGCAAAGAGAGAACGCAAATTGGCAAACTTCTGCCAGTCATCACCGGGCATCTTTCCGATCAGCGATGCTTTGCCGTGCACAATTTCATCGTGCGATAATGGCAGGATAAAATTTTCGTTGTGGTGATACAGCATCGCGAACGTGAGGTCCGTCTGATGATATTTGCGATAGATCGGGTCGAGGCTGAAATACTTCAACGTGTCATGCATCCACCCCATGTTCCATTTGAAACTAAAACCGAGACCACCGATATAGGGAGGCCGTGTCACCTGTGGCCATGCCGTCGATTCCTCGGCAATGGTGACCACCCCCGGATGCTCGGTGTGCACGCAATGATTGAAGAAGCGCAAAAACTCGATCGCTTCGATGTTCTCCCGGCCGCCGTATTGGTTCGGCACCCATTCACCTTCTTTGCGTGAGTAATCGAGGTAGAGCATCGACGCGACGGCATCGACGCGCAGGCCATCGATGTGGAACTGGTCGCACCAGAACAACGCATTAGCAGCCAGGAAGTTTTTCACTTCGTGACGGCTGTAGTTGAAAATCAACGTTCCCCAATCCTGATGCGCTCCTTTGCGCGGATCTTCGTGTTCGTAAAGAGAGGTTCCATCGAAGCGCGCCAGTGCCCATTCATCGCGCGGGAAATGTGCTGGAACCCAATCGATCAGCACGCCGATGCCCGCTTCATGCAAAGTGTTAATCAAGTATTTAAAATCGTCCGGTGTGCCGAATCGGCTGGTCGGCGAGTAAAAGCCGGTGACCTGATATCCCCAGGATGGATAATATGCGTGTTCGGAAACCGGCAGGAACTCGACATGCGTAAAGTTCATCTTCCGCACGTAGTCGACAAGCGGCGCGGCGAGGTCGCGGAAACTGAGTGATTCGTGCCAGTTCTTTTTCTTCCACGAACCGAGATGCACCTCATAAATGCTCATTGGAGCGCGTAATGGATTTTTGTCCGCCCGCGATTTGATCCATTTCTCATCCGTCCACTTAAACTTCTTCAAGTCCCAAACGATCGATGCGTTTTTGGGCGCTGCTTCGAAGAAGAAACCGTATGGATCTGTTTTAAGAACGACGTGGCCGTGAATATTGCGGATCTCGTATTTGTAATGGGCGCCTTCGCCCACGCCGGGAATAAATATTTCCCACACGCCGCTAGCGCCGAGTAACCGCATCTGATTCCGTCGTCCATCCCATCCGTTGAAATCGCCCACGACGCTGACGCGCTGCGCATTCGGAGCCCAGACTGCAAAGCTTGTGCCCCACACGCCATCCAATTGCCTGATGTGCGCGCCGAGTTTCTCGTAAATCCGTCGCTCGTTGCCTTCGTTGAAAAGGTAAAGGTCGGACTCACCCAGAGTCGGCAGAAAGGAATAGGCGTCGCGCGTTTGAAATTTCTGTCCGGTGTGCCCGGTAATGACGAGGTCATAGGCATAGACACTCTTGGCATCCTTTGCGGTGCCTTCGAACAGTCCGGAGTCGTGCACCTTTTGGAGCTTGAACCGCGGTTTGGTTTTCTCATGAACGGGGACCACTTCGACTTCGGCCGCCCAAGGGATCATCGCTCGCGCGACGACGCCGTTGCCGTTCCCCAGCGGGTGCATACCAAGCAGAGTGTGCGGTGAAGACGTGCGTGCATGCACGAGAGAATCCAGTTCTGCCGCCGACAAAATCATTTGGCGGAATCTAACACCCGCCTAGTAGATGAACACAAAAAATTCCCCTGATCATGTGCTACAACAAAAACCGAAAGCGTCCGGTTGGAGTTGATATGGAAATTAAGGGCAACAACACAATGGAATCGACGGGAGCGTGAATGGACGATAGCGAACGCAAGGGAGAGAGGACAAACTCTCCGCTTCTTCAATTCTGGCCATCCAAAAAAGTGGAGGAATGGTGCCAGCTCAATTTTTGACTGAAGAAACGGAACCGCCCTCCGGCCTACGAAGTTGTTGATGACTGGAAACTACCGAAACCCCATGCCTGACCAAAAAAGTGCGGCAGAAAACTTCCGGGCGCGGGCGCCGGATGAAAATTTCTCAGGGGAAAAGTCTCCGGCACCGTGCCGGAAGGATTTTCCCTCAGCCGAAAGGGCGTGGCGCGCGCGCCGGACAGTTTTTTCTGAGAAAAAGTCGCATGGCGCGGGTGCCCGACACTTTTTTCTCAGGAAATTTTGCTCCGGCATGGTGCCGGACGGTTTTCCGGTCACGGAAAACGGCCGGGCACGCGCGCCCGGTTATTTTTTCTGAGGGAAAATTGGTCAGACATGGTGTCTTTCCAAATTTCCGTGACAATTTTTTCGTCCGGCACGGTGCCG
>CBHWET010000295.1:0-6645 GCA_966112985.1 uncultured bacterium | reverse complement strand
CCCGCGCTGTTGGTCCCTTGTGCGACCGAAGAAGAAATCTTTGCCAAACTCGATCTCGCGTACGTTCCTCCTGAGTTACGCGAAGATCACGGAGAGTTCGCCGCTGCGGAGAAAAATGAAATCCCGCGACTGATCGAATGGACCGATCTGAAAGGATCGTTGCACAACCACTCAACCTGGAGCGATGGACGCAATTCGATCGACGATATCGTGACGCACATGAAAGAGCTCGGGCTGGCGTATTGGGCGATCACCGATCATTCAAAATCTTCGTTCCAGGCGAACGGCCTTGATCAAACACGTCTCCGCAAACAATTGCTCGATATCCGCGCGGTCAATCACAAGCTCGCCGACGCCGGTGATGATTTTCGCCTGTTGACCGGCAGTGAGGTTGACATCATGGCCGATGGAACGTTGGATTTCGAAGACGAACTGCTTGCTGAACTCGACGTCGTTGTAGCGAGTGCGCATCAACGATTCGGCCAGGATGAAGCGGAGATGACGAAGCGATTGATTCGCGTCACGCAAAATCCGTACGTCCACATACTCGGGCATCTGACCGGGCGGCTGTTGTTGGAGCGAGACGGAGCGAAGGTGAATCAACATGCAGTAATCGACGCCTGCGCCGAGACTGGCACCTGGATTGAATTAAATGCGTGTCCGGACCGGCTGGATATGGATTGGCGCCTTTGGCATTACGCCAAAAACAAAGGGGTAAAATGCGTAATCAATTGCGATGCGCATCGTTTGGAGAGTGCAGGATTTCTCAAACTCGGCGCAGGAATTGCACGCAAAGGCTGGCTCGAAAAGCACAATGTAATGAACACTTTGCCGCTTGAGCAGCTGAAGGCTGAACTACAGAAGAAACGGGCGCGCGCAAAATAATCAGCTCCTCCCCACTGGAAAAAGTCCGGCTGTCCGCGTAGAACCGACAGATGATTCGATCCCTATCGAGCGGCATCCTCCTGTGCGCGGCGGCGGTTATCATTCCAACCCTTCGAATCGAAGCCGCGGATTCCACAAACAAAGTGACTCGCGAAACCGTGGCCGAGGCGGAGAAAGTTATAGGCTTGCAGTTCACGGATGAAAAACGTGAGATGCTCTTGAAGAGCCTCAACGGACGCCTCGACGATTTTAAAGCCATTCGAAACGCAAAAATTCCTGACAGCACACCGCCCGCGCTTTTGTTCAATCCGATCCCGGTTGGGTTCAAAATTCCCACCGAACGGAAACAGCCGAAATTCTCATCCGCGCCGAAAGTGAAGCGTCCGTCGAACCTCGATGATGTTGCGTTTTGGTCGATTGGTGAACTCGCAGCCTTGATCAAGTCCCGTCAGGTTACTTCGGAAGAGCTCACCAAAATGTATTTAGCCCGATTGAAGAAATTTGGGCCGACATTGGAATGCGTGGTGACATTGACCGAGGATCTCGCACTGAAACAGGCGCGGCGCGCTGACGAAGAGATTGCCGCCGGAAAATATCGCGGGCTGTTGCACGGTTTGCCGTACGGCGCGAAGGATTTGATTGCCACGAAAGATATTCGAACAACATGGGGCGCGCCGCCTTATACAAACCAGGTGTTCGACGAAGATGCGACGGTCATTAAAAAATTGCAGGAAGCCGGCGCAGTGCTCGTCTGCAAAACTTCCATGGGCGAATTAGCGATGGGTGAAACGTGGTTCGGCGGCAAAACGCGCAACCCGTGGAATATCAAACAAGGTTCGAGCGGATCTTCGGCGGGCTCCGCTGCTGGAACAGCAGCGGGATTGTTTGCCTTTGCGATCGGTTCGGAAACACACGGATCGATTCTTTCTCCAGCGGCAGTTTGCGGCGTGACGGGATTACGTCCGACCTACGGACGTGTGAGCCGCACTGGCTGCATGTCGTTGAGTTGGTCGATGGATAAAATCGGGCCGATTGCGCGAACCGTTGAAGATTGCGCCATTGTTCTCAATGCGATCTGCGGTCCGGATGAGAGAGATCAGACCCTTTACGACGCTCCCTTCAATTACAGTCCTCAAGTCGATCTGCAAAAGCTTCGCATCGGTTACTTGAAGAAGGATTTTGCGAAGAAGAAAACGCGAACCTTCGATGATGCTGCGCTCAAGAAGCTGGAAGAACTCGGCGTAAAATTGATTCCGATCGAACTACCGACGAATTATCCAGTTGGATCGATTTCGTTTGTGCTGAGCACGGAGGGGGCAACGTTCTTTGATGAACTCACGCGCAGCAATAAAGATGATCTGCTTGTGCAGCAGGATAAAGGGTCGTGGCCAAATGCATTTCGTTCCAAGCGTTTTGTCCCGGCGGTTGAGTATCTGCAGGCGCAACGGATCCGTTATTTGGTCATTCAGGATATGGACAAGATGATGCGCGACATCGATGTCTACGTAGCGCCTTGGGACGTGGGTGACAATCTATTGATGAATAATCTGACGGGGCACCCGGCCGTTGGTCTGCCAAATGGCTTCACAACGAACGGAGTTCCGACTGCAATTTCGTTCGTCGGAAAACTTTTCGGCGAAGCGGAGTTACTCGCGGTAGCGAAAGCGTATCAGGACGCGACGGATTTTCATTTAAAGCATCCGAAACTAGCTAAACAATAGGCGATAGGCTAGAGGCGATGGGCGATAGGCAAAACTATGAGTAAACGTGGCTTTAAGGAATTAGTGGTATGGCAAAGGGCGAAGGCGCTGGCGGTGGACATCTATCGATGCACAGCAACTGGGGCGATATCCCGGGATTTCAGTTTGATAGATCAGATGCGACGTTCTTCAGTCAGCATTCCAAGCAACATCGCAGAAGGGGATGAGCGAGATACCGACAAAGATTCAGTTCGATTCTTTTATATGGCGAAAGGATCTCTGGCGGAGTTGACGACGCAGTTGGAGATTGCCCACGATGTCGGTTATCTGAGCAAAGAACAGGTGACGCCACTGATATGCCGCTGCGAAGAATTGGCCAGAATGCTGGGCGCCCTGATCAAAGCGCGAAGCGGCCCTATCGCCTCTAGCCCATAGCCTCTCGCCTGTTGCCTATTGATCGCCGCCATCCGCTCCGCCCCCGTCGAGATCGATCAGAATATCTCGTGGTTCGGCACCCTTGCTTGGGCCGACGATGCCACGGTTTTCGAGTTCATCCATGATGCGGGCTGCGCGCGTGTAGCCGAGGCGCAAGCGACGTTGCAAAAGCGAGACGCTCGCTTTTTGTTCCGTGCGAATGACTTCGATACACTGCTCGATTAAACCTTCATCTTCATCGATACCGTTCTCGCCGCCTTCATCCGCACCGAAACTGCTGCCAGTTGCTTTCTGAAGCTTCTCGTGAATCTCGAGTTCGTAGCTTGGTTTGCCTTGCTGCGCGATGAACTCGACGACGCTGTGAATTTCCTGGTCAGTAATCAACACGCCTTGTGCGCGATTCAATTTCGCTGAACCGGGTGGCAGATAAAGCATGTCACCTTTGCCGAGTAGTTTGTCCGCGCCCATCGCGTCAAGAATCGTTCGGGAATCGACCTTCGCGGCAACCTGGAACGCGATACGCGCCGGGATGTTCGCTTTGATAACGCCAGTGATGACATCGACGCTCGGACGTTGTGTCGCAACGATACAATGAATACCAGCAGCACGCGCCATCTGGGTGATACGCGCGATGGCCATTTCGACATCCTTCGGCGCCACGAGCATCAGGTCCGCGAGCTCGTCGATGATTACGACGATGTAAGAAAGCTTGTCAGGAATAACGATATCTTCGTCGCGAGGAACAACAATTTCTTCGTCCAGTTCGACAGCGAAACCATCCTGGTTTGCTTCGACTTTTTCCTTCGTGGCCATCAACGGCAACTCCGGCTCGGACTTGGGAATCGGCGCCGTTTTCGAACGTTCGTTGAACGACTTGATATTGCGAACGCCGACCTTCGCGAAAATCTGATAGCGTTTTTCCATTTCGTTGACGACCCAGCGAAGCGCGAGAATAACTTTCTTTGGATCAGTAACGACAGGAACCACGAGGTGCGGCAAGACGTTGTATTGCTGCAATTCGACGACCTTCGGATCAATCATCACGAAACGCAGCTGGTCTGGAGAGAAGCGATAAAGCAACGACGCGACAATCGAGTTAATACAGACTGATTTGCCGGAACCAGTGCTGCCGGCGATGAGCAAGTGCGGCATTTCGGCGAGGTCAGCGATAATAGGATTGCCGTAAACGTCTTTGCCGAGGGCCAACGGGATACGCGCTTTGGATTTCTGCCATTCTTCAGACTCAAGCAGATCACGCATGATGACCTTGGTCTTGATTGCATTCGGAACTTCGACGCCAACGGAACTCTTTCCCGGGACCGGCGCCAGAATGTTAATGCGTTCGGCTTTGAGCGCGGCTGCAATATTGTTGTTCAATGCGGTGATGCGTTCGAAACGGACGCCCGGCGCAGGATGCAATTCATAGCGCGTGATCGTTGGACCTTTTGTGATGTCGCCAACAGAAACGTCGATATCAAATTGCGCGAGCGTTTGCTTCATCAGATGCGCGTTCGCCATCAGTTCTTCCTTGGTCTCGGTCGGCTTGACGTTGGTGTCAGCGGGTTGGAGGAAGTCGAGCGATGGCAGGCGGTAGTTGCCGATGATTGGAGTCGACGCGACGGCGATCGGTTTCGGTTTCTTGAGGCCGATAACTTTTGGTTTCGGCATCGGAGGCAGAACAGGAAGCGGTTCGTCGTCTTCGTTCTTCTTCTCGGGCTCCGCTGGTTTTGGATCGGCGACCGCTACCGCAGCAGCCACCGGCGCTTCTTCGATTTGTTCTTCGACTTTAGGTTCATTCTTCTTACGGGAAGAAGCTTTGCCCAAAATGTCAGCAGTGGTTGCGGCGGCAACTTCCTTTGCCGAGATAACGACGCCTTCTTCAGCAGGCTCGATTTCGCGTTTTTCGGCGTCACTCTTAATGATCTCTGCCTCCGCAGAACCTTTCTTTTTCGGCTTCGCGGTTGGAATACTTAAATCGCGAATCGTCGGTTCGGGCACCGGCTTGAGATCTGCGCCCACGGCTGCTTTTTCTTCTTCCTCCGCGGAAACTTCTTCCAGAGAAGCCTTCTTCGGTTTGTTCTTTTCAAGCTGCTCCTGCAACTTGCGCGCCTGCTTCTCCAATTCACGTGCCTTGCGGTCGAGTGCCTTCTCCTCATCGGTCGCATTGGCGTCTACTTTCTTTGCGCCAGGCAAAAAGCCGCGGACCCATTCACCGAATTGGAAATTAGTGAGAAAGATCAGGCTGACGAGGTAAACCGTCGCGAAAATGATCGTCGAACCTGGCTTGCCAAGCAGCGACGTAAATTGGTTCTGCGCCAACGAACCGAAGATACCACCGGCATTCGGAGCATTGATGTTTGCGCGCAGCCGCTCCATCCAACCGGAATAAAGTCCGAGCAATCCAAGGAACGAAACAAAGAGAACAATTGCCCAGAGCCAACGGCGGCGGATGTAAGAGAGAAACTCGAATAAATAGCCGAGACCGAACGCAAGCATCAACGGCGGCAAAACGAATGCGCCTGCGCCGAAGAGAAAGAACAGGCCACTGGCCAGCCATGCGCCGAGTTTGCCGCATAGATTGTGCACCGGCGAATTCGGCGGGTTGCAGACGCTTGGCAAATCACAACGATCAAACGAAAACAGCGCAACGACGAGCAACAGGGAGCCCGCGATGAGCACGATACCGATGATGTCGTTGAAGCCGTGGTGTGGTTTTGTGGACGAATCTTTCCGTGCCATGTGCAGCGAAGTTTAAGGATGACGGGCCAAACTTCAAAGTTCAAAGTGGCATGTCCCGATTGAACGATCGCCGAATCGTGATGTCGGACTCACAAGGCGGTCAAATCAACCGATCACCTAAACTAACCTCATGAGTAGCAAGACACGATCGGTCACAATGGGGCTCGCAGCGGCGCTGGTCGTAGGATTCATCGCGATGCAGCACCAGGAAATACGGCGATTACGAGCAGAACTGGCGTCCGTGCGGGCAAAACTGGCCTCCCAGACTATTACTCAACAGGAGAACATGCGTCTCATCGCAGAATCGAGCGCGTCCGCCGGCCATGCGCAGGCGCAACTTCGGGAATTGCTTCAGTTACGTGGCGAGGTGACCCGGTTACGGAGCGTTGACCAGGAGAATTCACGTTTAAAGGCGGAACAATTGGCCGCTGCCAAAGAAAAGCAATCGCCGCAGTGGGTCGACGCGGCTTCCCTTCCGGCAGAGGCCGACGAAAGTGAAAAGTGGATTCTCCACGCCCATGGCCGCTTCAGTCGTGATCTCGCGATGGCATTGATAGAAGCCGCTGCAAAAGCTAAACGCCTGCCAGAAAACTTGGATGACACTGTCCTCGGCAACGATCGACTAAAGGAAGGTGCCAGTGACTACGCCAGCCATGGATTGGAAGCAGCAAAATTTGAGCGTGTTTACAAAGGTCTTTGGCGCGACATCAAAGATACGGCGAACACGATCCTCGTTCGCCAAAAACAGCCGGTCCAACTCGGCAACGGTAAATGGATTCGAGCGTATGGTTTTGCCGATGGCCACAGCCAGATAGTGACGGCGGACACTGCCGACGGCTTTGCGGATAAGGAAAGGGAGTTCGGGTACAAAGAAACGAACGAGTAA
>CBHWET010000294.1:0-6647 GCA_966112985.1 uncultured bacterium | reverse complement strand
GTCTTAAATCTCTTGTCGCAAAAATCGGCAAACAAAAGCTCGTCCTTGATTTGAGCTGTCGCAAAAGGGACGGGAATTATTTTGTTGTTACGGATCGCTGGCAGAAGTTTACCGAAATGATCCTGAGCGAAAAGACACTCGCCCAACTTGCTGAGTGGTGTGATGAATTCCTCATTCACGCCGTAGACGTCGAAGGTCTTTGCCGCGGCGTTGATCTTGAATTGGTAGAGAAGCTCGGCGATTGGACACCGATTCCTACGACCTATGCCGGCGGGGCCGGTTCGCTGCAAGACCTGGAAAAGGTCACCACGCACGGCAAAAATCGCGTCGACCTGACCATTGGTTCCGCGCTCGATATTTTTGGGGGAACGGGTGTTCGCTACGACGATTGCGTCGCATTCAACAAACGCGTGTCGAAATAACTGATCCCACGGCGTCCGTTATCTTCCTTCAATGGAAATTCGTTGTTCTTCGTCGAATCCATCTGGTAAATAAAAGGTCCCGATGAAATTCCGCTTGGCTCAGAGTTCGTTTTTATTTTTAGGGCTTTTGGCGACATCTGCCCTGGCAAAGATCACCCCTGAACAAGCGAAGCAACTGCCACCGCCCGCCGCGCACAAGGTAGATTTCACGAAGGAGATTAAGCCGATTCTCGAAAAGAGCTGCGCCAACTGTCACGGCCACGGCCGTAGCAAAGGAAGCTTTCGCGTCGACAACGGCGAAACGTTCATGCAAGGCGGAGACTCCGGTTCACCGGTGGTTGTTGGCAAAAGTGATGAAAGTCTCCTGATCGAACTCGTCATGGGGTTTGATCCCGACGCGGTGATGCCGAAGAAAGGCTCCAAACTCAAACCAGAACAGATTGCCTTGCTGCGCGCGTGGATCGATCAAGGTGCGAAATGGGACAAAAATGTTTGGCTCGGCAAAGTTGAAGCAAAGAATCTGCACCCGCATTTGCCTGAAGTTCCAAAGGTGAAAGCGGCCAACCCCGTTGACGCGTTCGTCGATACTTATTTCAAAGCACACAAAGTGAAATGGCCGCAGACCGTGGATGATCGTGTTTTTGCGCGTCGCGCCTACCTTGATGTAATTGGGCTCTTACCGCCGGCAGCTGAATTGGAAAAGTTTGTTGCCGACAAATCGCGGGACAAACGTGAAAAGCTTGTTGATCGATTGCTCGCCGACAACCGTGCCTACGCAGAGCATTGGCTCACGTTCTGGAACGACATGCTTCGCAACGATTACAAAGGAACGGGCTACATCGATGGTGGGCGCAAGCAAATCACGAAATGGCTTTTTCATTCGCTCGAAACAAACAAGCCCTACGACCAGTTTGTTGCAGAGTTAATTAACCCATCGCCGGAATCAGAAGGTTTCACAAAGGGGATCGTCTGGCGCGGTGCGGTGAATGCCTCGCAGCTTCCCCCGATGCAGGCAGCGCAAAGTATTTCGCAGGTTTTCATGGGATTGAACATGAAATGCGCCTCGTGTCACGACAGTTTTGTTAACGATTGGCAGCTTTCTGATGCTTACGCACTCGCGAACATCTATTCGGATCAGCCGCTGGAAATTTTCCAGTGCGACAAGCCCACGGGTAAAATGGCGTCGACGAAGTTTTTGTATCCGGAGTTCGGCGAAGTCGCAGGGACGAACAAAGCGGTTCGACTGCAACAACTCGCATCGTGTGTCACAAGTCCGAAGAATGGACGGCTGCCTCGGACACTTGTGAACCGATTGTGGGGACGTTTCTTCGGTCACGCTTTTGTCGAGCCGGTTGATGACATGGAAAAGGCCGGATGGAACACGGACCTGCTCGATTGGTTGGCGGAAGATTTCGTCGCGCATAAATATGATGTGCGGCACCTGATCAAACAGATCGTTACTTCGCGCGCGTATCAATTGCCCGCCGTAAATATCGGTGAGAACGAAAACGACTACGTTTTCCGCGGACCGTCGGTGCGTCGGCTTACCGCAGAACAATTCCGCGATGCATTGACGAGATTGACTGGCGTTGGCTACGGCACCGCGTTGGCAGAGGTTGAGCCCGGTGAATCTGAACAGAATAAGTACGCACTGAAACCGATTCCGAAATGGATCTGGAATTCTACCAATGCCGCGTCCCAGGCCAAGGCCGAGCATGTTTACTTCCGTAAAACGATTTCGCTGACCGAAATCCCGACGGACGCGAAAGCGCTCGTCTCCGCTGATAATATTTTCACGCTGTTCATCAACGGACAGAAGGTCGGAAGCGGCAACGAATTCAAGAACGCGTATCTGTACGACCTGCGAAAATATCTGAAGAAGGGCGAGAATGTATTCGCCGCCGAAGCTGTTAACAATCTTCCGGACAATTCCGATCCGACGCCGGAAAAGGCCGTCGCAGGGACGGAAAACCCCGCCGGATTTTTATTCTTTGCACGGTTGCGTCATGTGGCAGGCAAGGTCACGAAGACAAACGACTTCATCTCGAATAAATCGTGGCTGGTTTCAAACGTGAAAGTCGATGGCTGGGAAAAACCGGAATTCGCGGCCGAAAACTGGCAACCGGCATCCGAACTCGGCGAAATGATGATGCAGCCGTGGCGCATGACCAAGGCATACATGGCAACAAGGCTCGCTTCGGCTTATGGAGGGGGTGTTCGTGCGTCGTTAGTGGCGGCCGATCCTTTGATGGTTGCCCTTGGTCGTCCAAATCGCGAGCAGGTTGTGACGACACGTCCGGTGACGGCCACAACCTTGCAGGCATTGGAAATGACGAACGGCGGAACGTTGGCTGACATCATGAAACGTGGCGCGGAAAATCTTGCGGGTGATGCAAAGTCATCGCGCAAATTCATTGAGCAAATTTATCAAAAGGGTTTAGGGCGGAAGCCAAGCTCCGATGAGATTAAGATGGCAGAAGACATCGTCGGCAAACCGGTGAAGAAAGAAGGCGTGGAAGATCTTCTTTGGGCTATGACGATGCTGCCGGAGTTTCAGCTGATTTATTGATCGCGCAGTTGAGGAATTTTTTTACGAGGTTCGAACCGATATGAAAATGACGACACAATGGAATCGAAGGGACTTTCTGAAAACAGCCAGCGCCGCCACGCTCGGCGCTCTCGCTGCTGGATATCCGACGCGCGTTCTCGGCGCTGAAGCTTCGGCGGACCAGGAGAAACTGAAAGCGACGGCGGACACCGTCATTGTTCTATGGATGGGCGGGGGAATGGCGCACACCGAAACATTCGATCCCAAGAAATATGTTCCTTATGAAAAAGGAATGTCCGTGCAGAAAGTGTTGTCGACGTTTCCGCAGATCGACACATCGGTTGACCACATTAAATTTACTGCCGGCCTCGAGAACATGGCGAAGGTCATGGATCGCGGGACGCTGATTCGAAGCTACACCGCAGGTGATCTTGGATTCATTTTGCATTCGCGTCACCAGTATCAATGGCACACGTGCTACGCACCGCCGCAGACCGTCGCCGCGCCGCATATCGGTTCTGTCATCGCGCGAACGCTTGGTCCAAAGAACCCGGCGCTACCCGCGTTTATTGATATCGGGCAGCGTTTCGATCTCGGAGAAGGTGAAGAATTAAAAGCGTTTCACACGGCTGGTTTTCTGGGCAGTGAGTACGGTCCGTTCATCGTCTCCAATCCTGATGAAGCGGTGAAGGCCGTTCGTCCGCCGGAAGGAATGAGCCCCAGCCGATTTGAGAATCGCGACAAGTTTTTCAAACAGCTCGTGCAGAAGAGTCCGATTGGACAACTCGGCAGCGATTACCAGAAAGAATCTTTGCTTCGCTCGCTCGATAACGCGCATCGTTTGCTCAGTTCAGATGCGGCGAAGGCGTTCGATCTGTCGCTTGAGCCCAAAGAAAGCTACGCGAAATATAATACCGGCCGATTTGGCCTTGGCTGTCTTCTCGCACGCCGGCTCACTGAAGCCGGAGCGCGCTTCATCGAAGTCACCAGCGAATATATTCCATTTCAATATTGGGATACGCACGAAAACGGTCACACCCGTTTGGCGGATTTGAAAAAATATATCGATGCTCCGATCGCGCAGCTTGTCCTGGATCTGGAGCAACGCGGTTTGCTTGATCGAACGTTGATTGTTCTCGCGAGCGAATTCAGTCGTGACGCGTTGGTTGAAGGCAAACCGGAGAAGCCGGTGAAAGGGCAGGTGGAGCAACCGGACACGATTAATGACATGAAGTTTTACGGCATGCATCGTCACTTTACTGACGCCGGTTCCGTGATGCTTTATGGCGGCGGAATGAAAAAAGGACACCTCCATGGCGTCACCGCAGACGAGCGTCCGTGCAAAACCATCAAAGACCGCGTTGTCATCGAAGACCTGCACGCAACGATTTATCGCGCGCTTGGAATCTCGCCGAAGTTGGCTTATGAAGTCGAAAAGCGTCCGTTCTATGTGACGCCTGACGGCAAAGGGAAGCCGATTGAGAGTTTGTTCGCCTGATTGTGAATCAATCTGCACAAACCAGAGTTGATTGCACAGCGAGTATAAATTGGGAGAAATCCGGCATAGAACATTTTGCTGTTAAACTTCCGCGGCGGAGCAGGGAAGCGGCGCATGACGAGTGGACGTCCTCGCGGTGTTCTCGGCGGGTAATCAAACAATATAGTGTTTCGTCGGAAGGCCGATGTTGGATGCTCCGTGAAAACGGTTAGATTCCAGATTTGAGAGCGCGTTCTCCCTCACCTAATCCTCTCCCGCTGGGAGAGGAAATTTTCCGGACGCCGTCTCATTCGATTTTGTTTCTCAACTCTGAGCGTTGCACGGGTCCGCCGTAGCCAATATGCGGCAAAGTTTTTCTCCTCTCCCAGCGGGAGCAACGGTGTTGTGAAGCAAGCGCTTTTTTCTTTGGCATTGCCCAAAGAAAAAGCTCAGCAAAAAGAAAGGCTAGTTGTTTGGGGCCTGGATAGGATTTGTCGGTTGAGCAGATGGTTCATGAGAACGATGAGTTTACGCATGACGGCGGTCAGTGCCACTTTGGCCGGCTTGCCGGCCGAGCGTAGTCGTTCGTAAAACTTTTTCAGGATGGGATTGCAACGCGCGGCGCTGACGCTGGCCATGTAGAGAACGCGCCGGACCACGGTCCGACCGCCACTGATAAATCTTTTGCCACTCCATTGTCCACTGTCGCGGTTCATCGGCGCCAGTCCACTTAACGCTGCCGTTTGCCGACGATTGAGTTGTCCGAGTTCGGGCATTTGGGCCAGGACCGCGACGGCGGTGGTCTGGCCAACGCCTTCGATCTGTTTCAACCGCTCAACCTTTTGAGATAGTAACGGGTCCAGGGACAATGCTTCGGCCAAGAGACCCTCGATGGCTTCGAGTTGTTTTTCCAACTGCCGCTCTAACTGCGCAGCCAGGCGTTGCAACTTCGGTTCGACGATTTGATGAGCGCGCGTTTTTTCCATGACCAGCAGGTCGACGATCTGGAGCCGGCGGGCGTTGAGATCAGCCAAACGCCGTTGCGCAATCGAAAGCGCGGCCGTCACTTTCGGACGAAAACATTCTCCATAGGCCGTGAGCATGGACGCATCGAGTCGATCGGTTTTAGCCAATAAACCTTTGGCCCGGGCGAAGTGACGCACGCGGGCCGGATTAAGAACGGTCACCGGAATGTCCACAGCCTGGAGCAAGGCCACGATGGTTCGCTCGTAACCACCGGTGGCTTCGCAGACCACGTGTACCATCGGCACCGTGCGCAGTAGTTTTAGAAGTTTGACCCCACCTGCTTTAGAATTAGGCAGCTGGTGAAAGCGGCCTTTGAGGTGAAGTTCCAGAGAGAGCTTGGCAAAATCCAAGCCGACGTAGTAGATGGATGTGTTCTGACTCATTCTTGCAAATACGAGCTGGCGTTGTAGTAGACGCCGCTCAATCAACGGTTCGAGTTAAGAATACAAAGGCCGACGGATCAGGCTCCCGACGAACTAGTTTCAGACCGTTCCAGAGGATATCGATCTCGTCAGCTTTGCTGCTCCCTGCACCTGCAGGCGCAGGGAGCAGTCCTTATCCTTTCTTTGACCTCTCAGAAAGATTTAAGAACAACTCACACATACAAGAGGATTAAGGTGAGGGAGAAAACGTGCGGACAGCATTCGGGCTATTCCACTGAAAACGGCGGAGAACGGTCGATTGACGATTCGACAGGCCTTTAAGTCATACTTTCCGCCAGGATTTTCGTTCGGATATCGCCATTTCCACGCTGGAAATCCGGATATTGGTTCCGATATCGGCATTTCCATTCCGGAAACGAAGATATTGGATCGGATATTTCCATTTCCACCGTGGCAACGGAGATATTCGTTCCGATAAGCCCATTTCCACGCTGGAAACGCCGATATCGGATCCGATATCCCCAATTCCACCCTGGAAATGAAGATATTGGATCAAATATTCCCATTTCCACGGTGGCAGCGAGGATATTGGTTCCGATAACGCCGTTTCCACGCTGGAAATGCGGATATCCGATCCGATATTCCCATTTCCAGCGTGGAAATTTGGATATCCGATCAGATATCCCGACGGAAACCGTTGATTTGGAGATTTTTCGACAGAATCATGAGAATTTTGCATCCGTTTTGAGAAACGAATTTCTACGTCGAAAACGAAACGTTTTATAACCTCG
>CBHWET010000293.1:0-6687 GCA_966112985.1 uncultured bacterium | reverse complement strand
CCGGTGATGAGCGTTGCGAAGCGCGCAAACATTAGTCCATCCAAACTGCTGCTGCCCCTCGCGTATGCTGCAATCCTCGGTGGGACGTGCACCTTGATTGGTACATCCACGAACATTGCCGTGAACGGATTCCTCAAAAGCGCCGGTTTGCGTCCAATTCAATTGTTTGAAATGACGCCGGTCGGATTGGTGATGATTGCGGCGGGGGTGCTGTACATGCTTTTGATCGGAAAACGGCTTTTGCCTGACTACCCCGCCGAAGCTCCGCCCCAGGAATATGCGATTCGCGAGTATCTGACAGAAATCATAGTAACAAATGATTCCCATATGATTGGACAGACAATCGGAGAATCAGAACTGGCAAAATTGAAGTTCCAAATCTTGGCTTTGATTCGAAACGGCGAAAAGTTTCCGCCAGAGGCAACCCTTGAGATTCATCCAGCGGATATTCTGATCGTCCGCGCACAGTTGGCTGAGCTCATGCGCGTCAAGGAAACGGCTGGCATCGATATCAAACCAGAAATGGAATTAAGCGATCTTGAACTCGAAGGTGAGAATATCAAGATTGCCGAAGTGCTGATCAATCCGCGTTCCAACCTGATCGGAGCTACTTTGCGAGATGTCGATTTTCGGCAGCGCTTTGGTGTGATTGTCCTCGCCATTTTTCGCCATGGTCTTTCACCGCGGGATAAACTGGAGAAGGTGCGCTTGCGAATGGGGGACATTTTACTGGTTCAAGGAGCACCAGAGCAGATCGCCTTTTTGAAACAACATCCAGAGATGTCGATGCTCGAGGAGGTGACTCCAGCGCTTTATCGCCGGAAAAAGGGTTTAATGGCCACCGGCTTTTTCCTGGGCGCAATTGTGATTGCTGCGTTTGGCTGGCTGCCGCTGTCGGTTTGTTTTCTTGCCGCAGCTATCCTGAGCATATTGTTTCGCTGCATTCGGATCGAAGAGGCGTATGAATACATCGATTGGCGTTTGTTGGTGTTGATCGGTGGAATGACTGCATTCGGTGTGGCAATGGAGAAGACCGGTGCGGCGGAATGGCTCGCTCAGGCCATCGTTCATGGTCTAAAGCCCCTGGGGCCGCAGGCGATTCTCACCGGCTTTTTCCTGTTAACGATTCTTCTCACCCAACCAATGTCGAATGCGGCGGCGGCTTTGGTGGTGCTTCCGATTGGCCTGAACACCGCCCAGGAGTTGCACGTTAACGAACGCACATTTGCGATGGCCATAATGCTCGGAGCTTCCATCTCATTTATTACTCCATTGGAACCCGCGTGCATCCTGGTCTATGGCCCTGGGAAATATCGGTTTAGTGATTTCGTGAAAAACGGTATTGGACTGACAGTCATTCTTGCCATCATCGTTTTCTTTCTTGTTCCCGCGTTTTGGCCCTTGCAGGACGGGGTCCGAAGATAGATCAAATCCACTTTCGCTTTTTACCGGGACATGCACAATGCGCCTCACGGTGGCTAAACAATCGAACGGTTTCGGTTGATTTGCGTCCAACTAGCAGAATATTGCGCGGAGATTGATTATGAAAATGTTGCAGGTCAGTAAACGGATCTTTCTGTTCCTGATGGTGAACCTTCTCGTGATGGTCACGTTGTCGGCGGTCGTCTGGGGACTGCTCCACGTGTTTCACCTCCCGCCCCGTTATCGGCGATTCGACATGGGCACTCTCATGGTTTTCTGCTTCATCTGGGGCATGGGAGGGGCATTTATATCGCTCGCGATCTCTCGCATGATGGCGAAGTGGTTCATGGGTGTTCATGTCATCGACCCGCAAACGAGTGACCCCAATTTACGTGACCTGGTGCAAACCGTTTATACGCTGGCGCAAAATGCGGGACTCACGACGATGCCCGAAGTTGGTATTTACGAATCACCCGAAGTGAATGCGTTTGCCACGGGTCCTTCAAAGTCCCGTTCTTTGGTAGCGGTTTCTACAGGGCTGTTGCATGCAATGGATCGCGAGCAGGTCGAGGGCGTGCTTGGTCACGAGATCGCACACATTGCGAACGGCGACATGGTAACAATGACACTACTGCAAGGCGTGGTAAACGCATTTGCCATGTTCCTTGCGCGCGTGCTTGCTTTTGCGCTGAGCCAGGGACGTTCGCGCGATGATGACCGTGGCGGAAATTACTTTGTCCAATATCTGATGATCCAGGTCTTCGAAGTCGTATTCATGATCCTTGGTTCGCTCGTCGTTATGTGGTTTTCGCGATGGCGCGAATTTCGCGCCGACGCCGGTGGCGCGCAATATGCCGGGCGTAGTAACATGATCAGCGCTCTGCGGGCACTCCAACGGACCCATGAACATGCAGCCGCTGGCGACAGTGCGCCGAGTATGCAGACGTTGAAGATCAGTTCGCCGCCAAAAGGTTTTATCCGTTTGTTCATGTCGCATCCGCCATTGGAAGAGCGGATTGCGCGTTTGGAACAGGCGGCTTAGTTACCGTCGCGGGCGATTCGCACTCCAGCGAATCGCTCGTTCCCCTGCCGGTTGGTCGCCACCCCTCCATACGTGCTGTGCAAGTGCTTCGTCCCTCAGGAAATTAACACGGACGGGAGCCCAGGAATCGGCACTTCTTGGCCTTTTCGTGGCATCGGAAAACCATCCTTTACGCAAATTCTTCGTTTTCCCGTCATGGGAAAGGTGCCCTTTACGCGTAAAGAGCACCTCGGCGATGCCGAAAAACCGCCCTTTACGCGTAAAGAGCGGTTGCCGGACGCCGGAAAAGTGCCCTTTACGGTAAAGGGCATGTTCCCCAGCCCGGAAAGTTGCCCTTTACGTGTAAAGGACGACTTCCCGGTCATAGAAAAGTGCTCTTTACGCGCAAAGGGCACCTTCCCAATCACGGAAAATCCAATATTTCGCGTAAAGGACGGTTTTCCGGTCGTCCGAAATCATTCTTTACGCGTAAAAGGCGAGTTGGCGACCGTGGCGAACGATGATTTCTGCGTATAGCCTACATTTTCGCGGTCGCGAAACATAGTTAGGCCATAAAAGACGCTTTCGTCGCGGCGGGAGCTTTGGGTTCGGCCATAATGGAGAGGTTTTCTGCCACGGCAAAACGAACTTTTGCCTTAAAAGTCAGTTTCGCGAGCCCAACCAGATTCGAAAAGCAGGGGCTTGACGACGAACTGCAGATGGTTATCGGCCCCAGCAAACCGGCCCGCCCAAAGTAGCAGGGTAATTCGGAAATTGCTTTGCCAGTCTCACCTCAACTTCGCGTCGCAGGGCCGCCTCACGTCGTCGCCGCTTCCAAAAGGAGAGTTGTTCGAGCTCGTATGAGTGCGCTGCAAATAGTTCTCGCGTCAGTTTTTCGCGTGCAGCCTTAAAAGGATTTCCCGGCGGCATGATGGCGTTCATCACACCGGGAATATAAGACCGTCGGTTTAGATTGTCGCGACTAATGTGCTTCGCGGACGCGGATCGTGAAGTTCTTTGCCTTGTCATTCATTGCGACAAAACGGACCGATTCCTGCGCGTTCTCCGTCAGAATAAGATTCTCCCATGGAGTTTCATCACCAGTTGAAAAACCTTGTTCGTCTTTGAACACGCAGTTGATTTGAACTTGGATGCGTCGATTTTCGCGGTTGCGAACATTTGCCACGACCTGCAAGCGACCGTCGGCGGTGGTGCCACGCTGAATTTCCGTGCAGGTCACAGAGTGTTCAACGTTTTTGTCCATGAGCACAAACGGATTTGTCTGCTCAAACGCATAACGTGTGGTGTTCTTCGGCAGATAAGCTCCACCGGGATGGCCGGTCACAACAGCTTCGTGCGTGTTAATTGCCTTTTCGTGCACTTCCATGCAGCCGGTCAGAGTTAAACCGAGCACGGCAATGGCAGCTAAACTGATCTTAATTTTCATATCGTTTGTGGTGTTGAGGATTTGTCGCTCACAAAAACAACTTTGTCTCCGGAACCTGGCACATTGATTGTCAGAGTCTTTGTTAAAGAAGGAAGAGAATTACCGGCAACATCGGTAAATAAAACCGTAACGGTGTGAACGCCGGGCGAGAGTTTCGTCGCGGCGAAACTCAGATATTGCGGCAAATTGTCCCAATAACGCGTGTCGGCAGCAGGTGTTGCCGCGCTGGAAACGATTTTGTTAATGACGCCAAAAGCCAATAATCCCAAGCCAACTTCATCGGCTTTGCTGTTGCGTCCTTGTTGTGACGCAAGCACCGCGCCGCTAATAATTCCCGCATTACCAATCGTATCCGTCGCAGACTTGAATACAGCTTTGTTGGCGAGAATATGGTCCATCACTCGACCGCCTCGAGTGATTGCCTGAAAATTTAAGTCGTCGTACGGACCGACTGCGACGGTTTGATTATCTACTTTGATCACTGCGGCGCGAACCGCCGATTGCTCCGTCCTGAACCGAAGCTCCTCCGCGAATTCGCCGGTGGCAAACTTTTGTGGGCCATTGCCGAATTCCACAAAGAATAGGACGTTTGAATCCTTGTCATAAGCCGGAGGTTTCGCAAACCGCGTTTCCTTCGTTGCACGCTGTAGTGCGTCGGATCCATCACCAGCAAGTTTCGTCGATGCAAGCCCATCGAGATAATCAAGTAATACGTAGTCGGCTGAGTATTCTTTCGCCTGCGTGTCGGCGTCAGTAAACTGTGCACTTCGGAAACAAGCGCGGGCATTATCGGGTTCCCCATCCATCCAGTATAGAATGCCTCGATAATAGTAAGCCATTACGCGCTCATATGGTTCGCCGATAAACGTCTTCTTCGATTCGGCGTGAAAGTAACCACGAGCCTGACGAGCGGCTTTGTCTTTCCCGACTGTTCCTCCAATCGAAAGGATCGCATCATCGAGCAATGTCTTCGCCTGCGCAAAGTCGCCGCGCCGCATCGCGTCGACAGCACTGCGATACTGCCACAGCACTCTATCTTTCGCAGGTCCCTGATAGCCGGAGGCGTTATTAACAGCGACCGAGGAAGTTCCGGTGTTGCTGGTGGTTGCGCATCCTGCCAGCAGTAGAGACACCGCTAGCGTGCTGATTGAAATCGTCCACTTCATGCTGCGCGAGAATCTTAGCGATAAGCTGCGTCTTCCAATCCTTGCTTCTTGATCTCAGCAGAATCTTCCCAAACGATATCGCTGGTTCGGGCGTCGATGAGTTGAAAGCTGTAGAGAACATAATCACTCATCCCTTTGGAGGTGCGCGTGCTCATGCCTTGCAGTTTGCCGGTCAGGAAAAAGTCGGCGCCCTTGAACTCATTAACGCGTGGATCGCTGCTGCTGGTCACTTGGCCGCTCTGTTTCAGTTCACGTTCGCGTTCGAGCGTCTTCATCTGTTCCCGTGCGAGAAAACGCACTTTATTCATCGCCTTGGAATTCAGCTGCGTGCGAATCCGAGTAAGAAAAATGTCTTTATTGATGGGGAAACGCGTATCGTTCTGCACCGGCTCCAGAACAATGCGCGGCGTTCCCTGGGCTCTGGCGATTTCCGGCACGCTCAGGATACTGCGCGCCATTTTGTCCGTCACCGCGACGAGGTCTTGAGATTCAACGCCGGTACCGGCCACAAAGCCACGTTCGTCAGGACGCATTTCGGTAACCGGAACGCCAGAGGGATTATGCACACCTGACGATGCGCAACCTGCGAGAATCGCGCCAACGGTCAAGACCGAGACAGAGCTAAGGATACGTTTCGAAACAGAATTCATAGGCTAAGAAGGGACAATGTGTATGAGATTTTGTTCACCGGCCGAACATCGCGTTGGCGCTGCTCATGGGTGTGCTGTTGTTGTAGTAATTGTTAATAATAGTGACCTGCTGTGGCGGGGCCGGTGCGGGTGCGGGTTGCGTCTGTGCCACTACGGGAACTGGCACATATGTGCTTCCCACGATTAACGGCCGATGCCAACCGTAATATCCCCTGTGATGAAAATGACTGTAATATCGCGGGCCATAATAATACGAGCCGGAGTATCCATACGCAGGCGCGGAGTAGTAGCCACGATCAACCCGGTCCTGGTGAACCATTGAGCCGAGGAGTAATCCAACCCCCGCGCCAATACCCGCGCCTTCCGCTGTATGACCGCTGCCGGTGTTATGTCCAATGATGCCGCCAGCCAAGGCACCAAACGCTGCGCCGGTGACGGATTCAGGAGTAAAAAGCTGCGCATTCGCAGAAAAAGCGACGGAAGCAGCCACCATCGTTGAGAGAATAAACCTTTTCATACCTGCATTAGATTAGACGATTCCTTGTAACGCCTATTCGACGGGTACGTTATCATCTTTTCCCCTAAGAGCAAATGGTGAGGTCGTCATTTGCTGCGCAAAATCTCCTTCAAAACTTTTCCTTCGGCTCTATCGAACTCCTGTCCGAGAAGGTGCGCAACTGTTGGTGCTATATCAACGTTGTTGATCATCCCAATTTTCTTGCCTTGCGCAATGTCGGCACCCGTGGCGATGAACAATGCGTTCATTTTGGGATTGGTCGAAAGGTATCCATGAGCGCCCCGGGTATGTTCGTGAGCCGGGATCACGGGTTCATATGTTTCTGCCGATGAAAAGCTATAGCCATCTTTTCCCACTAAAACCAAATCGGCCATACTCGGGTTGTCCTCGGGCGATGGGTATCCATATTTTTCAAAATCCTTTGATTCGATGATCCGCTCGATTCCTTCCTGTTTTTTAAAGAG
>CBHWET010000292.1:0-6689 GCA_966112985.1 uncultured bacterium | reverse complement strand
GGTTATTTCCAAATGGCATTCCTGCACGCGCTGGAGAAAAGAAACGAACCATCCTAGAATCGTTTCCGAGCTGGCAAAAAGCAGCGGCCATGAGTCACTCCCGCACAATTCTTCATCTCGATATGGATGCGTTCTATGCATCTGTCGAGCAGCGTGACTTTCCGGAGTTGCGAGGCAAGCCGGTTATTGTCGGCGCGCCGCCAACCCAACGCGGCGTCGTTTGCGCTGCAAGCTATGAAGCGCGGAAGTTTGGCGTGCGTTCCGCAATGCCGAGCGTGACGGCCGGACGCCTTTGTCCCAAAGGAATCTTCGTTCCGCCGCGGATGTCGCAATATCGGGCGGAGTCGAAACACGTTTTCGATATCTTGCAGGCGACGGGGGCCGCGATTGAACCGATGTCGATTGATGAAGCGTACCTCGATGTTACGGCCATCGTTCGGGGCGGGTCGGGTGATGTGATCGAATACGCATCGGCCGTTGCGTTAGCACAACAGATTCAGCAACGGATCAAGATGGAGCGGCAATTATCTGCAAGCGTAGGCATTGCTTCGAATAAATTTCTGGCGAAACTGGCGAGTGATTTCAGAAAACCGAAGGGCTTAACCGTCGTTCCGGACCGCGACAAAGTATTATTCCTTCGGCCGATGGCGGTGCGGGCGATTCACGGTGTAGGGCAGGTCACGGAGCGATTATTGAATGAGAACGGAATTGTCACGATTGGCGACCTGCAGGATTTTCCGGGAGATCTGCGCAAATTTGTTGGCTCGTTCGGACCTTCATTACGGCAATTCGCGTTTGGTGAAGACAACCGGCCTGTGGAAACAAGTTGGGAAGCTAAAAGCATCAGCAGTGAGGAGACGTTTGATCGGGATACAGAGGACCGACAGATTTTACGGAACACATTGCGACAGCAGGCGGCCGAAATTGCCGAGGAGTTGAAAGAAAAAAATCTTGGTGCGTACACCGTCCAGATAAAGATCCGTTATGGCAATTTTACCACGTTGACCCGGCAAATCTCTGTCGAAGAACCGATCACGCAGCCGAACGATATTTATCGGCTTGGATGTTTCCTCCTCGCCCGCGAAAAGCTCGTCAACCGGCCGCTTCGACTGTTGGGGATCGGGGTAAGCGGACTGGGTGAATCGATTAACCGGCAATTAAGTCTGCCCTTTGAAAAAACCGCGGGTGGGACGAAGTGATTCGCCCCACCCCCACCTCCTTGCGAACGATGTGTTTCAATCGTTAAGGCAATGTCGCCCGCAAGATAGGTTTTTCAACCGCGAATTTATTCTCAAACTTTCCTCAGGAATTGCTTACCGCTTGCGACTGGAACTACTGAGCACGTAATCCACAATTTTCTGGTCGTCGTCGCCTGCGCTCCACACGAAACGCAAAAAGTCTGCGGGCTCAATGTTGACCCCGCGTAAAAATGGGCGCTCACCACCGCATCCATACATCAGTTCGGGCGGCATTTCGCCGCGGAGCTTTGCCCGGGCTTTTACAATAATACGTGGAAGCCATTCCATACCCGCTAGTTTGGCACTCTTCGCCGGCAGTGAATCCATATCTATAACTTTGCCGCTCGGTTTCCCTTTTTGGATCACGAGAAAATAATCGCGGCGTGCTGCGGTGATCAGGAGGACCGTTTCGAACTCAGGTTCACCATAGCGGGCGAAATCCTCGACGAAATCGAACAGCTCCTGTGTGGTGCAGCCAATGGCCGACAGAAATGCCTTGTCATCCTCACCGAAAAGAGTCGCCGGTTTATGGTTGCCGCTGCGGTAGGACTGAACAGCCCGGTTGAATATTTCCCGCAGTGTTATTGGCCACGTATAATTTTGCATACGAAAATAGTCTCAGATATGTCGAACAAACTTTGACATTAGTGGAACGTTCCGGCAATGGTGTTGCGGCTGAGGGAATTTTTCGCTTTGCGGATACGATCACCCAAGCCGCGCCATCATGTTATCGGCATTAACAGGATTTGTTTTCGGATTGATCCACGTTTTCAGTGGACCCGATCACCTTAGCGCCCTTGCACCGCTCGCCGTGAAACGTCCGCGCCGTTCCTGGGTGACGGGCGCGCATTGGGGCCTGGGTCATTCCGCTGGCGTTCTCTTTGTTGGTCTGCTGATGATGTGCTTTCGGCATTTGTTGCCAATCGACGCCATTTCATCATGGGGCGAACGTCTCGTTGGTGTTCTTTTGATTGCAGTCGGCCTGTGGGGATTACGCAAGGCATTGTCGAAACGGTTGCACACACATGAGCATCAGCACGGAGACCACAGTCACGTGCATATCCATTTACATACGCTCAACGAGCCCTTGCATAAACACGAAACCGCGAGCCATACGCACGCCGCGTTCGGCATTGGGACGTTGCATGGACTGGCGGGCAGTTCGCATTTGCTAAGCGTGTTGCCTGCATTCGCACTAAAGAACGAAACGGAAATTCTGCTTTACCTCGTGAGCTTCGCAGTCGGAACAATTATAGGTATGGCGGGTTTCTGTTCTGGAGTTGGTTTTATTGCTCAACGGCTTCGAACACTTCAGGGATATCGTTATTTGATGGTTGGGTCATCGACCTTAACGCTTCTCGTTGGTGTTTTCTGGCTGGCTTCGAGCTGACCCTGCGAAGCGTCTGTTCAAATCTTCATCTTTCGGGTAACGCGAATAGTATCGGTTGTCTCATTTCAAGGGGGCAGGGAAACACCGGTTGTCGAAGTATGAGACGGATTGCTGTTGACATTGACGGGCGTTCCCTTGTAAATCTTACCCACGTTCCCATGAAGTCCGAATCGCATAGCCTCTTACGCGAGAACTTTTTTTCTCCTGTGTCCGTTTTTATGTCAGCATTGTCCGTATTCCGTGGTGGTTTCCCGATCCCGGGAAAATTCTTTCTATCCGCAATTGCTACTGCCGCTTTATTAAGCGCAAGCACCCTCCGGGCTGAGGACCCGCCAAAAACCCCCGAAGATTTGGAGCGTGAGGCGAAGATTGAAGAATTTACGCAGAAGATGAAGGCGAACAACTATCCAGAGTTGTTCAAGAAGGCTGGGGAAGAGTTCGGTGTTCCACCAAAGATTTTGGAGGGTATCGCTTTTGCCGAAACACGCTGGGAGCAGCTGCAATGGCCTCCTGGTGAAACGGTTTCTCCAGAAAATGGCATGCCACGCCCCTACGGCATCATGTCGCTCTGGGATAACGAGTATTTTGGTCATAGTCTGATTGAAGCTGCCAAACTGATTGGAAAAGACCCTCAGGTCCTGAAGGACGACGCTTATCAGAACATGCGCGGCGCTGCGGCTTTGCTGAAAAAGATTTACGACGACACGAAAAAGCCGGACTACGCCAAGGAAGGCGAAATCGAAAGCTGGACCTACGCTATCTCAAAGTATTGCGGCATCCCCGAACGTGAGCTGAATGCTCAGCATGCGGTCGACGTTTACGACTGGCTTTCTGAAGGTTTCCATCAATATGGCATTGAAATGGAGCAGGTGCCGGATTTGAAGCTGGGACCGATGAAAGAAGAATTGGCCCAAATCAAGGCTATCGCCCGTGCTGAATGGGAAAAGAAGCTGAAAGAGCACCCGGAATTGAGCGATAAAGATCCTTTGATCGAAAACCTGGACAAGAATCCTGAGATTGCCCACGCCAATGTTTCGAAACCAGAGGTAAAGCCTAAAGACAGCAAGCCCGCTGCAGTCACAACTCCGGCTGCACCCGTCGCTGCTGCTACCAGTGGTGCAAACCAGAGCAGCTGGCTGGTCTGGTTGGTAATTCTGGGAAGCGTCGCCTTGTTCCTGAGTTTCTTTGTATTTCGTAAAAAAACTCCATCACCAACAAACAAATAGTATCCCAAGTAAAACTCCAAATACCCACGAACAATTAACCAAATGAGAACCAAACTCCCATCCACCCATCAACAACAGACCTGCAATCTTTCCGGCGGGTTCTAATTCATTCCAAAAATTGATGCGCGTGGTAAGAGGGAGTGCTCTCTGCTCTATACCTATTTCCGCAAACCTAACTGTCCGTGTACTTAACTATGAAAACCAAGAACCCATCCGCAGTGAAGAGCGTCTTAACCGGGCGCCTCACGCATCTCGCGGTTCTCGCAGGTATTGCCACTCCAATGGCGATGCAAGCGAGCACCGACTACGGTCCCGCCATCTGGAAATGGGTGGCATGTAACTACAGCACCTCTGGCTATGGTCATAACTTCTGCGTCATCCATGACATGGAAGGTTACTATGCCTCCAGTATGTCTTATCTATCCAGGTGCAGCACCTCCGCAAGTATCCATTACGGGGTTAACGGCAAAAAAGACACCAGCACCGACAATCCTGCCGGCGAAATCGCACAAGCTGTGCGCGAAGCGTACTACGCGTGGCACGTCCGTTGTTGGAATCATTACATGTGGGGAACGGAACATGAAGGTTTTGCGAGCAATCCCGCATGGTACACGGATGCGATGTACAATGCGACCATCGGGCTGCAAACGCACTTGATGAACAAAAACGGTAAGCCTAAAGATCGTAACCACGTTATCGGCCATAATCAGGAAAGCTATTCCGGATGGGCAAGCTGGGTTCACGCTAACTATGCGTTTGACCCTTACTGCAACAGCCATCACGATCCAGGTCCATACTGGAACTGGACCCGTTTGATGAACGGTATCAAAGGTACGGCGTCGACTCCGTCCGCTCCGAGCACGCTCGCTGTGACGGTTGTTTCCACCAGTCAGTTGAAGTTGACCTGGAAGGACAATTCGACGATCGAAACCGGTTATAAGATTGAACGCTCCACTTCTTCAACCAGCGGCTTTACCCAGATCGCCACGGTTGGAGCGAGCGTTGTGAGTTATACTGCAGGCAGTCTGGCTTCGGGCACGAAGTATTACTTCCGTGTTCGCGCTTACAATGGCGCAGGTAACTCCGGCTACTCGAATACCGCGAGTGGCACGACGAAAGACACCATCCCGGCGGCTCCAGCGAGCCTGACGGCCACAGCAACTTCCAGCTCTCAGATTAATCTGGCCTGGACCTGCAGTGCCGCGAACGAAGATGGTTTCAAGATCTATCGTTCCACCGATGGTACGAACTTCGCACAGGTTGCCACCGCAGCCATCAATGCGACGAGCTATTCGAACACTGGTTTGAGCGGCAATACCAAGTATTACTACAAGGTATATTCGTACAACACGGCCGGTAACTCTGCTGCGTCCAACATCGCCAGCGACACAACCGCTCCTCAAGCTCCGAGCGCTTTGACTGCGACGGCTGCGGGCAGCACCGCTACGACGTGGGACAAGATCAATTTGAGCTGGACTGACAACGCGAACAGCGAAGTCGGTTTCAAAATCGAACGTTCAACGGATAACGTGACCTACACGGCGATCGCCACGAACGCCGCTAGCGACACGACTTATACCGACAGTGGTTTGGCTGCTCAGAAGCTCTACTACTATCGCGTTCGCAGCTATAACGCCAACGGCAACTCGACCTACTCGAATGTTGCGAGCGCAACGACGGGCAACACGCCTCCGACGCTCAGCGCGATCGGCAGCAAGACTGTCGCAGCTGGTGCAACGCTCGCCTTCACGGCAACGGCTACTGATCCAAACAAAGTTGTGACGACAACGACCTTCGCAACGTTCGAAGGCACGGCTGACGGCACGATGGAACAAATGTTCAATAAGCCAGCGAATTCCGCCACGACGCTTGCGTTCATTGACACGACTGCAACGAACTACTCGATGGTTCGTACCGCAGGTATGCCTGCTGGTGGTGGTGGTACGCACGCCATCAAAGCTGGCTGGACGTTCAAGTCCACCGCCGGTGCCAACTACTGGGTGCGCTTCAACAGCTTCACCACCCCAACGTGGCCGAACCCAACGATCGCTCTCGATCAGATCCTCCGTTTCAAGATCTATTCGAGCAAGGCCCTCCGCGTCGGTATCGGTGTTCGTGAAACGAGCACGACCGCAGCGTATGGTGCTGACGGTGGTACAACTGGTTCTATCGAATGGGTTGGTGTGACGAACGTGGTCAGCGGAAACCCAATTCCGAACCGCACTGTCACTGCCACGAACTGGCAGACGCTCAGCTTCAACATTCCGTTTGAACCTCAAGCTGCCTTCACCGGCGACGGTAAAGTTCTCCAAACCGGTGCCAAAGGTGTTTTGGAAGAAATCATCCTTCAGGGTGCAGGTGGCACGGGTGCTTACACTGTCTGGATCGACGACATCGCTGTTGTTGCCCAGAACACCCTCGCTTACAGCCTCGACGCTGGTGCTCCTGCCGGTGCGACGATCGAACGCCGCACAGGTAAATTCAGCTGGACTCCGACGGCAGCTCAAGTCGGTAACTATAACATCACTGTTCGCGTGACCGATCAGGGCGGCGCTCAAGACTTCGAAACGATCAAAGTCACGGTGACTGGCACGGGTAACAACCCGCCAGCGCTCGCTGCAATCGGTGCGAAGACCGTCAAAGAAGGCACAGCCCTCACGTTCACCGCAAGTGCGACGGATCCAGATGCTGGCCAAACGTTGACCTACAGCCTCGACGCTGGTGCTCCATCCGGTGCTTCCATCAATGGATCGACCGGTGCGTTTAGCTGGACGCCAACCGAAGCTCAAGGCCCGGGCAGCTATCCGATCACGGTTCGCGTGACCGATAACGGCT
>CBHWET010000291.1:0-6693 GCA_966112985.1 uncultured bacterium | reverse complement strand
CCGAGTGTAGCGATGTCCGTGTATGGTCCGCCACTGGTCGTGCTGCGAGCCACGATGAAGCTCGTCTCATTGGCTGAATTGTCGGTCCAAGTGAGTCTGACAGAAGTGCCGTTGAGCACGGTTGCCGTCAATCCACTCGGAGCAGCTGGTGCACCGGAAGGTGTCGTTGCACTCGCCTGCGTCGAGTTCGTTGACGAACCGTTACCGTTGCTGGCTCGAACGACATAGTAATAAGTCGTGCTGCCCGAAAGAGCGGTGTTCGTGTAAGCCGTAACGTTTGCGCCCAAGGTAGCGATGTCGCTGTAAGGGCCACCTGAGACAGAGCTGCGCGCAACGATGAAGTTGTTTTCGTTCGTCGCATTATCCGTCCAGGTAAGCTTGATCGACGAACTGCTGAGAGCCGTCGCAATCAAACCAGTTGGGGCCGCAGGAGCTGGCGAAAGCGTAGCCGCTGCTGCTTGAGCACAGTTAGGAGAAGTTCCACCCGCGTTCGAGGCGCGAACGACATAGTAATACATCGTGCTCGGAGCCAAACCGGTGTTGTTGTAAGACGTCGAATTCGCTACGACCGTCGCGATGTCCGTATACGGTCCACCCGATGTCGTGCTGCGAGCGATTATGAAGCTGGATTCATTCACGGCATTATCAGTCCATGACAGGTTAATCTGCGTCGTGCTGACCGCGGTTGCAGTCAAACCGGTCGGAGCAGCAGGAATTGATGGCAATGTCGTTGCCGTGGCTTGCGCAGAATTTGCCGAAGTACCGCCGGTGCCCGACGCGCGCACAACGTAGTAATAAGACGTTGAGGACGAAAGCCCCGTGTTGTTGTAGCTCGTCACATTCGCACCGAGTGTTGCAATGTCCGTGTAAGGTCCACCAGATGTCGCGCTACGAGCGAGAACGAAGCTGGTTTCATTGGTGGAGTTGTCCGTCCATGACAATGAAATCTGGGATGCACTGGTCGCCGTCGCGATTAACCCGCTTGGTGCGGCCGGGATCGGAACCAGCACCACCTTGATTGCGTCAGCGATCACAGTGTTCGTTCCGGTGTTTGCATCGGCAATCTTGATGTTTCCAAAGTTTCCAGCAGCGAAGTTAAACGTGCCGACAAGATTCCATGTTCCACCATTAACACGTTGATTGACGAAGTTCGTCACAACACCACCATTGTAAGTGATGATGTGTGGAGCATTTGTCGCGCGGTTAGAACCTTGCGTATGCCATTCGTAAACTTCGTAGAGGCCGGAGGTTGTGATGTAAGGCGAATATTTCAGAGAATTCGCGCCTGTGCCGGTGCTGGCGAAGCGGTAATTCGAACCATACTTGTCGGTAGAAGCGCTACCCGTCGACCACGAACCGGTGACGACAGCCGAAACGTTATCAATCAACAGATCGGTTTCGAACGTACTCGTATTAGCTGCAGCAGAGTTTGCAGAAGTTCCACCGCTGTTCGATGCGCGAACGACATAATAGTAAACGGTGTTCGCGGAGAGACCGGTGTTGCTATATGACGTTACATTCGCACCCAACGTCGCAATGTCCGTGTAAGGGCCACCCGCGGTCGCGCTGCGGCCGACAATGAAGTTGCTTTCGTTCGACGCATTGTCCGTCCACGATAAGTTGATCTGAGTCGAGCTGATCGCGGTTGCCACGAGACCGGAAGGTGCAGTCGGAGCAGCGAGCATGGTCGTTGCACTTGCTTGTGCAGAATACGATGACGAACCGCCAGCGTTACCTGCGCGCACAACATAGTAATATGTCGTATTAGCGGTCAGCCCACTGTTGCTGTAGCTGACGACATTCGCGCCCAGCGTTGCGATGTCCGTATAAGGACCACCGGAAGTCGCGCTACGCGAAACGATGAATCCTGTTTCGTTGGATGAATTATCATTCCAGGTCAGGTCAATCTGCGTGGCGCTGACGGCCGTTGCAACCAATCCACTCGGAGCGGCAGGAGCAAGAGGCAGTGTAGTTGCCGAGACTTGGGCGGAGTCGGCTGAATCGCCACCGCTGTTGGAAGCATGAACCACGTAGTAATAGGTGGTGTTTGCAGAAGCCGATGTGTCGCTGTAGCTCGTAACGTTCGCACCGACACTGGCGATCGGCGTGTATCCGCCGCCCGAGACTGTGCTGCGACCGATGACGAAACTTGTTTCGTTTCCGGAATTGTCGGTCCAGGTGAGATCAATTCGCGATGCGCTGACGGTCGTCGCACTCAACCCGCTCGGAGCGGCTGGTGGCAACGGCAAGGTTGTGGCGCTGTCTTGAGCGGAGTTCGCTGAATCACCACCGGAGTTGCTCGCACGGACAACGTAGTAATACGTGGTGTTTGCGCTCAATCCAGTATCGCTGTAGCTCGTTGCATTCGCGCCCAGCGTTGCGATTTGCGTGAAAGGTCCGCCGGAAGTTCCGCTGCGGCTCACAATAAAGCTGGTTTCATTCGAGGAATTGTCGGTCCAGCTCAAGTTGATTTGTGACGCGCTGACCGTAGACGCTGTCAGACCGCTCGGCGCGGTAGGAGCGTTAGGAAGAGTCGTCGCGCTCGATTCCGCTGAGTTGGCGGAAGCGCCACCAGCGTTGCTCGCACGAACAACATAGTAGTACCCGGTATCAGCCGAGAGTCCCGTGTCGTTATACGAGGTAACATCAGCGCCCAACGTGGCGATGTCGGTATAAGGTCCGCCAGCTGTCGCGCTACGGCCCACAACAAACTCGCTTTCATTGGACGAATTGTCAGCCCAGCTCAGATTGATTTGAGACGCACTAACCGTCGTAGCCGTCAACGCACTTGGAGCTGCAGGCGCATTCGGGAGTGTTGTTGCGCTCGCTTCGGCCGAATTCGCAGAGTTACCACCGGCGTTGCTCGCGCGAACGACATAGTAATAAGTCGTAGCGGCAGAAAGACCGGTGTCACTGTAGGAAGTAACGTTCGTGCTCAACGTGGCAATATCCGTATAAGCACCACCCGAAGTGGTGCTGCGGGCAACGATGAAGTTGCTTTCATTCGACGAATTGTCGGTCCAGCTCAAGTTGATCTGGGACGCACTGACAGTCGTCGCCGTCAATCCCGAGGGAGCCGCAGGAGCGCCGAGTGATGTTGTGGCCGATGCTTGAGCCGATACCGCAGACGAACCGCCGGCATTCACGGCGCGAACAACATAATAGTAGGTTGTTCCTGCACTCAGGCCCGTGTCGCTGTATGATGTAGCGTCTGCCGCAAGGGTGACGATATCGCTGTAAGGTCCACCGGAAGTAGCGCTTCGGGAGACAATAAAGTTATCTTCGTTCGAGGAGTTATCGACCCATGTCAGATTAATTTGCGCTGTTCCAGCCGCAGTTGCGACCAAGCCGCTTGGAGCAGAGGGCGCTGTTGGGACGGTGACGTAAGAAAACTTAATCGCGTCAGCCATCACTAACTGGCCGGCATCAGCAAAGCCGTCGGTAATTCTAACGTTTGCAGTCTGTCCGGCGGCAAGATTGAACGTGCCGAGGAGATTCCACTTACCACCGTTCCCTTGCTGATTAACATTAAGCGTTGCAGAACCGCCGTTGTAGCTGATGACGTGCGGAGCGCCGAGCGTACGATTGCTTCCTTGCGGATGCCATTCGTAAACATTGTAGTCACCTGGAGTAAAGATTTCCGGAGTGAATTGTAAATAAGCCGAACCCGTGCCCTGGGACTTAAAGCGATAATCTGAACTAAACTTGTCTAGTGAACCCGTGCCAGTGCTCCATGAACCCACCACTGTCGCCGAGACGTTGTCCACGACGATATCAGCAACACTACCATCGGTGCCAGCGCTCGCCTCCGTGGAATTCGGTGCATAACCGGCATGGTTCTCAGGACGAACAACATAATAATAAGTGGTGTTGGCGCCGACTGCTGTATCCACGTAAGAGGTGCTGTCCGCAGGAAGCGTCGCGATAATGTTATATGGTCCGCCGGATGTGGTTGACCGTGAAACGACATAATCGAATTCGTCGGTCGCATTGTCGGTCCAGTTCAAAGTGATCTGAGGACCAGTCGCGGCGGTGGCGGTCAATGATGTTGCAGCCGGAGGAGCTGGAAGAACATAGGCGAAGCGAACTGCGTCAGCCATGACGAGCATCGTAGCGTCCGGCGTCGCATCAGTGATTTTAACATTGCCGTTGGTACCAGCGGCGAATGGGAATGTTCCGAGCAATACCCACGAACCACCGGTGAGAGTCTGGTTTACTTTGACGGTCGTGCTGCCGCCATCGTAAGTAATAACGCACGGAGCGTTCGTCGTACGGTTCGATCCCTTTGGATGCCATTCGTAAACTTTGTAATTACCGCTAATCGGAATGTTGGGCGTGAATTGGAAATAAGACGCTCCAGTCCCCTGCCCTTTACTGCGGTAATCCGTTGCATACTTATCCGCCGAAGAAGTGCCGAGCGTCCAAGATCCAACCATTGTTGCGGCCTGGTTATCAACGATGATATCGGGCCCGCCCCACGTGTTACCAATTACGATAGAAGCAATGGCTGGCCACTGATTGGAAGAATGTTCATGCGCATCCCAGAAATTAATACCTTTGTATCCACCAACAGTGACAGGATTGACGTCGTTCGTCAGAGCACTGGCGAAAGCCAAAATCTCAGAGGCCGGAACATTAGTATTGTCAGCTTGAGCAATTGGAACCAGCGGCTTGATGGCGTTCGTCCAAATACCACGGAGTGAATTCTGCCAATTGCGCCATTCTGTATCCATATCGGCAACCATTTGAGCTGGCGTTACCCCAATATAGCCCCAGTAATCTTGCGGCATCACGACATCGCAGTAGTAACCAAATTCTTTATAAGGGAACGAAGAGTGCAAACTGATGTAAGGCATCGGAGCGTGAATCAGCAACCGTGTCGGATACGCATTCTTGATCGCTGTGCAAAGTTGGATTGCGCGACTCGGACCATTGGTTCCGAGACGTGAACTTTCCCACTCAGCTTCGCCGTCGATAACAAAGCCATCAGCTCCAAGAGCGAGGCAGTTTGTCGCAAGCGTAATTTCACCAGGAATGTCCGTGCCGTAGGAGCGGGTGTAAGCGTAAATTTTCAATCCCACCTTATGCGCCTGATTAACCAGGTTGGCAGTGAACTGCGGAGCACCAGCACTGGGATAGTTGGTCGATCCAGTACCGGCTTTAACGATGACATACTCCATGCCTTGATTCTTTTCGTAAGACATCAGGCTCTGGATATCCGTAACGCCTGGAACCTGGTTATTTAACTTGCTGATCGATATAGATACCGACCAAATCCAATCACCTTTTCCAAGGTTTTTAGGATCAATACCTTCAAGCGCTTTGGTTTCGCTTGCAAAGGACATAAGGAGTCCAATACAGGCCAATAGAACGTAGATTTTAGAGCTACAGGTGGAGTTTTTCATAGGGGCACGGAGGTTTATTTATCGTGGCATCGGACGAGCATGATGTAATCGTCGATCATCTTTAAAGTCAACGGCTTAAACGGGCGTCATCTGACACTAACACCCTCGGTCATCACCTTTCCCGACACGGCGGACCCTAAAGTCCCGATGATCAAGGGTTTTCTACTAATGAGAACTCAGGATTTTAAGCAACTCCTGGACCAACCAATTTCTGGACACAGAAAAACCCGCCACATCAACTGTGGCGGGCTTATTTGGACCATAAATATTATGGTGAAACATAAACAAGCTTAACTGCGTCAGCGATCACGACGGTTCCAACCGAGAAACTGTCGCTGACACTCACAGTGCAGCAGGTGCCCTGTGCGAAACTAAAGGTACCCAACAGGTTCCATGTGCCACCTGCGGTGGTCTGGTTGATGGTATAAGTGGTCGAAGCGCCGGTTGCACCGTTGTTCAGCTTGTATTTCGCGTCAGTGGCGCGATTGCTTCCAGCCGTATGCCACTCGTAAACCTGATAAGTTCCTGCGGCAGCGACATTTGGAACGAACTGCACATTCGCAGATCCAGTACCCGGACCTTTATAGTAATAGCTCGCGCCATACTTGTCCGTGGAGCTTGTTCCCGTTGTCCAACTACCAACCAGAGAGGCAGATGCGTTGTCGACGATAACATCGGCAGGAACAGGAAGAAACTTGATCGCGTCAGCGATAGCAATTTGTGTGGTGTCAGTAAAAGCGTCAGTAATTTTAACACTTCCGGCAGTTCCAGTTACCAGGTTGAACGTTCCAAGCAGGTTCCACTTACCACCGTTACCTGTTTGATTGACGTTAATCGTCGCGGTTCCACCGTTATAAGTGATCACATGCGGAGTGCCAGCTGAACGATTCGCCCCCTGGCAGTGCCACTCGAATATTTGATAGTCTTTGGCCGTGGTGATGTTCGGAGTATATTGTAAATACGAACTTCCATCGCCGTAGCCCTTGTATTTGTAGTCGGCGCCATACTTGTCAGTTGCACTGCTCGCGACAGTCCATGTTCCTACAGTTGTTGCGGCTCCGTTATCAATGATGATGCTTCCATCGTTTGAAGTCATTCCAGTCAGGTTGTTTGTCTTCATCGCGCTCCACTGACTCGTAGTATGGAGATCTGCGCGCCAGAAACTGACTCCACGATAACCACCCGAAGTCACGCACTTCATGTCATTGTTCAATGCAGTGAAGAAGCCGGTCACATCCGTTCCAGGAACGTTGGTTGAATCAGCCTGGCCGATTGGGGCAATCGGCTT
>CBHWET010000290.1:0-6705 GCA_966112985.1 uncultured bacterium | reverse complement strand
AGTTCATGAAGCAAAACCAGGCGGATAGCGAACAAATGCGCTGGGCTTTTGAGAATTTTTTCCTGCATGGCGCGACGCGCGGCGACAATGCGTGTCTGGGAATTTTTACATCGCGGAACGAAGCGGATTATGACGTCGCTTTCGTCAATCGATTGATTTCCGAATTCAAAGCGATCCTAACTTCGGACAAGCACTAAGCTGCTTTTTGTTTTTTTCATGGAAGAGGGGATACACTCCGTGGCACGGCTTCTCAAACGTTCCGTCGTGGTCTCCAAAAAGAAAAAAAGGCGCTTCACGAAGTGAAGCGCCCGAAATGCGAATTGGCTTAATTACTTTAGCCGTTTAAGCCGGATGTTCTTAAACTGAACGAAAATCGCTGGCTTTGTTCCTGTATTGAGTTCCAACGCAAGATGGCCGGTGAATGTTCGCTTCTTGTCGTTTTCATCGGTTACGTCAGCGACCACATGATTGTTAATCTTGTGAATCAAGTGATTACCTTGTGCGATGATCACGAGTTCATTCCAATCTTCAGACTTAATGAGTGGTGCAATCGTTGAAAACGGCTCAAGCGTCGTGCCTTCCACTTTGTCTTGTCCGCCAGTGCGTGCGCGAATGACTGCTTTTTGAGTGAACGCAGCGAGGGCAGGGCGTTCACGACTTGTCAGCATACCCGTGTTGTCGCCGGCGATCGTAATTTCGTAATGATAGCCGGTGACATTCCAGTCGCCAGTTTTGACACCTCGATACTCCACTCCAGCCGTTGCTTGCATATTGCCTGCCATTTTACGGAAGCGGTATTGGACACGGAGTTCGAAATCTTCAACGGTGCCCTGCTGCCAGACGAGATCCGTCTTCATGTTTGGCGGGGCACCGCTGCCTGCACGTGCGGTAATGCTGCCCTGATCTACGGACCAATACGTTGGATCGTAGGCCCATCCTGTGAGGTCCTGGCCATTGAAGAGGTTAATGAAACCGGACTCGGACCGCGCGGCGAGACGTGCAAGTTCAGCTGCGTCACGCGCTGCCTTTTTTGCCTTTGCTTCTGCAACCGGATCCACGGTCGGCTTCGTGGTCGTCGCGGGTTTAGGCGGTTCAGTTGGCTTCGTTTCCTGGGTATTCTTTTCCGGAACTTTTGATACAACTGGCTTGGCAGGTTCGGCCGGTTTTTGCTCCGTTACCCTTGCTTGCTGTTGCTCCTGATCTTTTTGGTTTTGCGCCCGCTTGCTCAACCACCAAAGTGTTCCGCCAACACCGCCGATCATTGCGACGACAAGACCAATCACGAGTGCGAGGACCGGAGTTTTGCTCTTGGCAGGCGCGGGAATCGGTCGCGGTGCGCTTGGCGCAGAGGGGGCAGGCGCCGCGGCGGGAGTGATGGCGCGCGGGGCGGCCGGTGCCGGTGCCGCGCTTGGAGCTGCCGGTGCGGGAGCTTCCTGAGGCGCTTGCGCCTGCATTTCGGCGATAGCGATACTGTTGCTGATTGTTTCGATGTCCTGTGGACGTGCGGCAGCGCTCTTTTCCAGGCATGACATCACAATAGATGTCACGATCTGCGGAATTGGATTTGTGACCTTCAGCGCATACAGCCTCTGCTGGATAGCCTGTGCCGGCGTGCTCCGGATCTGCGGAAGGATGTCTCCGGTGTGGAACGGCACTGTGCTCGTCAAGAATTCATAAAGCACGACGCCCAGTGAATAGATATCGTCTGTAATCTCCGGCGGATTGCCATCGACCTGTTGCGGGCTCAAATACGGCATCAACGTCGGGGGAGCGCCGTAAAGCGGGTTGTTCAGAATCCCGGCAACGCCAATATCGAGAACTTTGATCTGCCCTTTGCGATCGAGCATCAAATTCGCCGGTTTCAAAGAGCCCTGAATAATATTATTCTGGTGCGCATATTGGACCGCGGCGAGAATCTGCTTCAGAATCGGAGAGAGAAACACCCAGCTGAACACGCGGTTCGGTTGCATCGATTGCAACAGCGGCAGGTTCATCCCTTCGATGTATTCAGCGATGATGAACGGCTGGGAGCCTTCGGCTTCGTGCAGCCCGTAAATCTGTGCGATGTTTGGATGAGATACTTTGGTCGCGACGGCGATTTGGTTTCGCAGTTCCTCCATCCCGCGCGGATCCTGATACAATTCTGCAGCGAGGAACTTGAGGACTACAGGACGATTATCAATCTCGTCGTGTGCCAGCCAGAAGTTAGGATTGTCGCCCAGTTGTTTGTTGAGGATGTAACGTCCACCGCCGACTGCTTTTCCTGGCGCCATGCCTTCGTTTGAGGGACTCATATATTCGACTAGTTTGCTGAATTATCTCGTTCGTTTCACGAACTATTTTGTTCCGTCACGTGCTTCCGATATTTCAACGAAACAGAGCTTGTTATTAATTCCTTTGGGGTTGTTCGTGATGATGATCTTTTGATTATCAACAGCGATCGTTTTTGTGGCTTCCACCCAGCGCTTGGCCTGGTCAGGAATACCTTCAAGGATCATCACATCATTGACGTTCAGGGCGTAGACGCTGTCGTAATAGCCAGGGTCGCCGGCGACAACATGCACTTTATAAGTGCCGTTTGGCAACGATATCCCCCAGAACGCAGGCTTCTCAAGGTCGGGATTGTCCATAGCCACGACGCAGGCGTAGCGCGCATCCGGCGGCCTTGACTGTTTGGCGACGGCAAATGCCGGTTGTGTGCGATCCGCGACGTACTTGCTGATGTTCATGTTCCAGCCATACGTAAAACCATTGGGATGCGGCCCGTACTCCGTTCCGTTATCGACGAGATAGCCAGCGGGGGCGCCGCTTTCGGAGGGTCGAAATACGATGCGCACATTTATCGACGAACGCATCAATACCAACTCAGGTTTGTTTTCCGTAGCCTCTCGGGAATTAATGGAAATTTTATTTCCTTCGCCGTCGGATACGACGAGGGCAACATGAAAGCTGGAACCTCCGGCCGCAAGTTCCGCTTTAACCTGCGACGTCACATCCACTTCATACCATGCGGGCGAACTGCCAACCAATTGAGCTTGCCCAATGGTTGCATCCTGTTCCGGCTTTGTTTTCCAGGTAAGCGATGATTCAGACCACGCCTTATCCAACAGAGTGCGAACTGACACGATGGCAACTGATGCTTTGTCGGAGCCGGCGTAAAACCGCAGTTTGGCCTGTTTTAACAACGAATTCGCCTCGGTTAAATCGAATTTCAGATAGGCTTCAGACTCTGCGCTTTGCAATTCCAGGACGGGCTCGGTTCCGAAATTCTTCTTCTGCACCGTGAAACCGGCACGAACGGTCGCATCCTCAATCGGATTTAAGACCGCGTTAGTAACGATGGCTCCCTGGCAGGCAAGAGCGGGGAAAAGCAAGATTGCGATGATATTCGCGAGGAACAGGTACCAGGTTGACGGCCAGTTGTTCTTTTTCATCCGGATATGCCTAATGCAGCCAACACGGAAAGGCGGATTAGGGCAACGAGTAAGTAGAGAAACCACCCTTAAAAGACAAGCCATAACTGCGCGGCGTTCGGTATAGTTTCTCCATCTGGTTTGGCCTTTTCCATGAATTGCTCTGTTATCGGACAGTTTCGATTGCAAATTGCTCTGGCTTATAAAGAAAAAGGCTCTCCGAAGAGAGCCTTTATAGTTTCGCACTGCCTTTTATCGTCAGGCGTTGTAAGTCGTCGAACTAGTCGTGCCTCCACGTCCTGTCCAGTTCGTGTGAAAGAACTCGCCTCGTGGTTTGTCGACGCGTTCGTAAGTGTGTGCGCCAAAGTAGTCGCGTTGTGCCTGCAGCAGGTTCGCCGGCAAACGCGCCGTGCGGTAACCATCATAAAAGTTAAGCGCCGTTGAAAACGCCGGAGCCGGAATACCTTTCTTTGCCGCAGTCGCTACCACATTGCGCCAGCCGCGCTGACAATCCTTGATCGCTTTGCGGAAGAAATTATCGAGAAGGAGGTTGGTGAGCTTCGGATTCTTGTCGAATGCAGCTTTGATATCGCCAAGGAAACGGCTTCGAATGATACAGCCACCACGCCACATCAAGGCAATGCCGCCGTAGTTCAGGTTCCACCCATTCTGCTTTGCCGCAGCCCGCATCAACATGTAACCCTGCGCATAGCTCACAATTTTCGAAGCAAACAGCGCCTGTCGGATCTGATCGATAAACTTGGCGCGATCGCCAGAAATTTTCGGACGTGGTCCTTTCAGTTTCTTAGCCGCGGCGACACGTTCGTCTTTGAAGGAAGAGATGCAGCGTGAATAAACCGCTTCGGAAATCAACGTAATGGGAATACCCAACTCCGCGGAACTGATCACCGTCCACTTGCCCGTGCCTTTTTGTCCGGCTGTATCCAGGATTTTATCAACGAGCGGCGTGCCGTCGTCATCCTTTTTGGCCAAAATATCACGGGTGATTTCAACAAGGTAAGAGTCGAGGTCACCTTTATTCCAGTCAGCGAAGACGTTGTGCATTTCGTCCGCCGTCATCCCAAGTCCGTCCTTCATCATCTGATAGGCTTCGCAGATCAACTGCATGTCGCCGTATTCGATGCCGTTGTGGACCATCTTCACGTAATGGCCGGCGCCACCTTCGCCCACCCAATCACAGCACGGGGCACCGTCCTGGACTTTCGCAGCAATTCCCTGGAAAATATTTTTAACGTGCGGCCACGCGGCAGGGGAACCGCCGGGCATAATGCTTGGGCCATGGCGCGCGCCTTCTTCGCCACCGCTGACACCGGTGCCGATATAGAGCAGTCCTTTGCTTTCGACGTATTTCACACGGCGGGCGGTGTCGTCGAAAAGAGAGTTACCGCCATCGATGATAATATCGCCCGCTTCGAGGTGTGGCAGAAGATGTTCGATGAACTCGTCGACCGGTGCGCCCGCTTTGACCATGAGCATCACGCGGCGAGGGCGTTTCAGCAGTTTCACCATTTCCTCGATGGAACGTGCGCCAATGATCTTTGTTCCTTTGGCTTCGTTGTTGAGGAACTCGTCTACCTTCGAGACGGTCCGGTTGAACGCGACAACGGTGAAACCTTTGTCGTTCATGTTCAAAATAAGATTCTGGCCCATGACAGCCAGACCAATCACGGCGATATCAGCTTTAGCTTCCATAAAATTCAAACGGCATGAATGGAGTAACGGGAGAGGGGATTTACGTCAGTACAATAATCGTCCAATCATTACCTCATTCACAAACGCGGGCACGATACAGAAACGCCGATTCACCGCGAGAAGTTTTTGTCGCAGGAGACAAATTCTGTTCGGACACCGTCAACATTGGCGCTTCCCGTTAGGGCCGACCTTGGTGCGGGTGAACTTCTCCTGATTTTGCCGTTTCGGCATACCTTTGCCATTGGAAATACGCCAATTTGCTCATTGGCATGACGTTTGAATTCATCGCACGACGAAAAGAGGCGGTTCAGGTGGTCAAAAATAGCCATTTGTTGTAAGTCGCTGATTTATAGGTGCGTGCAGACGAGGGAAAATTTTCCGGCGGCGAAAACACTTGGGAATTTCCGTGGGAAAATTTTCCCTCGGAATTTCCATTCCATAATCGGCGTCGGAAAATTTTCGAATGGAAATTCCATCTCGGGACTGGTCGGAGAAAATTTTTCCATGGCCTTCCCATCTCAGGACGGGTTCGGGAAAATTTTCCCGCGACAATTCCATTTCGTTTTGGTCGTCGGAAAACTTTCCGACGACAGTCCCACTTCGGGATCGACGGTGGAAAATTTTCTGACCCCGTTCCCATTTTGGAACTGACGCGGGAAAATTATTTCCTGGCGTTCCCATTTCGGAATTGGTAGCGGAAAATTTTCTCCGCCCGTTGCCATCTCGTTTTCGACGAAGGAAACCTTGCGGAACCCGTTCCCACTCCGTTTTAGTCCCGAACAAATTCACTGGACCGATTGTCACTTCATTATGGAGCAGAATTCTCGAAAACCGCCCAACGCCGAAGCGGAGAGGACCGGTGCATTATTTTTCCCAACGTTTCCAATCGTGCTGCCAGCGATGCGATAGATTTTTCGTAAGAAATCATACGCGGTCGCCATGTGTTTTGGAAACTTCAGCGTTTACAATGCAGGATCTGTGACAACCAATAAGAATTGTCCCGTTCTCTTCCGTGCCTGGGACTTTCCGGACTGCTTTACTTTGAACTTTGATCGGAGGGCATGGGACTTTATAAACCAGCCATGTCGTCGTCCCTCAAAGTCGCCGTTTTAGGAACAGGATCGCTCGGGAAAGAGCACGCTCGCATCTACGCCGAACTTGCCGCGGCAAAACGGGTTGAATTCGTTGGGGTTTATGATGTCTCCGCGGAGGCCGCTCGCAAAATCGCTGAGAAATATTCTGTTCGCGCGTTTGGTTCCGTCGATGAAATCGCCGCGGCTGCCGACGCCTTCAGCATCGTCACGCCAACCGTTACGCATTTTGATCTCGCGAAAAAGTTCCTGGATCTCGGCAAACATCTGCTCGTTGAGAAGCCGATGACCGATAAAACCGAGCAGGCGGCTGAACTCGTTCAACTCGCGCAACAAAAGAAGCTCGTGTTGCAGGTTGGCCACGTCGAACGCTTCAATCCCGTTTTTAAATACCTCGAAACCGTCGCTACGGAACCGCGCTTTATCGAAACGCATCGTCTCTCGCCGTATCCGGCTCGCAGTACCGACATCGGCGTTGTGCTCGACTT
>CBHWET010000289.1:0-6747 GCA_966112985.1 uncultured bacterium | reverse complement strand
GAGTGCTCGACCGCAGTCGTGATCACGTGTTTCTTGCCAGTCGTGACCAGCGCACTATGGATCGCGGCGTTGTTACTTTCGGTGCCGCAGCTCGTGAAAATGATTTCTTTCGGGTCAGCATTGATCAGGGCCGCGACTTTGGCGCGCGCATCTTCCACGTGTTTGTGAACCTGGGCGCCAAATTGATAAGCGCTCGATGGATTCCCCCAAAGCTCAGTAAGAAATGGCAACATTGCCTCAGAAACTTCCGGCGCGATGCGTGTCGTTGCGTTATTGTCGAAATAATAGAACTTCCGCTGACTCATATAATATAGAATGCCAGTTTAAGCGCAGGCCAGCAAAGCGCAACCCTCAAACAGACACGATTAGAGCAGGCCATTCCGCGTTGCGAGGCCTAAAAATATTGGTTTAACGCGAAAATGTCATGCGCGCGACAAGACCATCAAACGGTTTTACGCATCTACCTGTCCATTAGAGGACATGGTTTGCCTACTGAGAATAACGGGAGGCACTCCTGACGAAACCCGGTTATAATTAACCAAATTTCACGCTATCTTATGGAACGACGACATAACGACCTCGATTGGCTGGCGCGACAAAACGAGAGGTTGGCTGAACAAAAGTTCAATGAAGAAGTGGTGCAGGAGCAGCCCTTGGCTGGTTCGGAAGCTTTTGGACGGCTCTTTGCATCGAATGACTTGCTAAAGCAGGAACTCGAATACGTTTCCGACGGCGTCGATGACCAGGGGAATGAGTATCAATTGTTTCTTGGAAGGATTTCAAGAGCGCCCATTGTTAGAAATCCGGAGACCAATTCGCATTTCATTCTGCCGTGGTCGGACGTAATCCGGTTGGCCAAGAAGGCAGGGCTCGATCGCCGCTCGCCTCCCTCTCAATAATTCTAAAATGCCCCAGGAAGCTCGATCCAGAAGCACGAACCTTTGCCATATTGTGAGGTGACTCCCACCTTCCCGCCCATTCGCTCGATCGCTTTCTGCACAATTGCAAGGCCGACACCTGTTCCTTGATAGACATTTTCGCCATGCAGGCGCTCGAAGAGATTGAAGATGCGCTGGTGATGCTCCGGTTTGATTCCGATGCCGTTGTCTCGAACAAAGATTCTGACCTTGTCTCCTTCACGCTCCGCCCATATCTGCAATCGTGGTTCGGTGTCGGGGGCAACGAACTTAATTCCATTGCTCACCAGATTGATCAAGACTTGTTGCAGGAGCACGTCATTGCCAATGACTTCGGGCAGTGGCCCTTTCGTTTCAATTGCCGCCTTACGGGCACGAATTTGTGGTTCGAGTTCGAGCCGGACCTTTTCCAGAATGTTTTCTAAATTCACGGTCTTTACCGGAACTTTTGAATGAGCCAACTGGCCATAAACCAAAAGATCAGCGATCAAAGCGTCCATTTTTTCGACCGAACGCTCAATACGCTGGGAATAATTGATGGCCGTTGCATCGAAGTGTTGACGATAATCCTCGAATAACACCTGGGTAAGACCACGGATGGCACGCAAAGGAGAACGGAGGTCATGGGCCATACTGTAGGTGAACGTCTCCATCGACTTCAGCGCCTCTTCGAGATGCGCAGTCCGCTTCGCCACAAGCTCGCGAAGCTCGGTTTCCCGTGCGGCCATGCTGCGAACGCGCGTCATGTGAAACCCCAGCGCTCCAAATGCCAGCGCAGAAATACAGCCGATGTAAAATACCGTGGTCTGGTAAAAGTGCGGGGCCAAGGTATACGCAAACGATGCCGGGGTTTCTGTCCAAACGCCGTCATTGTTACACGCACGCAACAGAAATTCGTAAGTCCCGGGAGCAAGGTTGGCATAACTGGCGACTCGGCGGGTTCCAGCATCGATCCAGTCTGCATCCACCCCCTTCAGCATGTATTTGAACCGCACCTTTTCCGGTGCTTGCAAACAAATAGCGGTATACTCGAACTGGAAGTTGCCTTTACCCGGAGCAAAACGCATGCGTTGACGCAGGTTCATCGATTGCCCGTCAACTATAACTTTCTGCACGATCAGCTTTGGTGGCACTGTGTTGATCGTAATTTTCCGTGAATCAATCATTGCCACACCATCGATCGTCGCAAACCACAACCGTCCATCCCTTCCCTTCCATGCCGCTGGTTGTGAAACGCCACTGCATTGAGTATTACGAAGTCCATCCGGTTGACCGTACGATACGCAGTGAACCGAACTGATTTTCCCGTCCGCAAAATCGTCCAGCTCCTTTTTCTCCGCATGAAAAATTCCGTGTCGTGACCCCATCCAAAGATTCCCATTGTCATCTTCGATAATTGAATAGATGCGTTCGCTGAAAATACCCGCCGCCGCCGGGGTGATCGCCACAAAACGGCCGTTTTTAAACCGATCGAGCCCCCCATTTTCAGTTCCGATCCAAAGCGTCTCTTCTTTATCGACGTACAACGCGTTTACCCATTCCGACGACAAGCCATCTTTCATCGTGTAACGCTTATACGTGTCGCCCCTGAACACAGTGAGACCTTCTTCAGAACCCACCCACATCTTCCCCTCTTTTCCATGCGCCAGCGCTTTGACGTCGGTGAAACGCAGTCCGACTTTCGATGCATAGTTCGTAAAAAGTTGAAACCGGTAGCGTGTCAGGCCGTTATTATTGCCGAAGAAGAACGTCTTGCTGTTAAACTGAAGCATGCAGCGAACGGTATTGTCGGCGAGCTTGCTCTTTTCAGCGGTATAATGGAGAAGGTCCTCATCCCTCATACGATAAATGCCGTTCTGAGTTCCAAACCACATATCGCCATCTTCATCCTCGAGGACAGAGAGAACGGGAATCCTGGGAAAATGATAAGTGCTTGTCTCATTCGTAAAAGCAAGTGACGGCAACACAACGTCGTTCTTGATACGGGCTATACCGGTCGCAGTTCCAAGCCAGACCGTGCCGCGCCGATCTTCATAAACGCTATATACCGCCTTATTCGGAAGGCCTTCCTTCAAAGAGAACGCCCTGAAGCGCTCGGCCTTTAGTCGTCTTAGACCCCGGTTGGTCCCAATCCAGATGTTATGTTCCTCATCTTCAAAGATCGTGTAGATCAACTCGTGCTGTTGGGTGTCCCCGGTTGAGTTGGATTGGTTGACGAAAGGGAGTTGTTCCTGTTCCAGACATTGCAAACCAATTTGCGTCCCCACCCACAAAGTCCCCGCTTTATCGCAAAACAGCGCCCGAACGACATTTGTCTGGAGACCGTCCTTGATGCCGAAATGCGTAATGGAGTCGTCGATTCGTGTGATGCCCATGCTGGTTCCCAGCCAAAGGCGTCCATTTTTACCAATGGCCAAGGAGAAGACGGGATTATCTTTCAGCTGATCGCCTTCCTTACCAAATGTGGTGATCTTGCCATCGGCGAATTTAAAAAGGCCTTTCCCCGTCCCAAGCAATATGGTGCCGGATTTTTCTTCAACGATTACACGCACCGGCGCATTACTGATCGGGTCCTCCGCGACCAACGGAACAAACTCCTCATTTTCGAATTTCCGAACCCCTTTATCTGTCCCCACGATAATTTCTCCACGGCGGTCCACGAATACCGTCATAACGTATTCGCTCGGCAAACCATTCGTCACCCCATAGAACATCGTTTTATCCCCCAGATGGCGACTGAGCCCCTGCCCATTTGAAAACCAAATACTCCCGTCCTGACTTTCGGCCAGTCCAATGTAAAGCTGGCCTTTCATGTCGCGGAAAGTTCGACGTTCTACGGTTGTAAATGTAGTCCCATCGAAACGCGCAAGACCTTCCAATGTTCCGAGCCATAGATATCCATCGCGACTTTGCGTTATGGCTCGCACCTGAGCACTGGGTAATCCGTCGGCCACCTGCCACGTTTGCTCTGAGTAACCGGCCGTGGCATGGGAGCTAAAAGAAGTGAACAAAATGGCCCAAAAAAGGTTCGCCACAAAGCAGGAGAAAACGTTGTTTGCGAAGCGGCGACACACGCGAAGATTGTGAAGAAAGACCAGGCCATTCGCAACATAATCCACGCGTGACGGCGGCTCGGTTGTGGGATGCCGCATCCAATGACAGAAGTGCATTTCCCGTCTGGAACAACATCTTTGCTTGCGCGATCGCTTTGGCTGGTGACTGATATTGCTATGAGCAGACGTAACCCCACTATCATCTTTGCCGCGCTCATTCTGACCAGCCTCGGCGCAAGCATTGTCCAATCAGCCGATGAACAACGTCCTGTCGGCAGAATCGATTCCACTACAACAGTAATCCCGGTGAACCGCGTTCTTACTCCAGCCGGACGCCAGGTCGAACTGCCGGAAGCGCGTCCTCAAGTGTTGGCGCTGAGTCCCGACAGCGCAATTCTCGCTACCTTCGGACAACATGATTTGGTCGTCGTTGACCCGGCGACGGGCGAAATTCGGCAGCGCGTCCACCTGCCAAGGAGCGCCGCGTCGGAAAAAGGTGATGTTGTTTCGGTAGAAATTCTGAAACCGGACACCGCGGCTCGGGCGAGCTACACTGGACTGGCATTCTCGCCCGACGGCTCACGGCTTTACCTCTCGGATGTTTTCGGCACGATTAAGGTGTTCGCTGTTGCCAAAGACCACAAAGTCACCGGCATCAACTCGTTTTCACTTCCTCCTGCAAATGCCCCCCGTCGAAAAAACGAAATCCCAGCCGGTCTTGCTGTGTCCGCGGGTGGCCAAAAGCTTTATGTGGCGGGAAATTTATCGAATCACCTCCTCGAACTTGACGCACATACCGGTAAAACGCTTCGCCAATTTAATGTCGGCGCCCTGCCCTACGGTGTCGCGCTTGTCGGAAACAAAGCCTACATCAGCAATTGGGGTGGACGCCGTCCCGAGACGAAGAGCGTAACCGGCCCCGCTGGTCGCGGCACAACGGTTCGCGTTGATCCAGTTCGCTTCATCGCCAACGAAGGTTCCGTTTCGATCATCGATCTCACCACGGGAAAAGTCATCAAAGAGATCCTTCTCGGAATACACGCCTCCGCCATTGCACTCACACCAAACCGCAAATTCGTCTGCATCGCAAACGCCGGAAGCGACACCGTCAGCGTAGTAGACGTACGGAAAGATGAAGTTGTCGAAACGATCTCGCTGCGCTGGCATGCCAACGACATTTTCGGCGCAAGCCCGAATGCGCTTACCTTCGATTCTCATGGCGATACGCTCTACGTTTGCAACGGAAGTCAAAACGCCATCGCCGTCGTTTCATTCCGCCCAAGTGAATCCAAAATTCTCGGCCTTATTCCCGTCGGTTGGTTTCCCGGCGCCATTGTTCATGATGCGAAACGTTCGGCGGTTTACGTGGCCAACATAAAGGGGACCCTTCCGGTCGGCCGTCCGAAATACAACAGCCACGATCATTTCGGCACGCTCTCGCTCATTCCCACGCCAAAGAAAAAGGAACTCGAGAAGTATACCGCGACAGTTCTGCAGAATTATCGCGATACCGTCATGCAGGAGGCGCTCAAGCCCGCCCGCCCGGATCGCCCTGCCGTCCCGGTTCCGGAACGTGTCGGCGAACCGTCCGTCTTCAAACACGTCGTTTATATCATCAAAGAAAATCGCACTTACGACCAGGTGCTCGGCGACATCAAGGAAGGAAACGGCAATTTGGAACTCTGCACCTGGGGCGAGAAGTTTACGCCGAACCAACATAAAATGGTCCGCGAATTTGTGCTCCTTGATAACACCTACTGCTCTGGCATCTGTAGTGCCGACGGTCATCAATGGACTGACACGGCCTTCGCCACCGATTACATGGAAAAATCCTTCGCCGGTTTTCCGCGCAGTTACACCCACGGCATGACGCCCGACGGTATTGACGCCATGGTTTATTCTCCCGGCGGTTTCATCTGGGATAACGTTCTCGCCCACGGCAAAACGTTTCGCGATTACGGCGAATACACGATCGGTTTCGCCGATTGGAAAGATCCGAAAATCAAAAAGAACGCGCGTTTCGTCGACTACTGGAAGGATTACGTCAATCAATCCGGCGATTTCATCTACGGCTGTGAACCCGGCGTGGAATCACTGCGTCCTCACATGATGACGAACACGATTGGGTGGAACCTGCGCGTCCCAGATCAATTCAGAGCAACGCAATTCATCAAGGAACTTCGCGAATTCGAAACCAAGGGCGACATGCCGAATCTTAGCATCATCTGTCTCCCGAATGATCACACCGCGGGCACGAAACCCGGGGGACAATCGCCCGGCGCCATGGTCGCTGATAATGATCTCGCCTTCGGACGCATCGTCGAAGCCATCAGTCACAGTAAGTTCTGGAAAGACACCTGCATTTTCGCGATCGAAGATGATCCGCAAGCCGGATGGGATCACGTCAGCGGCTATCGAACGACCGCCTACGTCGTGAGTCCTTACACCAAGCGGAAAACCGTGGTCAGCGTGAATTACAACCAAACCAGTTTGATGCGCACGATGGAACTCATCCTTGGTCTGCCGCCGATGACGCAGATGGACGCCTCGGCCACTCCCATGTTCGCGTGTTTCACAGACAAGCCGGATTTCACTCCGTTCACCGTCACCCCAAACCAGATTCCGCTCGACCAGTTGAATCCAGAGGTCAAGGCCATCCTCGACCCGGTTCAAAAGAAGTTCGCGATCGCTTCGACCAAACTGCCGCTGGAAAAGATGGATCAATGCCCCGAAGATCTCTTCAACCGCATCCTTTGGAACGCTCAAAAAGGGTCGAA
>CBHWET010000288.1:0-6748 GCA_966112985.1 uncultured bacterium | reverse complement strand
GTTTTCCTTCTGGCCGACGATATGGGTTACATGGACGTCGGCGTGAATAATCCGAAGTCGTTCTATGAGACGCCAAACATTGATGCTTTCGCGAAAAGTGCGGTGCGTTTTACGCAGGGTTATGCGGCGTGTTGTGTTTGTTCTCCGACGCGCGGCAGCATCATGACGGGGAAATATCCGCCTCGCTTCGGCATTACCGATTACATCGGACAAAATCGCCCGGGCAAACTGACTCCTGCGCCGAATTCGCATTTCCTGCCGCTGGAAGAGGTCACTATTGCCGAACGATTCCGCGATGCCGGTTATGCGACATTTTTTTCTGGTAAATGGCATCTTGGCAACGGTGAGTATTCGCCGAATGCACAAGGTTTTGGCCCGGGCCTTGTTGGCAAAGGGTCATTTTATTATCCGCCCACAGAATCAGCTCGTAAGCCTGAAGATGATCCCAAGACGACTGACCGCATCGCGGATGATTTAGAAAAATTTATCGGTGAGCATAAGAACACGCCTTTTTTCGCCTACGTACCTTTCCTCGCGGTGCACATTCCGATCGGTGCCCGGGCGGATTTGGTGAAGAAATATGAATTGAAGAAAGCTTCGGCTCCGGAAGATGCGTGGGGTCATGACCGCGACAGCAAGATCCGGCTCGTACAAAACCACGCGGCCTACGCGGCAATGGTGGAGCAACTCGATTCTGCTATTGGCCGAATTCTCGCCTCGTTGGAGAAAAACGGCGTCGCCGATCGGACGATTGTCGTATTCACCTCCGATAACGGAGGGCTCGCGACAGCAGAGGGGCACCCCACATCGAATGTACCATTGCGAGGCGGCAAAGGCTGGCCTTACGAAGGTGGCATTCGCACGCCCTGGATCATTCGGGCGCCGGGCGTCACAAAAGCCGGAAAGGTTTGCGACACGCCGGTGATCACGACCGACTTCTATCCGACTTTACTCGACCTCGCAGGGTTGCCGTCATTTCCGCAGCAACATCGCGACGGCGTGAGCCTTGTTCCATTACTGAAAGGCGGGAAACTCAAACGCGGCGCGCCGCTGTTCTGGCATTATCCGCATTACGGAAACCAGGGAGGCGCTCCATGCGGCACGGTTCGCGAGGGCGATTGGAAATTGATCGAGTGGTTCGAGGACGGGAGCCTTGAGCTGTACAATATTCGCAAAGATCCAGGTGAAACGAAGAATCTCGCTTCAGAAAACCCGCGAATCGTGAAGGAACTCCGCGAGCGGATGATGCAGTGGCGGCAGGACGTTAATGCAATCATGCCAACGCCGAACAAAGAGTCTATTCCCGCAGCCGCTGGGCCTAAGAAAAAGAAAAAACAATGAAAGCAGTGCGCCGATTTTTCGGTTTGTTGGCTGTTGTCGCCCTTTGTCACACAACGTCGCTTCGCGCTGTACCGCCGAATGTCGTGGTGTTGCTCGCAGACGATCAGGGGTGGGGGGACCTGAGTGCGACAGGGAACACGAGCGTCAAGACACCTAACATTGATTCGATCGCGAAGAACGGCGTGTCACTAGACAGATTTTATGTGTGTCCTGTTTGCGCTCCGACACGGGCGGAATTTTTTACGGGACGTTATCATTCGCGCGGCGGTGTGCGCGGAGTTTCTACCGGGCAGGAACGGTTGAACCTCGACGAAAAGACAATCGGCGATGCTTTCAAAGCCGCCGGATACGCGACGGGATGTTTTGGTAAATGGCACAACGGCAGCCAATGGCCATATCATCCTAATGCGCGCGGGTTTGACGAATATTACGGATTCACCTCCGGCCATTGGGGCGAATATTTTGATCCGCCGCTGGAACACAATGGTGAACCTGTGCGGGGCAAAGGCTACATCGCCGACGACTTCACTGCCCACGCCATCGCGTTCATCGAGAAGAACAAGGCACGGCCGTTTTTCTGTTATCTGCCATTCAACACGCCCCATTCTCCTTTCGCTGTTCCGGAGAAATATTGGCAGCGATTCAAAGGCAAACCTCTTTCTCAACGTGCCAATGCAGCGGATTCGGAAAATCCCGATGAAACGCGTTGTGTGCTGGCCATGACAGAGAATATCGATTGGAACGTCGGTCGTGTGCTGCGTCGCCTTGATGAACTCAAGTTGTCGGAGAACACGATTGTTGTTTATTTCTCCGATAACGGACCGGCAACGTTTCGATGGAATGGTGGTATGAAGGGAAAAAAGGGAACGACAGATGAAGGCGGCGTGCGCGTGCCGTTCTTTATTCGGTGGCCGAACAAGATTAAACCGGGCCTGACGATTCCTCATATCGCTGGCGCGATTGATCTGCTTCCAACCCTTACGTCGTTGACGGGCATTAAACGCGTTGGTGAAAAGCCGTTGGACGGGAAAGACATCTCGCCATTGCTCTTTGGAACGGAATCGAATTGGCCGGATCGAATGATTTTTTCGCATCAGAACGGAAAGGTCAGTGTTCGAACGCAGCAGTATCGACTCGATAACAGCGGCGCTCTTTTCGACATGGTCAGCGATCCCGGCCAGCGCAAAGACATCGCCGCAGCGAAGCCTGAGGTTGCGGCTGAACTGACTCGCGCTGTGAACAAATGGCGAGGCGACGTTTTTAAGGAGTTTGCCAGCTCAACTACTGGTGATGGTGGCAAAAAGAAACAACGCAAATCGGGTGATGGAGCCGACACACGTCCGTTCCCGGTAGGGTATCGCGAATTCCGTCGAACCCCGCTTCCGGCGCGGGATGGTGTGTCTCATGGCGGCATTGAACGCAGCGCAAGCGCGCCGAATTGCTCGTATTTTGTTCATTGGACGAGCCTCGATGACACGATGACGTGGGATATCGAAACGATGACTTCCGGCAATTACGCCGCGGAAATTCTGTATACATGTTCCGAAGCGGATGCCGGATCGGAAGTGCAGCTGAGTTTTGGTAACAGCAAACTGGCGGGGACGGTGTCGCCTGGCTTCGACTCGCCGCTCTATACGAATCAGGACACAATTCCTCGTCCGGCTGGCGAATCGCGCATGAAAGAGTTTCGAACATTGAAGTTGGGAACAATTCATCTGGAGAAGGGGCGCGGTCCACTGACCTTGCGTGCCCTGAAGATTCCTGGAAAGTCCGTCATGGACGTGCGGCAGATAACGCTGATTCTGCAGGATTAGGAACTTGGAAGCAGAGTCTGAAAAGCAAGAAACCCCTGACGATCAGGGGTTTCATACTTCAAATTGGTTGCGGGGGTGGGATTTGAACCCACGGCCTTCAGGTTATGAGCCTGACGAGCTACCAGGCTGCTCCACCCCGCGATAAAGGAGCCGCAATATAGGCTGGCTAAATAGTTTAGCAAGACCTTTTCCTAAAGTATTTTTGCCCCGCAGCACCCGTTCCAATTCGGTCATTACTATTGCGTTGTTTTAACAGTACCCGTCGTGTTGATCGCTTTTGAATCGACGAGAAACTCGAACTGCCGCGGCCGATTGACCGCAATCTCCAACTGAATCTTCTTTGCGTCAGTTTTCTTTAGACGTTTGATGTAATCACGCCCCGAAGCCGTCGTCAGGTCGCCGTAAGGAGTGTCTTCGGCTTGGATTAATTGCCCCCGCTCATCTCTGAACCTTATGACAATCGGTACGTTTGCCATGTCTCGACATCGGATAAGGATCATTGGGCAATCGCTTGACCATTGTTCAAACCGGTTCGTGCCCTCGCCCCCCTGGCTCCAGCCACCGGCGTAGTTCCTTAGTTCCGGTGCGACGCCGAAATGATATCCGTTTGTCACAAGTAATGTTCCTGCACCGCAAATTACCGGCACTTCAAACGGAATTCCGTCAATCTGATGGGTGAGATGCAATTCGGTCAGTGCCGCGGGTGCCGGCAATACGATGTTGGGCACGATCCAAATCTCATTCGAATGAAACGGCGCGTCCGGGGAGCGCGAGCACAAAACATTCACCTTCCAAACGGCCTCTCGCGGCGACAGAAACGAACATGTGTTCCCCGTCGGATCGGTGATCCACGTCGATTCATCTAGATGCCCGCGCCAGGTCTCATCCAGCGCGTTCACTGTGACGTTGGGCTTCCAATACGGCCGATGTTGCCAGTTCGTTTCAACCTTCACACCACTTAGCCGCGCAGTGAGCGGTCCGTTGGTTTTTGTGTTTGGAACCGGCTCCGGTTCCCACTTTGGAAAAGGTCCTTGTATCGGATTGTCGACGCGGAAAGTTGCCACGAGTCTGTCCTGTTTGAACATTCGCAGTTCGAATGTCTTTTGGCGCCTTGGAAAAGCTCGCAGGAAACAGCCGACTGCATCCCCGCTTGAGGTTGATCCGGATTCGTTACTATAGATAAAACCGTCGTCATCGAGGGCATCCATGCGGTCCCAGAACGTCTTGCCGCCGGCGCCAGTACTGACCTTTCGCAAGAAAACGATGACGAGATGGTTCGTGCTGCCGCTGGGGCCAAGACTCAGCGAGCCTGATGTGCTGGGCGGAAGATATTTCTGCAATTGTGGGGGCAAGACTTTGCGTGCCCACCGCTGCAAAACTGAATCGCTGCTATAGCGGCACGGCTGCATGCCGATTGACGTCGCAACCAACGTGACAACCGAGCCATCGGGCAATTTGGCGGTTCGTGACTCTTCCCGCTGCCACAACCGAATGGCAACGGTCACAGCAATCGCAACGCAAGCGACGAGCGAGGAGATGAGAAGAATTTTTTTCAAGGCCGACGCCGGGAAGGTAAACGGCTGTAGCCCAAAAAGAAGGTTTTTCCGCCCAACTTTTAACTTCAAAGTTCAAAATCCAAACTTCATGTTCTTCCCATGCGTGTCGTTAATGTGCCGCTCGGCCAACGAAGTTATCCAATCGAAATCGGCAACCGTCTGATTCCGCAGATTGGCCAGCGCTGCCTCGAGCTGAAACTCGGCGCCCGTTGTGCCGTGATTACGGACAAGAACGTCGCGAAGCACTATCTCAAGCCGGCACTCAAAAGCCTCAAGGCCGCCGGCTTCGACGCGATCGGCATCGTTCTTCCGGCCGGCGAGAAATCCAAAAGCATCAAGTTCGTTGAGCAGTGCTTCGACGCGCTCGCGGCACATCGGCTCGAACGTAAATCATTCATCGTCGCACTCGGCGGCGGGGTGATTGGTGATCTGGCGGGGTTTGTCGCTGCCAGTTATTTGCGCGGTATTCCTTTTGTGCAGGTGCCTACGACGTTGCTTTCGCAGGTGGATAGTTCCGTCGGCGGCAAAACCGGGGTCAATCTACGTGCAGGGAAAAATCTGGTCGGCGCGTTTTATCAACCGAAACTCGTGCTGTGCGACTTGGATTCGCTCGATACGTTGCCGGCCCGGGAATTCCGCGCCGGGCTTGCTGAGGTCATCAAATACGGAATCATTTACGATGCCGACCTGTTCGCGCGCCTGGAACGCGACATGGATAAGATTCTCAAGCGTAACCCATCGATTCTCACCGAAGTGATTGCCCGCTGTTGCGAAATCAAAGCCGATGTCGTGGGGCAGGACGAAACGGAAAGTGGCCTGCGCGCGATTTTAAACTTCGGTCATACGATCGGCCACGCCATCGAAAACATTTCCGGTTACGGCAAATATTTGCACGGCGAAGCTATCTCGATCGGGCAAATTTCTGCCGCAAAGATCTCGGCTGAATTAACTGGTCTTCCGCGCGCTGACGTCGAGCGCATCGATCAACTGTTTTCGCGGACGGGTCTGCCTACGCGAATCAAATTGAACGCCGCACAACGGAAGAACCTGTTTGGGGCGATGCGCCTTGATAAAAAGGTAAGCGGTGGGGAGGTCAAATTTGTCCTCGCCGAAAAAATAGGTTCCGTGAAATGGGGACAAAAGGTTCCGCAGGACGTGATCGAACGGGCGCTCTAGCAGCCTCAGTTCACCCTTTGCGAATTCCGTTTCCTGCATTATTGTCTTCGCGCACTTATGCTGTTGGTCATCGATAACTACGATTCGTTCACGTACAACATCGTCCAGTATCTTGGCGAGATGGACGTGAAAATGGAAGTTCATCGCAACGACCAGATCACGCTCGATCAAATCCGAAAGCTGAATCCCGATCGCATCCTTATTTCGCCCGGGCCGTGCTCACCAAAGGAATCCGGACTATCGAACGAGATCATCAAGGAGTTTGCCGGTAAAGTGCCCATTCTTGGTGTTTGCCTGGGGCATCAATGTATCGGTCACACGTTCGGTGCTGATGTGGTTGTTAATTATCGGATGATGCACGGCAAAACGTCTCCGATTAAACACAACGGAAAAGACCTTTTCGCCGGGATGCCGAATCCTTTCAACGCGACGCGGTATCACTCGCTGGTTATTCAACGTGATACGATGCCGGATTTTCTGGAAGTCACGGCTGAAACTGAAGAAGGCGAAGTCATGGGTGTGCGCCACAAACACTTGCCGATCTGGGGCGTGCAATTTCATCCCGAGAGCATTCTGACTGAGAGTGGCCGCACTATTCTGAAAAATTTTCTGCAGCTTCGTTAGTTCATTGATTGTTTGAAGCTTTGCGTGATGGAGGAATGAGGGGGAACGCGCATTGTAGCCCGTCATTTTGGCCTTAGTTTGCCTCAAGGAGGCCAAAAATGAATCTTCCCCGCCGAATTTTTGCCGGTTTGCTTGTCTACATTGCTTTAGCCGCCGCTGCGCCTCTGGTTATTGCGCAATCCGAACTGTTGCCTGAGAAGTCTCAATCCAACCCCGAACGCAACGATGTCGATCCTG
>CBHWET010000287.1:0-6764 GCA_966112985.1 uncultured bacterium | reverse complement strand
CGGCTGCCAACGTAACCAAACCCACCCGTAACAAGTATTTTTTTGGGAGACATGCGATTAAGCCTTATGAATGTAATCCGATGGTTGTTTCTTTAATTCTTCCAAATTGTTTTTGATCCAGGAAATCGTTTCATCGACACCTTGATCGAGGGAAATACGGTCCTTCCAGCCCAACGTCGTTCGTGCTTTCGTGCTGTCGAGCAGATACGCGGCATCTTTGCCTGGACGATCTCCGACGACTTCAACGACCTTGCTGAAATCAGCACCGAGAGCAGCGCATATCTTTTCCACGGCCTCGCGAATCGAGACATATAGATCGGTCGAGAAATGATATGCCTCGCCCGAAACACCTTTCTGCGCGACAAGCAACGTGCCTTCAGCAACATCGCGCGCGTGAATGAACGACCGAACAGATCGTCCACCACCGTGCAATTGCAACTTTTTGCCGGTTAAAATGAAAAACGCTGTCCGGGGCAGAATGCGATATAGCTGCTGGCCCGGCCCATAAACATTCGCAGCCCGCGTAAAGACGACCGGGAACTTGTAGTTCTTGAAGAACGTCATCAAATGCAAATCACATCCCGCGCGTGACGCTGCATAAGGGGTGCTTGGATTGAAAGGTGCCGTTTCGGTCACATTTCCGCTGCAACTTCCGTAAACCTCAGGCGTTGAAACGTGAACGTATTTTTTGATGAACGGCAACTGACGAAGCTTTTCGTGCAATCGGACATTGGCAACGACGTTCGTCTGGTACCAATGCTCGGGATACAGCCAACTCTCCGCCACCATGCTCTGCGCGGCGAAGTTGACGACGTAATCGGCCTTTAAGTCATTGATCGAATCAATGATCCCGTCGGTGTCCTTATTGAGGTCGAGCTGTTGGAACTTAAATTTCGCCGTGGCAGGGTGCTTATGCCACTTGTAGGGCAGGAAAACCGGGCTGATTTCGGAAGAACGACTGGCTCCGATTACCTCATGTCCTTGTTCGAGCAGGTAATCGACAAAACTTGCACCCGAGAACGAGTTGCTTCCGATGACAAAAAACTTTTCAGCCATGTTGTGTCAATCCGCGATGTTGGGGCGAATTGAGCCGGGAAAGATGTCACTGCCCTGTAGGTTTTGCAACTTTGTTTCTGACGGCCTCAAGACTCTTGTTTTCGGGCACCTTGTGACCCGCCAAACGGAAATAAAGGTCGGCCACCCACGTCGGAAGGACCTTCTTGGCTTCAATCCGAGCAATCCACCATGCCGCATTCTTCATGTAGGCAGGCGTGATAAACTGCCGATACCGCTTGTTGCTCAATAAAACCCGAAACATCTCTTTCCCAAATGGCGCAAGGACACCACTCCGCTTGATTGCCGGCAAAATGTCTCGATTTTTGTCGCTTAACAGGTTTTCGAGCAGGTGATGCAAGACTTCATATTGCGCTTTGGGATCACGCATTCCCTTTTTTGAATAACTGGAGGGATATACGGCAAATTCACCCAGCACTTCGGGAATGAAACAGAATCCGTGACGGAATGACGGAACAAAATAAGCATACCAATCACTGTGCCATCGTAATTCCGGCAAATATCCAGCTTCCAGGATAGCCTCCCGACGCATCGTCATCGTGCTGGTAAAGAGGATTAACCGGTCTTCGCGGGCCAGTTTCACGACCTCTTCCGGCGAAAAATACCGTGGCACATCCGAGACTTTCGTCCCTTGATGGTAAGTTTGTTGAGTCTCCATATTTCGAAACTCAACAATCGTTGCGCACATGGCTGCTTGCGGATATTTGCTGAACAGTGCCATCTGCTTCTCAAAAATACCGGGCATGACCTCGTCATCCGCTCCGGGAAACGCGACATAGTCCCCCTTTGCCAGCGCCAGCCCCCGATTCAGCGTGTAACTGACTCCTCGGTTCTTATCATTCGGAAACGTCTTGATCACCGGATAGCGTTTCGCGTAGTTCTCGATAACCTCACGGCTATTATCCGTTGACCCGTCGTCGATCACGATCACTTCCATTGGCTGGAATGACTGCGTCAGAATCCCATCCAAACAACGCGGCAATAGTTTGGCATGATTGTAATTCGGAACGATAACCGACAACGTTGGCGACTTGGAATCCATTAAAAGTTTGTAGCGACGATTCTTGCGATTTCTCCACCAATTGCCAATGACGCTGTCGCCCCCGGACTTGGCGCATTCAATACGTGAAGGGCGCGGTTTCGTTGCACGAGGCTGAAATCCTGCACCAAATCCCCTTCAGGCGACATCGCTTGTGCCCGAACACCGGCTCCGCCGGGCGCGAGATCCTCAATTTGTATTTCCGGCACAAGACGCTGGAGTGATTGGCAGAATAACTTCTTGCTCAAGGAACGCTTCACCTCTTCCAGGCTCATCCGCTTGTGCTTGCCCATGAACTTCCACAGCCCTGAAAACGTTAAGGCATCAAAGAGATCACGAACATTGAGGTCGGTTTTCCGATACCCTTCTCGCGCAAAAGCTAATACCGCGTTCGGACCCGCCTCAATGCCGCCGTAAATCAGCCGGGTAAAGTGAACTCCAAGAAATGGGAACTGCGGATCGGGAACGGGATAAATCAGGTTGCGGACGAGAAACTGCCGTTCGGGACGGATCTTATAATATTCCCCACGAAACGGCACAATTCGCACCTCGCGTTTTTCACCAGCTAACTCGCTGACGCGATCGCAATGAAGTCCCGCGCAATTCACAATGTAGTCCGCTTCAAAATCCCCTGCAGGTGTTGTCACGATCCAACCTGTCGGCATGGACTTCAGTGCGGTCACTTTTGCGTTGGTGACAACCTTCCCACCATTTTCACCAATCCGCCTCTGAATCGCCTGGCAAACCTTTTCATAATCGACGATCCCCTCCTGGGGGACACGGACAGCCGCGATACCAGCGACATGCGGCTCAATGTCGCGCATCTGCTTAGCATCCAACTTGCACAAACCCTGCAAACCATTCTGCGTTCCGCGTTCGTAGAGATTCTCCAACCGCCCCATTTCTGATTCGTCCACGGCAACAACCAACTTCCCGCAAATTTCATGCGGTATGCTGTTCTCCTGGCAGAATTCAACCATCTCCCGAATACCCGAAACGGCGAGCCGCGCCTTTAAGGAGCCGGGTTTGTAATAAAGCCCCGCATGAAGCACCCCGCTGTTGCGCCCTGTTTGATGTTGTCCGACAGCAGTTTCCTTCTCGAGAACCGTGATTTTCGATCCCGGAATCTGGCGCGCGAGCTTATAGCCCGTCGCCAGGCCGATGATGCCGCCGCCAATGATAACTATGCTTCGAGAACTCATTAAATCACCGATGATTCTGAAAACCAATGTCCCGGGAGTCAAGTTGCGCTATCTTCCCGAAAAAGGAATTCTTGAACAATAGCCGCTCTTAACTGGACTAAACCAGACGGATTCTTTAATCCTCGGCTTCTTATATATATGCAAACCAATACGGCTCCGGCCAATAACCCGGGTGGTTCCAGGACTTTTTTGTTGCTCCTCCTCGCTCTGGGATGCGTTCTGCTCTTTCTTTTCAATGGCGGTTTGGATCCAAAACAGGTCCTGTTCTCGAATGACGCCCCGCTCGGAGCCATGACCGCGAAGGCCAATGCCATGCCTTCCTCATTCTTCGGTTATTGGCAGGACTTAAATTGGCTCGGCTTTACAGGTCCTTCCCCGGCGCCAAGCTTCACCTCGCTTTTGGTTTCAACGTTTTCACCAAAAACCTTTCTCAATATTTATGCGCCGCTTTCGCTGCTGTTCCTCGGGATCAGCGCTTTTGTTTTCTTCCGCCAACTTAATTTCTACCCAGCCGTCTGCGTGTTGGCCGCAATGGCAGCGGCATTGAACGGCAACTTCCTTTCGAATGCGGCGTGGGGACAAAGCTCCCGCCCACTGACGCTCGCGTTCAGCTTTCTCGCGCTCGCCGCGATCCAGAGTTCGCGCAAACGGTTTTCATGGATCAAAATTATTCTCGCGGGCTTCGCAGTCGGTCTCGCTGTTACTGAAGGTTTCGATGTTGGAGCGATCTTCAGTTTGTACGTCGGCGCGTTTGTGCTGTTCCTCGCGTGGGTAAGCGAGTCCACGACGGCTGGCAAAATCAAAACCGGCGTCATCGCCCTGGCGCTCGTTGCCGCGTTCGCCGGCCTGATGGCGATGCAAACCATTGTCGGGCTTGTTGGCACGCAAATCAAAGGCGTCGCTATGGTGGAACAACAGGCCGCGACACCAGAAGAGAAGCGAGCGAAGTGGGATTTCGCGACGCAATGGAGCATTCCGAAAGCGGAAACGTTGCGTGTCATCATCCCGGGGTTGTTCGGCTATCGAATGACTGATCAAACCGGCCACATCTATCCTCAGTCCTATTGGGGCAAAGTTGGCCAGACACCTGGCAACCCCACTTCGCGTTTCAATGGCTCGGGTGAATACGCGGGGGTCCTTGTCGTATTACTCGCCGTTTACGCACTTGCATCAGCGTTGCGGCAGAAAACGTCAGTCGCACCCACCGACCGTAAAATCATTTTGTTCTGGAGCGTTCTCGCGGTTGTTTCGCTCCTGCTGGCGTGGGGCCGTTTCGCTCCCTTTTATCAATTGTTTTACGCGATCCCGAAGGTCGACACGATTCGTAACCCGATGAAATTCATGCATCCGTTCCACTTCGCGGTCATGATCCTGTTCGGTTACGGGCTGCAATCTCTTTACCGCGATTACATTGAGCGCTCTATTTCAAAGACCGATTCCGTCACGGCTCAGATCAAGAAATGGTGGGCCGCCGCAACCACTTTCGAACGGAAATGGCAACTCGGCGCGGTCGCTGCCGTCGGCGTCAGCCTGTTGGGCGCGTTAATTTACTCGGCATCCAAACGTGACTTGGAAAAACATCTCCAGACGATCGGTTTCGACGCTCCACAATCAGCAATGGTCGCCTCCTGGAGCACGAGCGAATTCTGGCTTTATGCCCTCTTCCTGCTCGTCGCCGTCGCCCTTGTCACCGCCGTGATGAGTGGTTGGTTCTCCGGAACGCGGGCAAAGTGGGCAGGCGTTATAATGGCGATATTTCTCGCCGTCGACCTCGGACGCGCTGACAAGCCGTGGATCATCTATTGGGACGCGAAACAAAAGTACGAAAGCAATCCAATCCTCGAAACCCTGAAGGACAAACCTTACGAACATCGCGTGATCATGTTGCCATTCCAAATTCCGCAGATGCAGATGCTCAGCCAGCTCTATGGCATCGAACTTCTCCAGCAACTGTTTCAATACCACAACATTCAATCCCTCGATGTGATCCAGGAACCACGCGCTGCGCTCGAAACAACTAAGTACCGACGTAATTTCGCGAGTGCCGACAAGCTGGTTCGCGAGTGGCAACTCACGAATACACGTTTCTTTTTAGGAATGAGCGGCCAGTTCCTCGACATGTTGAACCAGCAACTCGATCCTGTCGAAAAACGTTTCAAGCAACACACGGCGTTTAAGATTGTTCCGAAGGCGGGGATCAGCCAGCCAACTCGTCTCGAGGAACTGACAATGATTCCTGATCCACAGGGAGAATATGCGCTGATTGAATTTACAGGCGCCCTGCCCCGGGCAAAGCTCTATTCACAGTGGCAAGTCAGCACGAACAGCGACAGCACATTGAAAACGCTCGCTGATCCTGCGTTCAATCCAGCAACGACGGTAGTTCTCGAGCAAGGTGAAGCCGTCCCCAATCCATCGACGAACGCCGTTGATCCCGGAACCGTCACCATCGAAAAATACGAACCGAAACATATCGTTTTGAAAGCAAACGCCAATGCAGCGTCGATCCTGCTCTTGAACGATGGGGATAATCCAAACTGGCACGCATTCGTTGATGGACAACCGGCCAAAATACTTCGCGCGAATTACCTGATGCGTGCTGTCGCATTGCAGCCTGGACAACACACAGTTGAATTCAAGTTCGAGCCATCGCGCCGTACGCTTTACGTCAGCACGGCAGCAGTGGTGCTTGGCGTATTGTTGCTCGGCTTCCTGCTCGTCGCGCCGAAGCGTGTCGAAACACCTGTTGCACCGAAAACGTCTTAACTCTTATGAAATCCGCCTACGAACTCGCTATGGAGCGTTTGAACAAGACGTCTCCGACGGTAAAGCTCACCGCCGACCAAAAGAAACAAATCGGCGAACTGGAATCGAAGTACTCTGCCAAGATTGCCCAGCGCGAAATTGCGATCAAGGACGAGATCCAAAAGGCCGCCGAAAAGGGCGACGCGGAAGAAATGGAGAAGCTGCAACAGCAACTCGTTCGCGAACGCAAATCTTTGCAAGCCGAACTCGAAGAGAAGAAAGCGACAGTCCGCGAAAGCAAGTAACTGGATTCGACTCCAGTGAGCCGCCCAGTCTGCCTGTGGCGGCTTTTTTGTTCCTCCGCGCCGAATCTCGTCCGCTTGTTGGTTTTACTGTTTACTGCTCCAAACGCCGCACAGGCCTGTAGGTGTACGTCCTACGAGAAAAGCTGAATTTGCGCTACTATTCCCCTTGACCGGTCCCGCACCGTGGCAGGAAGATATTCATCGTCAGAAAAGTTAGATGGGCCCTCCTAAACCTAAGTCGATGAGTAATTTTCTTTTTCACCTGAGAGGCATCGCATTCTCGTCTTTTGTCTCGACGTTCCGTATCCGCACCAAAGAAATGAAAAACACATCCATGAAAAGATTCGTCTCGGTCTGTCTCCTCACCGCATTCTTCGGTGCTGGTCTACAATCACTTCG
>CBHWET010000286.1:0-6791 GCA_966112985.1 uncultured bacterium | reverse complement strand
TTCGCGGTATCGTTGTTTCGGCGGTGATCTTGTTCGGAAGTGTTGTAGTCGGCGCAACTCTCGATGTCAGCAAACTTCCGCCCGCAACAACACGCCGTGTGGATTTTAACACTGACATCAAACCCCTTTTCGAGACGCGTTGTGGGGAGTGTCATGGCAACGCCAAGCAAAAAGGTGGTTTTCGACTCGATCGCAAGTCCGCGGCATTGAAAGGCGGCGATAACCACGCTCCGGATATTATTCCGGGCAACAGTGTTGACAGTCCGCTAATTCATTTCGTCGCTGAATTGGATCCAGACATGGTGATGCCTCGCGAAGGCAAGCAATTGACCAGGGAAGAAGTTGCCTTGCTAAGGGCATGGATCGATCAAGGGGCAGCATGGCCGGAGGACAAGCCTGTGGAACAACATTGGGCATTTAAATCTCCTGTTCGTGCTGTGCCGCCGAAAACAAAGGACTCTAAATGGGGGCGTAATCCGATCGATACATTCGTGCTGGCGAAACTCGAGGAGAAACATTTATCGCCGTCGAGAGAGGTGGACCGACCGACGCTGATTCGACGCGTGATGTTTGATTTAATCGGGCTGCCACCGTCGCCCGAGGACGTGGAGGAGTTTGTCTCGGACCGAAATGCTGACGCTTATGAAAAACTTGTCGACCGACTCCTTGCATCACCGCGGTACGGTGAGCGTTGGGCGAGACATTGGCTGGACGTGGTACGATTTGCAGAAACGACTGGATACGAAGTCAACGTACCGCGAAACAATGCATGGCCATATCGTGATTACGTCATTCGCGCGTTCAACGAAGACAAGCCGTACGACCGGTTTATCATGGAACAGCTGGCGGGAGATACTCTCGGCGCCGACGAAGCGACGGGATTCATCGTGGGTGGTCCGAACGACATGGTGAAGAGCCCGGATGTTGTGCTGACAAGACAGCAGCGAGCGGATGAATTACACGACATGGTCAGCACGACCGGCAGTGCGTTCCTCGGATTGACCGTGGGCTGTGCCCGTTGTCATAACCACAAGTTTGATCCGGTTTCCCAGAAAGATTATTACGCAATGACAGCCGTGTTTAGCGGAGTGCAACATGGCGAACGCGAGCTCCGACCGCCTGATCACGAACAACGCGTTGCCGAAGCCAGGGAGTTGCGCGCCACAATTGATGACATCGAAGCAAAGCTCACCGAATTCGAGCCGCTTGCAAATCCCGGTTTACGTCAGTCGGAGGTAACCAATGCTCCAACAAATGGAAAACAAACACTAAAACTTCGGCCGCAAGTCCATCCACGTTTGAACGTCGATCGATTCGCTCCAACTCAGGCAAAGTATATTCGCTTCACGGTGTTGGAGACAACGGGTGTCGAGCCGTGCATTGATGAACTGGAAATTTACACGGCAGAACCGCGGCCGAGGAATGTTGCGTTGGCAAGCGCCGGTGCGAAGGCAACGGCGTCCAGTGTCTATCCGAATTCGCCCTTGCACAAACTAGAGCACATCAATGACGGGCTTTATGGTAACAGCCATAGTTGGATTTCCAGCGAAAGCGGCAAAGGCTGGGTTCAGATTGAACTGTCGGAGAAAGTGATCATTAACAAAGTGGTATGGGGCCGCGATCGCGAGGAGAAATACGCTGATCGACTCGCAACGAACTACAAAATCGAAGTGGCAACCGAGACGAACTCCTGGATCACTGTTGCTGGATCAAACGATCGACGTCCTCATGTTGCCGGGCAGAAGTTCAACCCGACAGACCTCGGCGAGGGATTGAGCGATGATGCGAAAGCGCGTTTGAACGATTTAGTCACACATCGGACGAATCTTGAAACCAAGATCAAGCAGCTCACTACGGTTCCGATGATCTATGCCGGGACCTTTGGGACGCCGGAAAAAACGTTTCGATTGCAGCGCGGCGATCCGATGCAGCCGAAGGAGCCGGTTGCTCCTGGAGCTATCGAAGGGCTCGCGCCTCAATGTGACATTCCGGCGGATGCATCGGAAAAAGTAAGACGCCTCGCGTTGGCGCGTTGGATTGCCTCGAATGAAAACCCGTTAACCGCGCGAGTGATCGTCAATCGATTATGGCAGCATCATTTCGGCGAAGGCATTGTGAACACTCCGAGTGATTTTGGGGTAAACGGCTCACGACCGTCGCATCCGGAATTGCTCGATTGGCTCGCGACGGAGTTGATCCGCGGGGGATGGAAATTGAAACCGATTCATCGTCTGATGGTGCTGTCGAGCAGCTATAGACAATCCAGCGCGGCGAATGCAAAAAATGCTGCCGTCGACGCGGGCAACCGCTTGCTGTGGAGATATTCACCGCGACGCCTGGAGGCGGAGCCAATCCGTGATGCAATTTTGAGCGTGAGTGGGAAGCTGGACTTAACGATGGGTGGCCCGGGCTACCAGGTGTTCGAGCCAAATGATAACTACGTTCGGGTGTATGAGCCAAAGAAACAGTTTGGCGCGGCGGAATGGCGGCGGATGATTTATCAATTTAAACCGCGTATGCAGCAGGACGCAACATTCGGTGTGTTCGACTGCCCAGACGGCGGTCAAATTGCACCACGACGCGGCAGTTCGACCACTCCATTACAGGCGCTGAATCTCCTGAACAGTAATTTCATGATGCAACAGGCCCAAATGTTCGCGGAGCGCTTGCAAGCTGATTGTACGGAAGTACCGGCACAAGTTCGTCGGGCCTTTCTTCTCGCGTTTAATCGTGCGCCGACGCGAGTAGAACTTTCTGCTGCGAAAAAATTGATTGAGAAGGAAGGCCTGCCGATTTTTTGCCGAGCAATTCTAAACGCGAATGAATTTATCTATGTTTTTTAAGCTACTGCGAGGTGAGCTGAGATGAAAGACGAGCCACTGTCCAATTCCGCGCGTTCGTTGCTGAATCGCCGCTCTTTTCTGCGTCATGCGGGAACTGGGCTCGGCGGTATCGCACTGACAGCGTTGTTGGCAGAGCAGGGGCTCCTGGCGAACGGTGTTCCAATTCGGCCGCAGATACGACCCGAAAATCCTCTTGCGCCGCGACCTCCGCACTTCCGCGCTAAAGCCAAGAACGTCGTTGTGCTCTTTTGCTCGGGTGCATGCAGTCACATTGACACGTGGGATTACAAACCTGAACTGATTAAACGACACGGCCAGCCCCTGCCGGGCGCCGACAAGCTGATTACTTTTCAGGGTGAGAATGGGAACCTTGTCAAAGGTTTGTGGGAGTTCAAGCCGCGCGGTCGCTCCGGGAAGATGATTTCGGACATGTTACCGAATCTTGCCGAGCTCGCGGACGATCTTTGCTTTATCCATTCGATGACGGCGAAGAGCAATACGCATGGACCGGCTGAGAATCAGATGAGTACTGGTTTTACCCTCGAAGGTTTTCCGAGCATGGGGGCCTGGGTCTCGTACGCTCTTGGCACGGAAAACAAAGATCTTCCGGCATTCGTCGCCATTCCCGATCCGCGTGGTGTTCCTCAGGTTGGGCCCAATCATTGGAACGCAGCCTTTCTGCCGGCAGTATTTCAGGGAACAGCGTTCAATGCGGATAAGCCGATCCCAAATCTCAGCACACCTCGGGAGATTACGAAGCGGGCCGACTTATCGACGCGCGACTTCCTGAAGTTTTTAAACGACAGGCATCTTGAGCGGCATCCCGCTGATACCGATTTGAGCGCGCGAATCGCGAGCTACGAACTTGCCGCCAGAATGCAGTTGAGTGCGGCAGAGGTGAATGATTTCAGTCAGGAAAGCGCCGCGACACGTGCTCTTTACGGAGTGGACGATACAAATCGCACGAAGGCCGGTTTTGCTCGTAATTGCTTGCTTGCGCGGCGACTTGTCGAACGGGGTGTCCGTTTCGTCCAGTTGTTCAACGGTTCCTATGCCATGGGTGAAGGTGTTGGAAATTGGGACGGACACAAGAAGCTCAAAGAACAGTACGAAATCCACGCACCGATTCTCGATCAACCGGCCGCCGCGTTGATCAAGGATATGAAAGCTCGTGGGTTATTGGAAAATACGCTGGTCGTATGGGTGACAGAATTTGGGCGCATGCCAACGTTTCAAAAAGATGCCAATGGACGTGATCACAATCCGAAAGGGTTTACGGTTTGGATGACTGGTGCCGGCGTGAAATCAGGATTCAGTTACGGTGCGACCGACGAATTCGGCTACCAGGCAGTCGAGAACGTCACCACGATCTACGACTTGCATGCGACAATCATGCATTTGCTCGGGCTCGATCATCAGCGATTAACGTTCTACCACAATGGCATTGAACGACGGCTGACCGACGTGCATGGCGAAGTCATTCGGCCGGTTTTGAGTTAACGGTTCTCCGTAAAAAATGTAGTTGAGTTAAATCAGAAAACTCGGCGACGGTTAGACAAATCCTGATGCAAACTCGTCGCGTTTTCTTTCAATTCTTTTTAGCCATTGGTTTCGTGACCTGTGCTTGGCCGTACTCCGTGGCGGCGCAAAGCAAGACCCCTTCGGAATGGAACTATGACAATTACCGGAAAAAGTATCCTGAACAGGTTTGCCAAATTGAAACTTCGCAGTCAGGGAAATCTGCGTTGGAACCGGCGTTGGATTTTCGCGTCGGCGATCAGCGCCCGGCGAAAAACCAACGCGAATTGCGGCAGCGCATTCTAACGACATGGCGCGATTTGCTCGGGCCATCAAAGCGAAACGCCGGCCCTTTGAAGACGCGTGTGCTGGAGGAGAAAGACTTTCCGAACTACACCCGCAAGAAGGTGAAATATGAAGGCGATCCGGGTGAACCGATTCGGGCCTGGCTTTTCATTCCAAAGAATATCAAAGGCAAGGCGCCAGCGATGCTTTGTCTGCATCAGACAGTGCAAGAGGGGAAAGACCAGGCGGCCGGTCTGACGACCCAACCTGAACTCGCTTACGGGCCATTATTGGCGGAACGCGGCTTCGTCACATTGTGTCCTGATGCGATTTGCTTTGGCGAGCGCTATCAGGTTGGTGGAACTTTTTACTGCCACTACGGAGATGCTGTTCGCATTTATGAAGGCAATTCGGGGCGCAGTATCATGTCTAAAATGGTCGACGATGCGATGCGGGCGGTGGACTATCTGTCGTCACTCCCGGAGGTCGACAAAAGGAAAATCGGGTCCATTGGGCATTCACATGGTGGTTACGGAACTTTGTTTGCGATGGCGTTCGATGAGCGGATCAAGGCCGGCGTAGTGAGTTGTGGCTTCACCTGTTTTCGCAGCGATCCCACGCCTGCGCGCTGGTTCCGAAACACCGCATTGATTCCGCGGTTGGGCGGCTTCGAGGGACATATGAAGGACACGCCCGTTGACTTCCACCATCTATTTGCAGCGATCGCGCCGAGGCCGCTGTTCATTTCGGCAGCGATGAAAGACCGTATCTTCCCGAATGTCGGTGATGTGGATTGGATTCGCACCGACGTGAATAAAGTATATGCACGCGCAAAGGCTCCTAACGCATTTGATCTCTATGCTTTCGATGGAGCGCACGCCTTTACTCCTGAAGCCCGCGATCGCGCGTGGAAATTTCTCGATGCCAATTTGAAAAGTTCGCCACGTTAAGCGCCAACATTCTCCTATGCTGTTCAAAAAACTTCTCCCGGCAATCGTCGCTTTGGCAGTTCTATCGACAACGCTACACGCTGATACGACGCCTGCAAAAAAGCACAGCGCATTTTACACGAAAGAACAACTGGCGCGGATCCGGGCGAACGTCGGCAAAACAGAATGGGCGAGCGACCTGCGGAACAGCATAGTCAGCAACGCGGCGCCGTGGATGACCGCGAGTGACGATGAGCTTTGGGATTCCGTTTTTGGCGCGACGATCTCTCGTTCGTGGATGGTGTGGTCGAACGGGCATTGTCCAGCGTGTAAAAAGTCGGTGGAAATGTACAACTGGAAGATGGATGCGTGGAAACATCCATGGAAGACGCAATGTCCGCATTGCAATGAGTTGTTTCCAAAAAATGATTTTCAAAGCTTTTATAAATCCGGACTTGATGAACATGGTGTCTTCGATCCGAAGCGCGCGGACCGTTCGCTCTTGTTCAACGCCGAGCACCCGGATCCGAAAGACCCGCTCTACAAATTTGGGGTAGACGACGGCGAGGGCTACGTGGAGGGCGCCAATCGTTGGCGATTCATCGGCGCTTATTTGATTTTCGGACAATTCCATCAACGTATTTTGGCAGGCATCGACACGCTCTCGGCTGCTTACGTTCTGACGGGCGACCTGCGGTATGCTCACAAAGTTGGTGTTTTGCTGGATCGTATTGCGGACGTTTATCCAACCTTCGACTTTGGGACGCAGGGTTATGTTTATGAAATCAAACAGGCCAGTGGTTACATTTCCGTGTGGCACGATACGTCCGAAGAAACGTATGAGATGGTCATCGCCTACGACCAGGTTTTCGAGGGGTTGCGGAACGATCCTGCGCTCGTGACATTCCTTTCGCAGAGAGCGGAGAAGTTCAAGCTGGCCAACAAGAAACAAAGCTTTGAAGACATTCAGAAAAATATTGAAGACCGCATTCTTCGCGATGCACTGGCGCATCCCGAAAAGATTCACAGCAACTTTCCACGACGCGAATGCACGGAAGCGATGATTCACACAGTCCTCGCGTGGCCTGAAAACAAACAGAAAGTAGAGCAGTTGATTGATGTCTTTGTCGCGAAGGCGACCGCTGTTGATGGTGTGACCGGCGAAAAAGGCCTTGCTGGTTATACAGCGTACACCGTCGCAGCCATGGCGAGGTTC
>CBHWET010000285.1:0-6807 GCA_966112985.1 uncultured bacterium | reverse complement strand
ATCTGGTTCAGCTGACCGGCCGTCAATCCTGCACTCGTTGTGCCCACAAAGAGTTGCTCAGTTCCACCACCATTGATCGAACCATTCCAATTGGTCACGGTGAGTGTCGTTGCGGCCGTCCAGGAAACGCCACTGCTTGCAGCAAATTTCAAAACCGTTCCGCTGCTGCCGATATCAATCTGCGAGTTGGCCGTAAGCTTTAACGTCCCAAGCTGCTCATCAAATCCTGCGGTGCTAAAGACACCGCCGGCCAGTGTCATCGCCGCACCATTCGCAATCTGATCGCCGGCAGCGAGCAGCAGAGTACCGCCGCTATTGATCGTAACCGATCCCGGAATCGCATTCGAGCCGGCCGCTTTTTGCAGCTTCAATATACCGCCATTGATGGTCGTGGCTCCCCCATATGTGTTCACATTGGTGCTCGAGAAAACCATCGTGCCCGCACCGCTTTTTATCAGGCCACCGGAGTTTGTAATCGATCCGGCAAAGGTGGACGTATTGCTTACGGTCATTGTCTTGGTCGTTGTGCCCAGGTTTACGTCGCCGTTAAACGTAAGATTTCCGCCTGTATCGAGGATGAAATTCAGCGCGTTGATTTGAAGATCATTTGCCAGCGTTCGCGCCGTAGCACTCGCCGCTTTGAATACAACCACGTTCACTCCCGTAGGTTCGCCAATTACAAACTTGTTTGTTCCAAGCGCGGAGTTATTTCCGACCGCAACCGTACCTTCGTTTAACGAAAAATATCCTTTGGGTGTATTGGCGCTGTTGTAAATTACTGTCCCCGGGCCCCACTTGTCCGGAGCTCCAGCCGATACGATCGATGTATTGAAAGTGACAGTATGTCCCGCCGATACGTAATTCGTGTAATAGGTCCCAAAGCCGGTAAAAACGAGCTTACCCGAATTGAATGTCACGTCCGCATTGTTGACGCGCAGACTATAGACATTCTGGTTACCGCTAACCGTGATTGTATAAGGATTCGTTGCGTCAGTTCCGGCGGAGAACACGGCGTCCGCGATTCCACCCCACACACCCGTCGCCACCGTTCCCGCAGAACTACTGCTCCAATTTGTGCTGCTGTTATCCCAAGTACCACTCGGTGTGGCACCGGCGCCGGCGACGGTCCCATTCAGATCCCAATAGCGGCCGATTGTTACGTTGGTTTTCACTACCAAATCCATGAAGTAGGTCCAATTCCAATAAGGGCCGGGGTCAGTATGCGTGTTGCACGTCGGATCAAGGGACGGCAGGTTATTCGTCACCCAGGTTCTCCACGCGGCGTTTTGTCCTTCTCCATGCGCGATGATGTGATTGCGGTCTTTGGTCATGCTGAAGGCGTTCGCTACATGGCGCTGCAAACCGGAGGAAGCGATATACACGTCATCCGTATACCACGCCGGATTGCTCGCAAATCCTTCATGTTCCGTTCCAATCGACCATGTATTCCAACAACGCGCGTGCCAGGCGTAGTTAGCTTCTCGCACCGATTGTGTAATTTCTCCGCCAACATAGTCGCTCGTCGCATCCTGACGTCCGTTGACCATATAATGAATGCTGGTTGAGACCGAACACGTGTTCAGATACGAAATGGTCGAAGCATAATACCCCTCCATATCGTGAATCACCGCCAGCTTGTGCCCATTTCCCGAAGTGTACCATTTTGAACAACCGGACATTGGTCGATAAACAGCCGGTGCGTAATCGGGCTGTGCAGTGGCGGAATTTACCCCTGTGAAACAACCAAGGGCTGCAAGAGGAATAACGAAAAAGGCTCTGCCCACAGAGTTGGTTGATCGGGACTGAAAGTTCACCCTGCAGTTATACGAACTTCCTGCCCACATCGCACGCATGAAATGCCACCGTTTTGAAGGCGTGAGCTTAAAGATTATCCTGCAATTTCCATTGTGATTGTCTACTTTGATCTTATGCCCTTGTTGATCAAAAACGGTGAAATCGTTACTGCCAGCGAACGCTACGTTGCGGACATCCTGTGCGAGAACGAAATAATTACGCGCATCGATAAGAACATCCCCGCTCCAGCCGACGCCGACGTCATCGATGCAAAAGGTAAATACGTATTTCCCGGGTTCATCGATCCCCATGTTCATATCTACCTTCCATTCATGGGCACATACGCCAAGGACACGCATGAAACGGCGAGCAAAGCAGCGATCATAGGCGGAACAACCACACTGATCGAAATGATCTGCCCTGGGCGTTCCGAAAAACCTCTCGAAGCATTTGAACTCTGGCTCAACAAAGCCAAAGGTAATAGCGCATGCGACTTTACCTTTCACATGGGCGTAACCCGCTATGACGCCGAGGCTGAAAAGGATTTTCGTGAGATCGTCAAACGTGGCGTCAGCAGTTTCAAAGTTTTTCTCGCGTACAAAGGCGCACTTGGCGTAACGGACGACGAACTGTATCACACGCTCAAGCTCGCAAAGGAAATGGGTGTAATCACAACTGCTCATTGCGAAAACGCCGATCTGGTTGCCGAGCTTCAGAAGAAGCTTTTGTCCGAAGGCAAGACAGGTCCGGAATATCATTACTGGAGCCGCCCGCCTATCGTTGAGGCGGAAGGTGTGCATCATCTCACTACATTCGCGGAGATGACTGGCGCGCACGTGTATATCGTCCACTTGAGCTGTGGAGAAGCCCTGCAGGCCGCGATGCACGCCTCAGCGCGTGGGGTAAAGGTTTGGGTCGAAACATTGATCCAATATTTAGTTTGCGATCGCACCCATGCCGAGAAGGCAAACTTCGAAGGCGCGAAGTTCGTGATGTCTCCACCGCTTCGCGACAAACACAATCAGGAAATTCTTTGGAACGCGTTAGCAAAGGGATTCGCTTCCACACTCGCGACTGATCATGCGCCTTTTGATTTCGCCACGCAGAAGCAAATGGGCAAAGGCGATTTCACAAAGATTCCCAACGGCATCCCATCACTCGAAGACCGGATTAACGTCTATTTTACTCAGGGAGTAAAACGCGGACGTATCGATCTCCACACATTTGTCGATACCGCGAGCACGCAGGCCGCCAAAATCTTCGGTTTATTCCCACGGAAAGGCACGATTCAACCGGGAGCCGATGCCGATCTCGTCGTCTATGACCCCAATTACCGCGGCAAAATCTCTGCAAAGACCCACACGATGAACCTGGACTACAATGCCTTTGAAGGCATGGAGATCGAGGGCCGTCCATCGGTCGTCACCGTTCGCGGTAAAGTGGCAGCGCGCGATGGCAAGTTCGTCGGCGATGTTGGTCGTGGGAAGTTTCTGGAACGGACACCGCATCACTTTTAGCAACTGATCGCCTTCGGTTCATTCGGCTTGTTGCGTTGCACGAATCGAAACGCAATCCACGCGGCCAATCCACCAATCGTTCCGCCGGTGTGACAGACCGCGATTGGTGTTCCGATGTTGCCGATGTGAATGAACGAAAAAGCAAGGTGTCCCGTCGCGGCTTCGAGAAACGATTTTCCTATGATGATGATGAACGAGATGATTCCCACTCGAACGATCGTCTTGTCCCCGGAGAAAAGCATTTCAACTGCAGAGATGGCAAGCAATCCATGTGCAATTCCCGACAGTCCACACAACCCCACATCGTAGATTGCTGGCGCCGAGTAGAGCGCGGCAAGCAATGATCCCGCTGCGGCAGCGATAACATAGAAGATCCGCCTCAGTGCTGATTTTTCTTCCAGACCGGAATACAAAACAAAGAAGGCCGAACCATCGAAGAAGAGGTGATACCACGACAGATGCACAAACGGGTGCGTAAAGATTCGCCACCATTCTCCCGCTTGAACCGCCGCCGCACGATAAGCCAATGACGACAACGATTCGCCATGCAGCAACGACCAATTGCAGAGCACGACGGCAATCGCAAAAAACAACATCTCGTAGCGAAGCATCTGCCGACTGTCTTGTCGTGATTCAGGCTCGGCCCCAGGAAAACAAATCGTCGTGGTGTTCATAACGGAGAAAAGGAATGGCGGAGTGCGCCGCCATTCCCTCGCATCAACTTACTAAGCAGTTTTATTTTTAAATCGGCGCATCCACATCAACAACCCGACGAACAACGGGCCGACCGGGCCGGAACCTCCTCCTCCGAAACTAAAACTCTGGTTTTGACGAGACGGCGGAGTCGAACTCGCCACCTGCTGCGGAGTCGTTCCAGATCTGCTGCCCGGTTGCGGTGACGCACTGACGGCGGGCTGGGCAGCGGCGGCAGATTTCGCCGATGGATCGACTGGCCCGATGTCAGCGACCGCTTTGTTGCGGATCGAATCCAGTTGAGTGCGTACGAGCTGCTGTGCGTTCCGATCGCGATCGTTTCGGACAAGATTGTTACGGGCGATTTTCCAGCGCTGAAACTCGGCATCGTTTTCGAGCACCAGGAATGAAGTGTATTCCGTCACGATAGAATATCCTTCGCCCAGCCTTACGACATCCGGGATCACAGCTTCTCGTGAACCATTGCGATCCGCTTCCTTCAATAAACGATCGATCTTATGCCACGCCCACATGCGATCGATCTGCGGATTGGCCAGATCCTCCTTTGGGAATTCCAACTTCGCTGTCTGCTTCAATTCTACGCCGTTAACGCTGCCGCGCACCGTGATCTGTCCCATACCGTTACCGCGGTAACGTCCATAAATCCGCAGAGGACTCCCGTGATAAAGATTGGGCAAAATCTTCGGTTCCATTTCGACCATTTCAAGACCCGCAATGTCAATCTGGAGGTCACTCGCCGCAGGACGCGTCAGTTTGCGTCTGAACGCCTTCGCCTGACGTGCAAAGTTATCGCCTTGAGAAATAAATGACGCGAGCCCACCCGAATCCTGCGCGATCTGTTCGAGCAACGGTTTGTTCACTTCATTGCCCACACCGATGCAGAAAACGCGGGCATTGCGCGGCCGTTGTTGAATCAATTGCAAGAGCGTTTGACGTTCCTGTTGTTCAGTCAATCCGTCGCTCAAAATAATGACGTTCAACTGGCGGTCGGGCTGGGCATATTTGTAAGCCGTCATGATTGCAGGATTGAGCACCGTACCGCCACGTGCTTCCTGTCGAGACAGAAATGCATCCGCCGCTTTCTTTGCGTCTGCATCTGCGTTCTGCAATTTATTAAACCCGGTGTAAGGCTGGACGTTGAACGTCATGACTTCGAAACGATCTTTCGCATCGAGTTCATTCACGAACGCAGCAATGGAATCTTTTGAAAGCAACAGCTTGCCGTCCTCCCGCATGCTTCCGGAGATATCGAGGACGAAAACGTAATCCATCCCTTCCTCGCGCTTCGCAAGATCCTCGCCTGCGGTCATCGTCAAACAGAAGTAACCATCTTCGCCATTGTGTTTCGACGTGATGAGATCAATGCCGGTTTGCGGCCGCGAAAGGTGATACGAAATCACAATGTCCTTTCCGAGATCGCCCGTTTTGCTTTCGAGGCTCGCCTGGTAATACGAGTCATTATGTTTAGCGACGACAAAATCACCGCCGTGACTCGGACTCTCCATTTCCGTGATTGGAACCGCTGATTTCGTTTCAAGCGAGAACGCGAACTTGCCGTTGATTCTTGAGTCGACGTTTTTACGTGTGGAAGTGGCCAGCGGATAAACATATGTCGCCCAATCGTGATCAACGTCCAGTTCCTGGTAATACGTGATCTGCACTTTTTGATCGGCATTTGGAGCTATGGGAAAAATCCGCATTTCGAATGTCTTATAATCCACTTGCTCCAGAAGGCCGGGGTCACGGCGAACCTGTTTGTAGCTTTCGTAGATTTCTCGCGCTCGTTTTTTCTCCAAGACTTCACCGACCATTTCTTTGCCATTGATCCACATGCTGAAGTTGGCGACGGATGCACCTTTTGGAACGGGGAATGTATAAAGCGCCTCCAGTTGTCGGCTCTCGGTGTTGTGGAAAACTTCTGTCACCGTGGTCACGGCAATGCCATTGTTGATCACCACTTGAGCGCTGTGTTCACGAATTTCAAGAACACCACCGAGTCCGCCGTCGGCAATCAACAACCCGGCGGCGTTCGCGGTGTTTGGAGCTGCAAATTGCAATAAAGATGCTCCGGCCAGCAGCAGACCGAGACATCGCGTTTTCGTTTTCATAGAATCCTTTGCGTGTTGTGGCAAAATCGAAGGGCACCTCGCCGCACGATTTGCACTTAAAAGGTCTGCTTACCACTCCGCGTGCCACGTCCACGCTTGTTTTTGTAAGTTGTTGATTTACTGACTAATACAATTCGATACGCAGCGAAGAATCTTAACCGGACCGAAGAGGGTCGACATTTTATGTTCGCCGCCTATACATTTTCTGCATGCCGGCAAAATTATCCCTCAACGTATCAGACCGCGAGTTCTGGCAGGCTGTCGCACAAGCCGCATTCGCAAATGCTTTCAGCGATCAACGTAGAGAACTCGACCAACGCATCGCTGGTCCATTTCGGGATACGGAAAACGAGCGTGCGGAAGCATTGCGGACCACCGTTTCCAGTCGCGTGCAAAAACTCATTCGCGAGGGCAAAGCGGATTTCAAAATGTATGGCGGTGAAGACTGCGAGACCATGCGCCTCGCGTTTCTGTTCGAAGTGTTTCACCAGTTCTATGCCCGATTCGATGCACTCATTCTCGATCAGTTAAAGGCCGGCGATGCTTCGATCGAGGTACCGTTCGCAAGCGAGGCGCTGGCCCTTCTTTGTGAACGTGGTTTTACACCAGTAGAAGCAGTCCGGTTCTTCGGAATTTTTTATCAACTTCGCCGCGCACAATATTTCATCGTCCAC
>CBHWET010000284.1:0-6847 GCA_966112985.1 uncultured bacterium | reverse complement strand
TTTATCGATGGATGCAGTGTTCAAAGCGCTGGCAGACGAAAGTCGCCGAAAGTTGCTCGATCTGTTGTTCAAGGACAACGGACAGACGCTTGGCCAGCTTTGTGAACATCTCGACATGACGCGGCAGGCCGTGACGAAGCATTTGCTTTTGTTGGAGGAGGCAAGGCTCGTGACGGTGGTCTGGAGCGGACGCGAGAAACTGCACTATCTGAATCCAGTGCCGTTGCATGAGATCTACGAACGTTGGATCAGCAAGTACGAACGCCATCGTCTTCAGGCGTTGAGCGATTTGAAAAAGGGTCTCGAAGAAACCAATCCAAAGAAAAAATGAAAGCTACTGACACGACCGATTTTGTTTATTCCATCATCATTCGCACCACGCCGGAAAAATTATGGGAAGCACTGACGAATGGAGATTTTAGTGAAAAGTATTGGTTCGGATTTCGTGTGAAATTCGATCTGAAACCGGGCGGCAAGATGTCGATTCTGCCGCCGAAAGGAATGGAGTGGGCCGGAGATCATGCGGGGGAAGTGCTGGAATGCGAGCCTTGCCGTAAACTGGTTTACACATGGAAACAGGCAGATACTCCGGAGATTGCGGCGAAGCGTAACGGGCTTTCCCGCGTGTCCTACGAAATTTTTCCAATGGGATCTGCGGTTAAACTTCTTCTCACGCATCGGAACCTTCTGCTGGACGACGTCGAAAGCAATCCGAGGACGTTTAGGGGTGTTAATAACGGCTGGCCCGCGGTGCTGAGCAGTTTGAAGAGCTTGCTTGAGACTGGTGAGGCAATGGTCATGAAACCTGACTGCAAGGGATAATTAATTAATCCATTCAACACTGACGCATTACCATGAAAAAATCAAAATACGTCTACGTCACCTATATTAAAACGACACAGGAGAAGCTGTGGTCAGCACTCACTGACGGCGAGTTCATCAAGCAATACTGGTTCGGCATGCGCTGTGAGTGCCAGTGGACGGCCGGGTCCTCATGGAGTCTGGTCTCCGATGACGGTCAGGTCTTTGACAAGGGCGAGATCGTCGAAGTCGATCCGCGACGGCGACTGGTGATTCGCTGGCGCAACATGCGAAAACCAGAACTTAATGCCGAAGGCGACTCGCTTTGCACAATGGAGATTGAACCGAGTGGAACAGCGGTCAAGCTTACGATTACTCACACCATCGAGCGCGAATCCTCAAAGTTGATCGACGCAGTATCGGGCGGTTGGCCGAAGGTTATTTCCAATCTCAAGTCACTGCTGGAAACCGGCTCTATCGCGCTGCAGGACCCATATCCCAATCAGTGCGCTGGCTCTGGAAAGCACTAACGCATTTCAGGCGAAGCGGGTTCGTGGGATCAAATGAAACTGCTCTGCCGAATTGACTGAAGAAATGTCCTGATTCGTTCGCGCCGTTCGTTGCAGTAATGAAACCAGAAAACAGCGGGGACGAGAGTAATGCAAAATAATCAAACAAAGGAGGCCGTTATGACGAAACACAAGACTGGAACACACGAAGAGTGGCTGGCTGCGCGCCTGGAGTTGCTCAAAGAGGAGAAAGAACTCACGCGTCGCAGCGACGAGCTTGCACGACGCCGGCAGGAGTTGCCGTGGGTTCGAATCGAGAAGGACTACCGATTTGAAACGGATGAAGGGAGAGCTTCTTTGGCCAATCTCTTTCAGGGACGCTCACAGCTTCTCATTTACCATTTTATGTTTGGGCCTGATTACACGGCGGGATGTCCTACTTGTTCCACGATTGCGGATGGCTTCAACGGATTCGCAATTCACCTCGCGCATCATGATGTGATGCTTTGGGCGGTATCGCGCGCGCCCTTGGCGAAGCTGCAAGGCTACAAGCAGCGGATGGGATGGACGTTTCCATGGGCATCATCGTTTGGGAGTGATTTTAATTTTGATTTCAATGTTTCGTTCACGGAGGAGCAACAGCGGGAAGGGGCGGAATACAATTACCGCCGCATGCCACCGGTAACCCCGGTATCTTTTACGATGGGCAAGGAAGCTGGCGAGGAATCGCCTCCCGCCAAAAACGCGTCGATGACCGGCACAGATGTGGCAACGTACTTGCGCGAGCTACCGGGCATGAGCGCGTTCACCCTCGAGGATGGGGTTGTCTACCACACGTATTCCGCGTTCGCGCGTGGACTGGATGGCCTTTGGGGCATGTATCAATGGCTCGACCGCGCTCCCAAAGGGCGCAATGAAACGGGCATGTGGTGGCGGCGCCACGACGAATATGACAAAGCTCCGTCAAAAGGCTGCTGCGCTTGAGCCGTTAGACGAACTATGACGGCTCGATTGCAATCTCAAAGTCCAGCTGCCGGCGCTGAAGCCGCGTCGGCGGTTGGCTTCATCGCGATCTGTCTCCTGGCGTTCTTCGTCAGCGTGTCGGTTACAGCTTATTTCTGCCGCTCAATGTGCTGCGAGATGGAAATGCCCGGCGGTTGGACAATGTCGATGATGTGGATCCGTATGCCCGGCCAGACATGGTTCACATCCGCCGGCAGCTTTCTAATTATGTGGTTGGCTATGAAAGTGGCAATGATGCTGCCTTCGGGGATAACGACTTTCTTGAAAACGAAGTGCGCGGCGACTTCCTTGTGCATCATGACTATTGGATACTTTACTGTCTGGCTTGCCGTCGGCGGGGGAATCTATCTCGCAGGCGTTGCGTTCGCGGCGACGGCGATGCGGTGGGAATCTTTCAGCCACGCCGTTCCCGTATTATCTGGTGTCGCGTTAATTGTCGCAGGAGTTTTTCAATTCACGCACTGGAAAATGGCCAGGTTGCTGCGATGTCGTTCGCCATTCGGCTGCGTTAGCTCGTGCCGGGGACGCGAGATTGGCTTCAGCCTCGGCTGCAAACAAGGCGCGGCATGTTGCGTCTGTTGTGCGGCCCCGACGACGATTTTGACGGTGCTCGGAATGATGAATCCTTTTGTGATCGTTGGTGTCGCCATAATCGTTGCAGCGGAAAAGCTTCTGCCATGGCCTGAAATCGTCGCCCGCTTTGTGGGCGTCGCTGCCATTATCGTGGGCATTTTAATGATCATTCAAAGACTTAGTTACTGAACTCAAAAACAAACAAAGCAAGAAAGACACAGTTATGAACAAGCCAAAGTTAGTTTACACGATGTTTATCAAATCGACCCCGAAAAAAACCTGGGATGCGATTACCAAGCCTGAATTCACGCGCCAATATTGGGCGGGAATTGCAAACGTCTCCGATTGGAAACCCGGTTCAAAATGGAACCATTTGGCGAAAGGAGATGAGGTGTGGATCACGGGCGAAGTTGTGGAATGCACGCCGCCAAAACGTTTGGTGATCACGTGGGCCGATCCTGACGATCTGAAAGATGAATCCCGCGTCACTTTTGATATTGAGAAGTTTGGAGACACGGTTTGCCTCACGGTAACGCACGACAAGTTCAAGGCTGGTTCAAAGATGGCAGGCAAAGTTTCCTGGGGTTGGCCGCGCGTTCTTTCGAGCATGAAGTCCTTCCTCGAAACGGGAAGAGGCCTCAATGTCTTCAGCAGAGGTTAAACTGTAGATAGTGAGACACTGATACCTATGAAAGTACCTTTTACTGGCGGATGCGCTTGCGGTGCGATTCGCTACGAATGCACAGCAGAGCCTATGTTGATGCTTCATTGTCACTGTCGAGATTGTCAGCGATCCAGTGGAGGCCCGTTTTCGTCTTTCGTTGTTGTGCCGGCGGAAGGGTTCAAGCTCCTCCAAGGTTCACTCCGATTCCATGCTTCGCCGAGTGAGGCGGGTGGAATGACCCGACGGGGATTTTGCGTGGAATGCGGGTCACCGGTCATGGGCAAGCCCGACGCGGCTCCTCAGTTGGTTGCCATCAGAACAGCGAGCCTTGATGATCCGAGTTGGTTCAAACCACAGATGGATGTATGGACATCGGACGCGCACCCGTGGGACCAAATGAGTGCCACGCTGCCAAAGTTTGAAAAGTATCCATCATAAACGTAGTTCACCCGCGCGCAGTTCGAACACGTCTGTCATTTGATCGGACTTGTGAGACATTAGGTGGATTGGTTTGATTGCCGGCGGTGAAGTGCTTTTCAAAAACAATAACATGAAAGCCATTCAAGGTTACCATTTAATCAGGCCGGAAGATCTTTCCTGGCGGCTATCAAACATGATGCAAATCCCGAATGCGGATTTTCTTGAACGCACCGGGAGTGAGAATATGGCGGCGCGGCTATGGCGTTTGCCCCCTAAGAGTGCAGGTACGTTGCACAAACATATCCGACAGGAGGAATTTTATTTTGTGCTCGAAGGCGTGGGTCGCATGCGCGTGGGTGGCGAGACATTGACGGTGCCGCGCCACGGCGGTGTTTTGGTTGGGCCGGATCAGTTACGACAAGTGTTCAATGATACCGACTTCGAGGTGCTCTGGTTGATTGCTGGCGCGCCGGAGGAAACGGAATTTCTGCCGAGCGCGAAGACGAAGCCTGATCTGTCTGTCCTCTATCCCGTGGATCCGAAGCAATTGCCCAAAGAACTCGCCGATGTTGAATGGCCGCCGAAAAGCGGACGGGTGAGCGCCGCTACCCCGAAGGCGATCGACTTCGAGCAACAGACGCGCGAATGGGTTGCAGCGTGGAACTCGCACGATCTCGAGACAATTCTCGGACATTACACCGAAGATGTGGAATTCATCTCACCGTTTGTTGCTAAACTGACGGGGCGAGCCGAAAGCGCTTTACGTGGCAAGGCTGCGTTGCGTGAATATTTCGCACGAGGGTTGGCATCCTATCCATCGCTGCGGTTTGAAATCATTCGCGTTTATCCGGGCGTCGGAAGTTGCGTGGTGGAGTACCTGAGCGTCAATAACCTGCGCTGCACTGAAACGATGGAGTTCAATGCTGAAGGCAAAGTGCGTCGTGTGCTGGCGCATTATCTTCCGATGACCGCAGAGCAATGAAACGCACGGTTTATCTCATTCTCTTCCGCGGCGTTGGCGGAAAAACGCAGCTTCCCACGAAAGCACTTCGCGAAAAACTTACGGATGTTGGTTTTGAAAATGTCGCCACGTACATCAACAGCGGCAATGCCATCGTTCGCAGTTCATTGAATCGCGAACAAGTTGTGGCGAAGATTAAGAAGCTTTGTAGCGAGTGCTTTGATTTCGACAAAGCCATTTTTGCCGCGACGTTGGTGGAGTGGAACGATCTGATCGCGTGCAATCCGTTTGCCGCAGCGGCGGCGAAGGCCCCAACAACGGTTCATGCGGTGTTGCTCGAGAGCACGCCAAAAGCGGAGAATGTGAATCGTATTCGCGCGTGTGCAGTGAAAGGCGAGGAGATTCTGGTTGCCGGGGATGTCGCATACCTGCATACGCCGCATGGCTTCGGAACGAGCAAGATGGCGGCTAACTTCGATAAATGGATTGGCGTAACGAACACCGCACGTAATTGGAACACCGTCCTAAAACTTGCCGAACTCGGGCGTATCGCGGAGACCTAGCGGCTTTCGGCATCATATGTTGTTTGTCACACGCAAAGATTTTTTGGATGCGCCGACAATCGTTCGCATCGTGGACGAAATGCGGAGGAGTCACGCCGCTGCGGGCACCGTTTATGGCGAGGCGAAGCAGGGGAGAAGTGTGAACCCATGCGTTCGTAAAGTCTCACTCGTTACCGTTTCGAAGGAGACTCGGGACTTTGTGAAGGCGTTGCTGATGCAGCAAAAGGATCGCTTGGCGGAGCACTTTGATGTGGTGCTCACACATTGTGAGGAACCACAATTTTTGCGTTACGAAACCGGTGACTTCTTTGTTGCGCACCAGGATGGGAACACACCGCTCGTCTACGATCACACGCGCTTTCGGAAGGTGTCCGTCAGTGTTTACCTCTCGCAGCATGGCGATCCATCGACGCCCGGCACCTATGGCGGTGGTTCATTATTGTTGTATCGAAAAGTTTCAGACTCAGCCGAGCGGGTGACCGAAGTACCGGGCACGCTAGTCGCGTTTCGGTCCGAAACGACGCATGAAGTTCTGCCGGTCACCCACGGCGAGCGCTACACCATCGTCTCGTGGTTCCGCAGTGATGAACCACCCGCCCGGGCTTAAACGCTAAGCGATCCTGAACGCGGTTGCGTTTAGTTTACCACCCGAACCATTTTTACGGCTGATCGGGAATTTCGGCTTCGACGAGTTTGCCTAGAAGTACGAGCGATTCCTGCCAGCCGAGGTAACAGGCTTCGGCGGGAATCGCCGCGGGAATTCCTTCCTGTGTGATATTTACTTCAGTCCCGCAGAAGACCTGTTTCAAGAGGACCGTCGTCTGCATTTCGCCGGGCAGTGCAGCGATATCAAACTTGGCGGTGTAACGGATTTTTTCGTGGGGCTTGAGTTCAAGATAGGTTCCGCCGAAGGAGTGGCTGGACCCCGTTGTGAAATTGGTGAAAGACATTTTATAACTGCCGCCGACTTTCGCATCCATCTGATAAACCTTGCCGGTGAATCCATTCGGCGGGAGCCACTTCGCCATCGCGTCGGCATCAAGGAAGGCGCGATAAATTCTTTCTGGCGTCGCCCGGAGCACGCGGTGAAGTCGAACTGTATTTGTATTGTTTGTTGTCATAATTAAGTCGTCGTTTTCATTGTCCCGACGAATAGACTGACCAATTTAGGACATTTTTTGTAGATGAATCGTTCGATAACACCTTTACTGGTTATACCGTCCAAAAATTAACGCAAAGCAGGCTTGTTTGATATGGGATGGACAATTTATACTGAATAGTCGCCATGCCCCATCGAGATTCGCTTCAACCAAGCGTTAGTTCTTGCCTATCG
>CBHWET010000283.1:0-6849 GCA_966112985.1 uncultured bacterium | reverse complement strand
ACGGCATGATCCACGTGTCCGACATTTCCTGGACGCGCAAGATCAATCATCCTTCGGAAGTCTTCAAAAAAGGCGACGAAGTCGAAGCGGTTGTCCTCGAAGTCGACAAGGCGAACCAACGTATCGCGCTCGGCGTCAAACAGCTCAGCGAAGATCCCTGGGAAAACATCGACAAATATTACAAGGTCGGCGACCTCGTCTCCGGCAAAGTCACGAAGCTCGCGAGCTTCGGTGCGTTCGTCGGTCTCAACCACGATATCGATGGTCTCGTGCACATTTCACAGGTCAGCGAAGATCGCGTGGACAAGATCAAGAACGTGCTCAAGGTTGGTCAGGACGTGAATGCTCGCGTCATCAAGATCGACCGTGCTGATCGCCGAATCGGTCTGTCGATCAAAGCGGCCAGCTACAGCGACGAACAGCTCAAAGAAGAACAGAAGCTTCTGGACAGCTTGAAGCCGGGCGAAGACCTCGTTGCGTTGCAACATGCGTTCGACGCCGCGGAAGATATCGTCAAGGACGACACGAAAGAATAATCTTTCCTGCAGTTTTAAACACAAAGAGCGAGCCAGTGATGGCTCGCTCTTTTTATTTCGGATTAAAACGACAGAGTTATTTCGACGGTGGCGCCATGATCTTGCGATTCACGGCAAGAGACATGCGCGTCGAACTCATCGCCTGAGTGCGGAACTTGGCAAATTGCTGCAGCTCTTTCTCGGAGAGAAAAGCTTTGGCGCGTTCCGCAGCCCGTTCGTAAACCGAATCCATAATCTTCAGACTTTTCTCGGCTTCAACCTCGGAGGCCATATTTCGGAAGCTCAAGTTGGGAATGATTTGCGCATTGAGACCGGCATTGGCCATTGCCGCCGCCGTCTCCTCCTGCATCACCGCATACAGCTGCTTTCTTTTCTGTTCTTTGGCGGCTTTGTCGCCGGTGAAGCTTCCTTTGAACTGTTCAACGGTCAGCAGGCTCAACAGATCACGACTATATTCTTCGTACTGTCCCCTCCCCTCGGGGCCGAGCATCTCTTCGACTTTCTTCAGGAGCAGCGCGTCCTGTTCTGCAAAGACAGCGTTTAATTCGTCGCCCGATTTTCCGTCGCGCAACACGGCGGTAATCTTTTCGATGTTTTCCATGATGTTATCGGCCAGAAGATCGCTGAACTTTTCCGTTTGTTCCTCCGACAATTTCAGGCGTTTAGCAAATTCCTTATAGAGGGCAGCCATCGCTGCCTTCTGCTGATCGCGGATGGCCTTCTGAATTTCGGGATTCGCCATCGCGCCGCTGAGAGCGCTCGGCTGAGGCGCCGACGCGGCAGTTTGCAGCCGCCCAACCTCACCGCGCAGTTTCAGAACTTCACGCTGGTGGTCGTTTGTCGAAGCGGCGGCGTTCGCATTCGCAAGGAGAGTCGTGAGCCGATTGTTCTCGGCCACGAGTCGCGCGTTTTCCTGGAGTTGTTGTTTGAGGGCTGCATTGTCGGCCCGTAACTTCGCGATGTCGTTGTGCTGTATCGCCAAAGGAACCGACATCCCAATCGCCACGACCGCGGCGGCGATTCCCACTTTTACTTTTGTCATGCTCATAATTTTTAAGACAGTTATTGCTGCACCACTGGTTGTTGCTGTTCCGGTAAGGACCGCCGTAGAAATCGTTGTAGCCATTCCGACAGGCGCTGCGGATACGGCATGAGCGGATAGAGTTGTCGCCAGGACCGCACCCGACAGAAGAATTCCACGCTTCGTTAAGAGCGTATGCAATTTATCCAGCGCACGACTGACGCGTTTGCGAGCAGCATCTTCGTTACTGCCCAGCGCATCGCCAACGGATCGCAGATCATTTTGTTCGAAATAACGCAAGACAATGGCGGTGCGGTCTTCGGGCGGCAGTTCGTTGATGGCTTCGTCGAGGAACGGCTTGATTAATGCGAGATTCTCCTCGGAATGATCTTCGGACATGTTCATTTCAACCGCTTCTCTTTCTCGGAACTGACGGCGCCGCTCACCACGCACAACGTTCATGGCGACGAAATAGGTGTGTCGGTGAAGCCAGCCGCCGAGCATTACCTGCGGAGATAAAGTTCCCGCTTTGCGCGCGAGATCTGCGAATACAGTTTGCGCCACATCCTGCGCCAGATGGGCATCGCTATTCACAACACGGAGTGCCACGGAATACACGAGATCGACGTATCGCGTGACTAACTCCTGGAATGCAGCCTCGGAACCGGTCTCGGCATATTCCACCAGTAATTGTCGGGGATCACTCATCTTTCTATTATTAAAGACCCGCTTAAAACGCAAACCGGACAAATTGTTTTGTGAATCTTTTTCGCGATTATATGGAAGGAGCTGCGTAGGGAAAACTCCTATCGAAAAAATGCGTCAAATTGTTGAAAGGAAAAATCGAGGATGGCAACCTTGAGAGGATGTACGACCGTATTGTTGGATTATTCCGAGTGATTGTTTTACTCGTTACCCTTTGCGTTTTGCCGCAAGCAGGACGCTCTGATCAAACGATTTACGACGACGCGCTGGTGAACAGCTGGCAAAGCTGGGGCTGGGCAACGCTCAATTATAACAGCACGAATTACGTTCATAGTGGAACGAAGGCAATCAGCGTTTCGGGAGGCGCATACGAGGCGATTTATCTCCATCATTCGGCGTTTAACTCGGCGTCCTACACAAACCTGACGTTCTGGATTAACGGCGGCGCGGCCGGCGGACAACTGTTGCAGGTGCAGGCATTAATCAACGGCACCGCGCAGACGATTTACAACCTGCCCGCATTGCAGGCGAATACATGGACCAAATACATAATCCCCTTCTCTGCCCTCGGGCTTGCCAACACGTCCGGCCTTGATGGCTTTTGGTGGCAGGATCGATCGGGTGGGATCTTTCAGCCGTTTTATCTAGATGACATCCAATTGGTTGCCGTGCCGGTCGTCGTCGGACCGATGACCATTACAATTGATGGTCGACGTAATCGCCACGCCATTGATCCAAGGATTTACGGTGTTGCCTTCGCTTCTTCCAATGACGTCGCCGATCTGAATGTGCCGCTGAATCGGTCGGGAGGTAATGCAACGACCCGTTACAACTGGCAGCAGAACTCATTTCAAACCGCGTTCGATTGGTTCTTTCAAAGTTTGCCATACGACAGCGCGGTTCCAGGTGAAAATGCCGACACATTTATAACCGACTCGCGCGCCGGGGGTGCTGAACCGATGATCACCATTCCGATGATCGGCTGGGCGGCTGACGTTACGACTAATCGCGTCAAACGATGGAGCTTCTCCGTAGCCAAATACGGAGCGCAGACGGAAACCGAGGCATCACGAACCGGCTACGCACCATGGGCGAGTACGGACGCTGGAAACGGTATTGCACAAGGCTCCGGTCAATTCATCACGAATAACAATCTATTGGACGCCAACATGCCGGTGACTTCCACATTCCAAAAAGGATGGATTCAACATCTGACGAACCGTTGGGGAACGGCTTCGACCGGCGGCCTCCGCTACTACCTTCTCGATAACGAAATGAGCATCTGGCATTCGACGCATCGCGACGTTGTGAAAACGGGAATCAACATGGAGCAGTCGCGTGATCGTATGATTGAATATGCTTCGATGATCAAGCAGGTGGATCCCGGCGCAACGATCTTCGGTCCTGAGGAATGGGGTTGGGCTGCGTTTCTTCTCAGCGGTTACGATCAACAGGTATCGGATGCGAATGGTTACACTTCATTTCCTGATAAAGCTGCGCACGGAAACTGGGACTACCTTCCATGGCTGCTTGATCAACTCCGTCGAACAAACAATGCAACGGGCCAGCGCTTGCTGGATGTTTGCAGCGTCCATTATTACCCGCAGGGCGGCGAATTCAGCACGAACGTCACAACTGACCTGCAAATGCTTCGCAATCGATCGACGCGTTCGTTATGGGATCCAAGTTATGTCGATGAAAGCTGGATCAGCACACCGGTTTATTTGATTCCGCGTTTGAAGTCCTGGATATCGACGAACTATGCGGGAACCAAAACCGCAATTACCGAATACAGTTGGGGTGCAGAAAATCACATCAACGGTGCTACGGCACAGGCGGATGTTCTCGGCATTTTTGGACGCGAAGGTCTCGATATGGCAACACGTTGGACGTCGCCGGAAAATACCACGCCTGTGTACAAGGCGATCAAAATGTATCGCAACTACGACAATAATAAGTCGACATTTGGCAGCATGGGCGTTTTCGGCGACGCGCCGAACCCAGATGAAGTTTCTGTGTTCGCGGCCATTCGCACCAATGATCTCGCACTAACAGTAATGTTGATAAACAAAGCGTTTACGACGAACGCGGTAAACCTGCGGCTCACAAATTATCTCGCGATGACTACGGCTTCGGTTTGGCAACTGAACGCATCGAATACCATCGCGCATCTTCCCAACATCACGAATATCACGAATCAGTTGAGCTACACCCTGCCCGCTCAGAGCATCACCTTGTTTGTTATTCCTCCGCGCATTCCTGCGAAACCGCGTTTGGATGTTGGCGGTGTATTTACAAACCAGTTTGTATTCTCCCTTGTTGGTGAAGCCGGGGTTCCTTACGTCCTGCAATCTTCAACGAACCTGGCCGCGTGGACATCGGTAAGCACGAACGTTCTGACGACTAATTATATGAACGTGTTTGTCCCGATGTCGCCGCAAAAGACGTTCTACCGCGCAGTGTGGGAGCCCTAAATACGCGAGGGTTACATCTCGCCGAGAAAACTCCGGATGCGTTTGTAAACGCGAAGAATCGTAGGCATGTACATCCCCATCAAAATCGCAATGATGCCGAGTACACACAAAAGCTCGATCATCGTGACGCCACGTGTGCTGTTTGCCCTGCGGAATAAAGGAAGGATCATCGGACCGATCTTCATGGTGGTTTAGACCGGCCTCTGAACTATCCGTCACGGTCGTTCAGTACCGGGCCTTTACGAATCCGCGAAACAGTTCGATTTCTTCTTCGATAATCGTGTGCGCTTTGCGGTACTCGTGCCAGTCGATCTGAAATCCGGCTCTTTTGAGTTCGTTTACCGACTGTTTCACCTGGTCAAAAGGAACGAGCGTATCCTGCGTTCCATGGGTAATTAAAAATTTTTGTTGGAGCGCTACCGGAGAGCGTTCCTCGATTAATTTCATCGGTTCGTGTGGCCAACCGCTGATCGCGATCAAGCCTGCCAGCTGATGCGGATATCGACATCCGGTTTCAATCGTCATCAGGCATCCCTGCGAAAATCCGAGCATCATTGTTTCTTCAGTAGGAAAATTTTTTTCGCGAAGATCGTCCAGAAGTTCGAAAAGCAATTCACGACTGCGCTTGATGCCCGGCGATCGGTTTTCATAAATATCAAACCACGAGAAACCGCTGTAGTAACCATCTGGTGCATTCACGAGGAGATAATTCATCCATGGCAACTGCATGGCACTCGGCAGCCAACGGTAGCCGTCCATGCTATCGCCGAGTCCGTGTAAAACGATCATCAGCTTGCGGCTTTCTTTATCGGCGGCAGGAATAAGTTCCGTATCGAGCATGGGAAACTAATTGCTGAATTATCTTTGAAGGCAATGAATTTATCAAAGTCAACCAACCGCATTAAATTCGGGGATTCACCCATTGAGTGCAAACCGATGCGTCTGTAGCGTCTCGCACTTCAATGCGGGCTTCGCTGGTGCAACAAAGCTCAGAACGTGTTCAACGTGGACGCGAAGCTCATGCACGTACAAATCCCGCCTGGAGCGTTGCTAAAGTGGGAGCATGGGACGTGGATCTAATAACACATGTGGTCGGAGCCTCCGCGGAATGTAAAAGCTTGTTCGGGTTCTCACCTGAAGAACCGTTCGATCTCTCCCGGACGTTTTCTTTGATACACCCGGACTTCCGCGATGCCGTTCGGAAAGCGTTCGAGTCAGCGTTGGTAAATCGTACCGCTTTCAACATAGAATATTGCATCACGCATCCCACGAACGGAATTCGATGGTTGTCGAGCGTTGGAATGCTTTCCGACCACCAACCGAATAAGATGTTTGGAGTCACCTCCGATATCACAGACCGGAAAATCGCGACGAATGCTTTGTCGGAATTGCTTCAATCCTCGCAAAGCTCTACGAAAAGGCGTAAAGGTTCAAGTTAGGGGCGCGGCGCTCGGAAGAACCTTGATTACAACATAACCGTCTTGGTTGGAACTCCTTGTAAACACCCGCAGAGGTTCGCGACAAAAATCTACGATTTGAAAACTGTCGGGGACGTCCGCACGCAAATTTCGATGTTCAGAAAATGGTTGCGAGCTTCCGCGAGGTCACTTTGGCGCTAAAAAGCCGTCCAAAACCTCGGCGAGCAAAATTTGACTCACAAAATACCGACGCAAAACTCCACGACCAAAATTTCACTGACAAAAAAGGGCTGCAGACGTCTGCGGCTAGTTCTGACTCGCGAAAAATGGCCGTGGACGTACCCAGACAAATTCTGATGCTTGAAAGATTACCGCGGACTTCCATACCCCAATTCCGCCCCTCAAAAAACCGCCGCGGGCCTCCGCAAGCAAATTCTGGTGCCCTAAAAGCCATTGCGGACGTCCGCGAGCGAATTCTGAGGCTCAAAAAACGGCCGCGAACGATCGCCGAGCATATTCGAGCGCCAAAAGGCGGTTCTTTTCGTCAGAAAGAATTTGGAAGAGGCAGATCAGCGACAGAATTTTCCAATGACTCCTGCACCTGAGCAGCGGCGAAGAAAACTTCTGCGAAATGACTGGGCCATGCTACGTTTTTCAGCCGGAGGAACAAAGTTTGTGAAAAATTTCACAAATTA
>CBHWET010000282.1:0-6854 GCA_966112985.1 uncultured bacterium | reverse complement strand
AACAATGCGCCCATGCTATGGTCGGAAGCGTGTGCCGTCGCGACCGCCTGACCGGCTGCCCGGGCGGCGGCGATTGCTGCCTTGTCCGACGCCTCTCGCGCAGCGGCATGCGCAGCGAGTGACGCCTTCATGGCCACACCGGTCTTCACCTCTCCGTTTGCCCACGCTCGACCTATTTCGAGCGCCCGTTTCGGCCGGACGTCCTCACTGTGTCGGGTAAAAAGATGCAAAACACGCTCCGCGCAATCTGCCGCCCATCGCGCAAGGAAAACATGATCGGCTCGCTCCAACGTCCCGCCGCGATGAACCGCAACAAATCGTCTATCTCTCATGGGATGCAGAATTTTGCGTGGCCTGATTAACTGCCATGCGGCTTCCAACCGCACGCTGACACATACCATAGAAAGGCGTCGGAAACTACACCGTGTTCGGGGATACAGCGAAGAACGGGCTCGTAAACCTTAATTACTTCCTCGGGGATAAGTCCTCGGCAGATCAAAGACATCGCAGGGCCGACACTCAGCACATACAACCCGATCATAGCGAATACCAAAAGAACAACAGTGGACGCTTTTTGACGCACCATCACACCTAACGCTCCGTGTTAACGATCGCACGGTGACGATCATAAAATTGAACGAGCAGCGCCGTCGCGCAATTCGCGACATTCGATTTGTTAACCATTCGACTCCCCTCCTTCGGGTCCATAGAAAGCAACCCATACAACAAAGTCGGATGAGAAGTCTTCGAAACGATGCGGCTCTCCTGCCGGGACGAAGATGAACGAACCGGCCTCGACCGGCTGACGTTGCTCTCCGTCAAAAAACATTCCCGTGCCGCGGGTGACGAAATAAATCTCGTCTCTGGTGTGGGGCTTCTGCGGATCATGCCCCACTGGCGTGTAGAGTTCCACGACAAGTGACCCGTGCGAAAAGATCGGCACAGCGAGATTGCCGGCCGGCGGCGGTCCTTTGGTCAGCGCCTCCGCCAAACCGACGTGAACAACTCGTGTCGATTTCTTCATCGTCTCTTCCCAAAGCTCCATACTTCGTTCGTATGATTGCCTGAAATCTTCACCGTATGTCCACCATCGCTAATGGTCGTCATGTTGGAAACGGGGTCGTAAACCGAACTTTTGGCCTGTGCAGATGGTGCGGAGCAACAGTTCCCGTCGGAAGACGAAGCGCAACCTGCGAAAAGCAAACCGCAACAACTCAGTGTCAAAAACAGGGTGATTTTCATATATGATATCGCGTAGGTATCATGCGTGAGCCACGGCCGTATAACCGACGCGAATCGAAGGTTTCATGGATGAAGTAAAAGCGCAATTGGCAGTTGGTACCCCAACTCGTTAGACATCTGATTTCGACTGTTTACTCGAATACATACCACACCAAGCCGCCGCGATAACTAATCCCCCTAAGCCGACGAATGGAACTTGAGTGCCAAAACTACCTATAATAACCGGGGCTACTGCGACGTGCGCCACGATCCCCGAAACGAGAAGGCTCCTGCCTTTCAAAAAATCAAATGTGCTAACAAAACAATATATTAAATAGAAAAACGGCATGATAGCTGGTAACCAGACCCCTCTTCCAAATCCTCTTGATGAAGCGCTCATCCCACTGAACACCACGATAGCAAAGAGAAATATGCCGTAGCCGAAGAGGCCGGCGACGCTTAAGAGACGAACCACTGTTTTCATAAAGTACCGAGATCCAACTTAAAAAAACTGCACCATTACGTTCCACCAACCTGAACTTCAAGGAGCAACGACGGCATAAAACGCATCAGCTTTCAAATATGCGAACACGTCATAAACTCGGAGACGGCTTTTGGAACGGGTTCAGATCGACGACGCGGACAACTGAGATGCGCCGGCAAGTGAACGACACTTCGTGCTGCATACCTGTGCCTCCCCATTCGACGCGAAAACTTCCAGGCTCACCGGTGACTGGCACAATCGACCAGCCAATGATCGGGTTCTGATGATTGAAGCCGTCGATGTGCAATGCATCAACGCTTTCGAAAAGGAACTCCGCAGTACCTTGTTTGCGCTCAGGATCGTTTGGTGCCTTGCCAAGGTCAAAAACCAGAAAGGTAACTTTGAGATTACAAGCGGCAGCTAAAATGACGGGACGCTCAAGCGTCATCGAGAGCACTTCAAAGTCATGAAAAGTTGGCCAGTGTCCCAAGTGCTCCACCAACAACTCGCGACCAGAGATAGACGCAAGGACGTCTGCCGAAATTATTTCCGGAAAAGTGCGTGTGGATGATCGCATAGCGCAAAGTTTAACCGTCGAAAGTGCAATCAACGCGTTACCCCACTTCACGCGTAGCCGCGACAGACTCAGCCCCCACGCTCCACATAAAGCCTGCGGAAATAGGTCCCAGATTCACGATCGACGTAAGCCAGTTCATAGTGATCCGATGCCTCAAGATCCTGTATCACGAAAGGTTCCATTACACGACCGCTCTGTGAGCTACGTGGCCGGGCTCTCATCATGCGATGGTGCGCCCATAGCGCAAGGGCCAAGCCTACAACAAAGCTACTGACCGCCCCAACGACAAACCCAAAGTCGTCGACGATCGCAAAATGATGCAAGGCGCTACTTCCTCCCATGCCTCCGAAAATTAGGGCGGCGCCACCGAGTAAACCGGGATAAAAGCGCCGTTCGAATTGACGGGCTGACTCGGCGTCCACGTTTAACTGCGCAAGCTCAGTTAGCGCGATTCGAGAATAGTCCGGTAAATTGTTTGTTTTCACGACAGAACCGGCGGTTGTCTCTTCACATTGGCAAGCGTATGGTTGCGAAAAGCTGCTGTCCACACGGATTTGGGATGCGAATCGATGGCAACGGAGTTGGAATGCGGGACTTTCGGCGGTAGGATCGCACCGAAATTTCGGGAAAAGGCATTTTCGATGGACGTTGCGGACGGGAAAGTTGGGCCAGCGAACTTATGGGCGACTTTGCAGACAGTATATATAGGTAAATGTTTCCGGGACTGGTTTTACGCGCGGGAAAAGTCGGCCACGGGACTTTTGTCCGATTTTACGCGCAGATTTTTTCGGTTTTTGAACTTTTGACCGATTTTCCCGACAGCTTTTTCCGGTAATTTTACTTTTTTCGAGAAATCCTGTCAGCTTTTGGCGACAAAAGTTCCAAAACCGGAAAATGTGTGCCCGCATTTCCCGAAAAAAGTTCCGTGGTCGAAAAAAGCTGCCGGGATTTCTCGACGCTGGACCTTTTTCCGACTTTTCCTGTCAGCTTTTTTCGATCGCGGAACTATTTTCCAAAAATCCTGTCAGCTTTTTCGGTTAAAAGTTCCATTGCCGGATTTTGCTGTCAGGAAAATCGGGCAAAAATCGACGTAAGCGAATGGAACGGACTGTCTTGCGTGGGTTTCTTGGTGGGATCGAAATTTTCAGGGCGGGATGCTCGGTTTTCAATATGCGGCCGGTTATGTTCCCAGGCTGTTTTCTCCCTCACCTTGGTCCTCTCCCGCTGGGAGAGGAGAACCGTTTGGCCGTTGGTTTGCCAGATTGCGGGTCTGCGAATGATCGAATTTCTATATGACGTGAGAATCCGGGTAGACGGTCTCCAATGATCTCCTCGCCCAGCGGGAGAGGATTAAGGTGAGGGAGAACGCGTCGTGCTGAAGGTGTGTCGGAATCGGTGAATTCCGGCGACATGTCCAGCAAGACCTCCTTGGGAGTCGAAGAACGCCAAAAATCGTTCTTTGGACCGAGTGTTTCGAAAGATTTCTTCCAGCTGTTTCTGCAAACCGCTCTGATTGTGGCGTTTGCAGCGCAAAATATTCAAAACCACTCGGAAGGGAAACTTCCGAGTGCCTCTTTTAAAGTAGGTGGCGTGAAGTTCAACGCGAGTCGTTGGATGGAACACGCGAAGACCGGAGTGGACATAGAAAACCCACCCAGTCGCGGGCGGTTGGACAATGTGTTCACTGCTGACGGCGATAGTGCTTCGTGGAGGCGGCGCAGGCTAAGTTTGAAGTTTGAACTGTTTGAAGTTTGAAGTTCGGTTTGGCCTGCGACGCGAGTGAGTAGAGAAACGGTGAGTGGCGGGTGCTGCTTACCAAGTTAGAGCGGTTGCCAAAATTAATTTCCGCAATGGCGGGAGGGATTTTGGTTTTTGGCGAGGCGGAGGACGAAGGCAATATCCCTCGTGGATCTTGCCGAGTCCGACAACGAAGCCAAAAAGCAAAAGACCCCCGGCCTGCGGCTGAAGCGGGGAGCCGGGCATTGCGTCGTTGCTCGCTCCTTACAGGTCCACGAGGACATGCGCGTCACTCGCGCCTAGCACTGCCCGGCTCCCCGCTTCACCATTGCGGAAATTACTTTTGGCAATCGCTCAAGAAACCGGGCGGGATGCTGACGGCTGATGGCTGAAGGCTGACCGCTCACAAACAAAAGCAAAAAGTTATGGATAATACAATACCAACTAAAAAAGAGGAAACCATCGCACTGGCCAACCAGATGATTGATGGTTTGGAAACACACGAAGTCAGCGGTGGCGTCAAACAAAACACAAAGCTTGTTTTGATTGCGGCACTGGCAAATGCGGAAAATGCGAAAGCCGTTTATGACACAGCGGTCTCGACAAAGGATGCGTTGAGCACGGCGTTCGATGTGGCCGATGCAAATGCCTCTGCGTTCCTGCGCACGGTGCGTTTGATGCTGGTTAACTTCCTGGGCGCCCTATGGTCGCAAGCGTGGATGGCGACTGGATTCCCGGATCAGTCGACTGCGTTACCTCGAACGAGTGCGCTTCGTGAAGTTCTGCTCGGTTCGTTGAAGTCTTACTTCACGACAACGCCGGGACACGAAGTCGGCGATCTCAACGTGACGGCGGCAATGTGCGACACGTTGAAGACGGCGCTCGGTAATGCACGCAAGGCTTACACCGATGCGTTGGCTGATTGCCGCATCAAGATGCTGGCGCGGGATCAGGCGTTCAGTGAGCTGCGAAAAAGGATGCGGGGTCTCGTCACCGAACTCGAAACGTTGCTGGATCCGAATGATTCGCGATGGCTGGCGTTTGGCTTGAGCATTCCTGCTGCGCCTGCAACTCCGGATGTGCCGCTCAATGTCGTGGCGACATTGATTGGACCCACGGCGATTGCCTTGAAGTGGGACGCAGCGGCGCGTGCGGCGTACTATCGCGTGTTCAAGAAGGTCGTGGGTGTGGATGAAGAGTTCATCGCAGCGGGTTCGCCAGCGGATCTCGATTTCACGCTCGAAGGTTTGCCGATGAATGCCACCGTTGAGATTCAAATCTCCGCGGTGAACGATGGCGGCGAATCGCAACGCACCGCGAGTGTGACGGTGGTTACGCACGCGTAAAGGAGTTCAAAGTTCAAGTAGTTCAAGGTTCAAAGTCCGCGAGCGTTGGAGTCCATGCTTCGGCGTGTTTGGGATCGTAGGAGGCAGCGACAGCGAACGGACATCGGATTAATGGGCGGCGCGCAACGCCCCCCTACCGATAAAAATGGGTAGGGCAAAGCTGCCGCTTTGCCGTGACTGAACGAGAGGCGGACGAGCGTTCTTTTTGGCGGAGGATGGTTACACGTCGACGAGATGCTCACCTGCACGGAGAAATAATGGGACACGTCGGCGACGTGTCCCTACCAAGCCGCCTCGGGAAACCGGGGCGGCCTTTTTGTTTTCGCATTGCACGTCATTGAAGTACCCCAATTGAAATTCCTTCTCGCGGAGTGTTCACGGCGTCATTAACCTGCGGCGACTCGATGACCACGTTGTATGACCTGATTCCGAAGGATGCGCCGCCGACAAATGCTTTGTTGCTCGACCGCTTCCTGGATTACGTCACGCACAAACGGCTTCAACTCTACCCGGCACAGGAAGCAGCGATCCTGGAATTGTACGAGGAGAAGAATGTCATCCTCAATACGCCGACCGGTTCAGGCAAATCCCTCGTCGCCGCTGCGTTGCACTTCAAATCTTTGGCGCAGGGAAAACGATCCATCTACACCTGCCCGATCAAAGCGCTCGTGAATGAAAAGTTCATCGCGCTCTGCCGCGAGTTCGGTCCGGACAACATCGGGCTGAGCACCGGTGATGCGTCAGTCAACCTGGATGCGCCGATCCTTTGCTGCACGGCGGAGATTCTCGCGAACATAGCCCTGCGCGATGGGGCGGATGCGAACGTGCAGGACGTCGTGATGGACGAATTTCATTATTACTCCGATCGCGAACGCGGCGTGGCCTGGCAGGTTCCCCTGCTCTCGTTATCAAAGACACGGTTCCTGTTGATGTCGGCGACGCTCGGGGAGACAGCGTTCTTCGAGGAGGAACTGACGAAGCTGAACAAAAGGCCATCGGTGACCGTGTCATCGACGGATCGGCCGGTGCCGCTCGAATTTCGTTACTCGGATTTGCCGCTGGCGCAAACGCTCGAGACATTGGTCAGCGAAGGGAAAAGCCCGGTTTACGTCGTGCACTTCACGCAACTTGAGGCGTCGCAGAGCGCGCAGGATTTCACGAGCATCAACGTTTGCACAAAGGAGGAGAAGGCGGCGATTGCCCAGGCGCTGGAGGGTTTTAAATTTTCCAGTCCATACGGGCCCGACATCAAGAAGTGGCTGCGGCATGGCATTGGCGTTCATCATGCGGGGTTGCTGCCGAAGTATCGCGTGTTGGTGGAGCAACTCGCGCAAAAAGGTTTGCTCAAGGTGATTTGCGGCACCGACACGCTCGGCGTGGGCATCAATGTGCCGATTCGCACCGTGTTGTTTACGCGGCTTTGTAAATTTGACGGACAGAAGACGACGATTTTGAGCGCGCGCGATTTTCACCAGATCAGCGGTCGAGC
>CBHWET010000281.1:0-6880 GCA_966112985.1 uncultured bacterium | reverse complement strand
CGTATGCGACGCCGCTTTGTTCGCCGTCACGGGTTGAATTGATGACAGGGCGTTATGGTTTTCGAACCAGTTGGGTGAATCTCATCGGACGCGGAGGCGAAGAGGCGAACGACTACTTTGATCCAACGAAGGAGAAAACATTCGGCAATGTTTTGAAATCAGCCGGATACGTCACGGCGTTGGCCGGCAAATGGCAGCTCGCGAATTTTCCCGATCACCCGCACCACGTGAAGGAATGTGGTTTCGATGAATATTGCTGCTGGGCATGGTCCTTGAACGGAAAGCAGACGTCGCGATATTGGGATCCGGGCGTTTGGCAGAACGGGAAGCTGCGCGACGATACCGCAGGAAAATATGGTGAGGACATGTTCTCCAGTTTCCTGACGGAATTTGTGGGTCGCCACAAAGATCAACCTTTCTTTGTTTATTATCCGATGGTCCTGGTTCACGCGCCTTTCACGCCCACGCCAGACAGTGCGTCGGCAAAGGATTCGAAAAAGAACGGGAAGAAGGGAAAGGAAAAGAAGGATAGGAAAGACAAAAGCGAGCAGGGCGAAGCGCTATTCCCGGATATGGTGGCATACATGGATAAAAAGGTTGGCAGCCTCGTCGCGACGCTCGACAAACTGCATTTGCGTGAAAACACGCTGGTGATCTTTACCGGAGACAACGGAACGGATCATCGTATTTATTCGAAACTCGGTGGCATGACGATCCAGGGAGGCAAAGGCTCGATGACGGAATTTGGAACGCATGTGCCGTTCATCGCGAGTTGGCCGGGGACGATCAAAGCAGGGCAGGTGAAGGATGATTTACTGGATTTCAGTGATGTCCTTCCGACTGTCGCAGAGATTGGCGGCGCGAAATTGCCCGCGGGTGTCACGATCGACGGCAAGAGCTTCGCAGCACAATTGCGTGGTGAAAAAGGAAAACACCGCGAATGGATTTTCACGCAGCTTGGTCACAACCAGCTCGTGCGCGATTCGCGATTTATGCTGCATAGCGACGGGCGGATCTACGACATTGCGAAAGATCCGTTTGAGAAAAACGATCTGCAGAAAAGTGACGACGCTGCGGTCGTCGCTTCTAAAAACTCACTTCAAGCGGTGTTGAACCGCATGAAGTGACGTCGGGGGTTATTGCTCGACCTCATTACCGCAATCGATCATTTCCTCGCCGAAGTACGGATTGCGCAGTGGTCCTTGCATCTGGATCCACAGCCCCGGCTTCGCCGCCATTGGACAACGATAGATCTTTAACTTCGAGAAATGGTCGCTTTGTTGGCGCGCGATGCGTGCGAAATCGGACGCCGCTTTGCTGAACGTGAGAAATTCAGCGCGGGCTTCAGCGAGGTCGCCGGCACGCGTGAAGCGGACCTGATGGATGTTATGAATTTGCGACGACCACGCGTGATCTGACGGGAATGCTTTTTCTAAAGCAGCTATAGCTGGTTCCATTTTCGGAAGTGTGGCATTGAAGCTTTCGAGATTGTCAGCTGCGAGCGTTGTGCCGAGAGCATCAGCCACGGTGAGGAATTCGTGAACGGCTTTCTGTTGCAATTCGTTCAGATCAACTTTGATCGCAGGTGCATTCGTTTGTTTAACCGATCGTTGCGTTGTGGGTGCTGACGGTGTTGCAGTGTGGGACGCAAACTTTTTCCATGCAAAGAAAGCGCCAGCAGCAACAACAAGAATCCCAACGCTGATCACGATAGTGCGCCAGCGCGAGTGGCCCTCGCGCGCATTATCGGCCCCGGTTTCTTTAGCGACTTCTTCTTCGGGCAGCAAACCGCCGTGGAGTTCTCGTTCAATCGTGACGAATTCTTCGCTCAACTCTCCCCAGCTCTTGCGTCGGCGGGGGCCTTTCACCCATTCCACGTGGCGTCCGCGCCAGATTGAGTAGATGGCTGGCACAATTTCGAGGGTGAGGATCGTCGATGTGATCAAGCCGCCAACCATCGGCGCAGCGATACGCTGAATCGCTTCAGCGCCTGCACCGTGAGCCCAAAGGGCGGGAACAAGCCCAAGCGTAATCATGCTGACGGTCATTAATTTCGGACGAACACGTTGCACGGCACCGTAGGTAATCGCTTCGAACAAATCGTGCTGTGTTTTCATTCGGCCCGCGGCCTGATAGGCATGAAAAGCTTCGTCCAGATAGATGATCATGACCGTGCCCGTCTGAGCAGCGAGACCGGCGAGCGCGATAATGCCGACCCAAACGGCGATACTGAGATTGTAGTCGAAGAGATAAAGAATCCAGACGCTCCCGGTCATCGCGAATGGAATCGAGAGCAGGATGATCAGCGTTTCGGGGACGCTTTTGAAATTGAGGAACAGCAGGACAAAGATAAGACCGAGTGTGAGCGGAACAACGACCTTCAACCGATCGCGAACGCGCAGCATGTATTCGTATTGGCCGGTCCACTCTAAACGATAACCGGCGGGAAGCAGGCCGGAGCCCTCAATTTTTTCCGCAACGACTTTCTTCGCATCTTTGACGTAGCTACCGACATCGCGGTCCGCTACATCGACGTAAACCCAACCCGTTAACGAGCCATCTTCGTTTTTGATCATTGGAGGGCCAGTCGTAGTGTGGATGTCGACGAGTTGGCCAAGAGGAATTTGGAGCACTTTTGAGGGCCGAGGGCTGGAGATCGATGCAGCCATAGCTTCACCCGCGGCGTTCGAGTCTTCTGCCATTCCGGATTGATTGACGGGAACGAGCACGCGTTTCAGCTTTTCGAAGTCATCACGCAGTTCACGTCCATAGCGCACGTTGATGCTGTAACGTTCCCGGCCTTCGATTGTTCGATCAATCGACATGCCGCCGATTGCAGTTTCAACCATCATCAAGACATCTTCAACATTGAGACCGTAGCGCGCGATTTCGGTGCGGCGTGGAATAATGTCGAGGTACAAACCGCCGGTTGTGCGCTCAGAATAAACGCTTCGCGTTCCATGAACGTTGCGCAAGACGGCTTCAAGGTGTTCACCCAGTTTTGCGATTTCGGAAAGGTCGGTGCCGAAGATCTTGATTCCAACCGGTGTGCGGATACCGGTAGAAAGCATGTCGATGCGCGTTTTAATCGGCATCGTCCACGCGTTTACCTGGCCAGGGAGAGTGAGTGCTTCATCCATTTCGTTCGTGAGTTCGTCCCAGGTGATTGGCCGCATGTCCGGCCACAGTTTGCGGAATCCGCGTTGCAGAAACTCCGGAGCCCACGACGAATACCAACGAGGGTTTGGCACATGGCGCCAATCTTTTTCCGGCTTCAGCTGGACAACCGTCTCGAACATTTCCATCGGGGCAGGGTCGGTGGCCGTTTCGGAGCGCCCAGCCTTTCCGTGAACCGTGAGGACTTCGGGAAACTGCTTAAGAATCTTGTCCTGGATCTGCATCAGCCGCGTCGCTTCGGTGATCGACATGGTTGGCAGCGACGTTGGCATATAAAGCATTGTGCCTTCGTTCAATGGCGGCATGAATTCGGAACCGAGTTTGAGATAAGCGGGAATTGCCGACGCGACAGCGATTAACGCGATAAGAATCGACAGGATGCGGCGACGCATCAACGCACTGACCCACGGATAATAGAGACGATGCAGTAAACGGCTGACAGGATGTTTGTGTTCGGGAATGACCTTGGCACCAGTCATCAACACGATGAGCGCGGGGCCTACGGTGATGGAAAGGAACGCAGCCCACGCCATCGTAAATGTTTTTGTGAATGCAAGCGGTTTGAAGAGACGGCCTTCTTGCGCTTCGAGAGTAAACACCGGCAGGAAGCTTACCGTAATCACGAGCAGTGCGAAGAACAGCGGTTTGCCGAGTTGTTTACACGCAGAGATAATAATTTCCTGACGTTGTCTTCGACTCAGCCCGGAGGGTGCGTGCTCCAATCGTTTATGCACGTTCTCCACCATGACGACCGCTTCGTCTGTGAGGACACCAATCGAAATGGCGATGCCGGCGAGCGACATGATATTCGCCGTGAGTCCCATGAAGTACATCGGGATGAACGCCAAGGCGACAGCGATGGGCAACGTGACGATTGCACGCGCGGCGCCACCAAAATCGAGGAGGAATATAATGACGATGATTGAGACGATGATCGATTCCTCAATGATCGTTCGTGTCAGCGTATGAATAGAATCGCGAATGAGTCCCGAACGGTCATAGGTCGTAACTATCTCGACGCCTTCGGGAAGTGACGGCTTGATTTCAGCGAGCTTCTCTTTGATGCGGTCGATGACTTGCAAAACATTCTGACCGTAACGAACGATTACAATCCCACCGACGGTTTCACCTTCGCCGTTCAAGTCGCCCGCGCCGCGCCGCATCTCAGGGCCAACGGTCACATTGCGCGCAACATCCTTGAGAAGAATCGGCGTCCCGCGGGCGTCGGCGCCAACAACCACAAGGCGAAGATCGTCGAGTGATTGAATGTATCCTTTGCCACGCACGAGATAAGTAGTGCCGTAACGTTCCATTTCACGACCGCCCACGTCATTGTTCGCACTGCGGATCGAAGAAACAACGCGGCTGAGCGGGAGGTTGTAAGCGACGAGCTTGTTCGGATCTATTTCGACCTGGTACTGTTTTTCGAAGCCGCCGTATGTTGCGACTTCGGCGACGCCTTCGATGCTTTGCAGCCAATAACGAAGGTGCCAATCCTGGAACGAACGCAGTTGGGCGAGATCGTTTTTGCCGGATTTGTCGACCAGCGCGTATTGAAATCCCCAACCGACGCCCGTCGCATCTGGGCCGAGCGTCGGAGTCACGCCTTGCGGCAAGCTGCTGCCGAGGCCTTGCATATATTCGAGCACCCGCGAGCGTGCCCAATAGATGTCTGTGCCGTCTTCAAACACGGCGTAGACAAAAGAATATCCAAAAAACGAGTAGCCGCGGACAACGCGGACCTTTGGTGCACTGACGAGTTTCGTGACAATGGGATAAGTGATTTGATCTTCGACGAGGTTCGGGCTGCGACCTTCCCACTGTGTGAAGACAATGACCTGCACATCCGAAAGATCTGGAATCGCGTCGAGCGGCGTATTGCGCATGCAATAGATGCCACCCATGAGCAGCGCGCCCACGGCCATGAAGACCATGAATTTATTATGTGCGCTCCAACCGATGATTCGCTCGATCAACGATTCTTTGCGCGGCGTGGCGGGTGTTGTCGTTGCCATATTCTTAGTGTTTGTGCTCTCCGGCCGCACCCATTCCAGCGACGGCGGCTTTCAGTTGGCTTTCGGAATCGATCAGAAATAATGCCCGCGTGACGACTTTCTCGCCTTCCTGTAAACCTTCGAGTACCTGGTAGAATTCATCCGTCTTACCGCCCACCTTCACCTCGCGTGGTTCGAAGCGTCCTTCGCCTTTGTCGACGAACGCGACGAATCGCGTTCCTGTGTCGATCACTGCGCTGTCCGGGATGACGAGCGTATTGCCGAGTGAGACCTCAATTTCAACATCAGCCCACATGTCGGGTTTGATCTGGTGATTGCGATTTTCCAATTCCAAACGCAATTCTGCGCGGCGCGTTTGCGGGTCGATGTGCGGATAGATAAAAGTGATGCTGCTTTCGAAGACTTCACCAGGAGCACTGGAGAATGTGACGTGTGCTTTTTGTCCAACCTTGATCAGAGGCAATTCGTATTCATAAACGAAGGCGCGGAGCCAGAGATGTGAAAGGTCGGCAATTTCATAAAGTGATTCGCCGGCCATGAAAGATTTGCCTTCAACGGCGGTCTTCGACACGACATGGCCGGTGGCCGGTGAACGAAACACGAGTTCATCATTGGGTTGGCCGCGTTTTTCGAGCTGTTGAATTTCTTCGTCACTGATTTGCCAAAGGGCGAGGCGCTTTTTTGCTCCTTCGAGCAATCGTTCCGCAGTCTTTTGCAAATCGGGGGAACCGGTTTTGGATTTGTTGGCCTGATCGCGGGCGAGAAGATACTCGCGTTCGGTCGCGAACAACTCAGGACTATACACTGAGAACAACGGATCGCCTTTTTTAACGTCCTGCCCCGTGTAATTGACGAATAACTTGCGCACAAACCCGCCGAACCGCGGTGCGATCTTAATCAGCCGCGTTTCGTCGTGTTGAACGATGGCTGTTGTCCGAACCGATTTTGATAAATCACGGCGTTCGACAGGCGAACTGCGAACGCCAATGGTTTGTTGTTTTTCTCCGTCGACGGTCACCGCAACTCTTCCGGGGACCATTGGGGCGTGTGCGTTGGTGTCTGAGCCGTGCTCTGCCATTGCGGCGCTCGACTTGATAGGCACGAGTTTCATGCTGCAGATCGGGCAGTCGCCCGGCCGATCGCTCGTGTATGTAGGATGCATGGGGCAGAAATACTTCGCTGCGCCTTTCGCGGCGTGTTGCGCATGCGAGTCGGAGCCGTTGCACCCAACGAGCGCGATAGCAAAGACCGCCGCCAGGAGGAGCGCCCATAAGTGGGAAAGTTTGATTTTCATACAAATTATTTCTGAGGTTGTTCTTCGGGGCCGGCTCCGATCATTTGCAATGCTTCGAGATCGCCGAGTCCGCAGCAGAGGACGAGGTCTGCCATCATGGAGTATTGTTCAGCGACGGCGCGTGCATACATCAACTGGCCATCCAGCAACATGCGTCGTGCATCGAGAAGATCGCGAAACGTTCCACGATTCGCCTCCCATGCAACGCGTGCACTCTCGAGGGCGGCTTCGCTGCGGGGGATAATTTCGTCTCGATACAACAGGGCCTCGCGCCGCGCTGAATCGATTTCGATTGTGAGATGAAAGATTTCGTCGCGGACAGTCCGTTCGTAATCGGCAGCATCGAGCTGTGCGGCGTCCTGCTTGAACTGTTCGCGTTTGATGTCTGCGTCGT
>CBHWET010000280.1:0-6889 GCA_966112985.1 uncultured bacterium | reverse complement strand
AAAGTGTTACCTATGTCTTGAACCACGACTGTTACCGATGTCCTGACTGCGCCTTTTAAAACTTCAATCTTCAAACCAGAAACATCAAACTCGCTTTCAATGCGCTTCCTGTTCTCTTTGCTGCTCGTCGTTCTCTCATGCGACTTCGCTGGCGCCGTGGAACGGCCGGACATCGTTTTTATTCTTTCGGATGATCAAGGTTCGTATGACGTCGGCTGGCGTGGAAGCGAAATTCGGACACCGAACCTCGATAAGCTCGCGAAGTCGGGCACGCGCCTTCTTAATTTTTACGTACAGCCTCTTTGCTCTCCGACACGTGCTGCGTTGATGACCGGCCGTTATCCGATGCGATACGGTTTACAGGTAGGAATTATTTCGCCGCACGCCGACTACGGCTTGGCTCTCGAAGAGCGGTTGTTGCCTCAGGCCTTGCATGAAGTCGGATATACCACCGCGATCTGTGGGAAATGGCATTTGGGGAGTCTCGATAAAAATTATTGGCCTGATCATCGCGGCTTTGATCACTGGTACGGCTTTCTTTTTGGGATGACGGATTACTTTGAGCATACGCGCGAAGGGAAGCTGGATTGGTGGCGCAACGGTGAGCCGAATAAAGACCAGGGATACACGACTGAGTTGATCGGTCGGGAAGCGGTGAATGTGATTCGCCAACAGCCAAAGGATAAACCGCTCTTTCTATACGTTCCGTTCAACGCTGTTCACTATCCATTTCAGGTCCCGGAGAAATACAAAGCACCCTATGGGGATTTAAAAGAACCTCGTCGCACTTATGCCGGAATGACTGCCGCGATGGACGAAGCGATCGGAAAAATCGTGGCGGCGATTGATGAAACAGGCAGACGTAAAAACACTCTTATTATTTTCTCGAGTGACAATGGCGGTTACAAACCCGGGACCGTCACGAGCAATGGCCCTCTGCGCGGTGGAAAAGGATCCGTTTACGAAGGCGGTGTGCAAACGTGTGCTTTTGTGACGTGGCAGAATCACATCAAGCCGGGGAGTGGTGTTAATGCAGTGGCTCACGTCGTCGATTGGTATCCGACTTTGCTGAAACTGACCGGCGCATCGTTGAAACAAACGCTGCCGGTGGATGGCAAAGACATCCTCGCGTGCTTGACGGACGGCGCTCCTTCCCCGCACGAAGAAATTCTCCTCAACGCAAGTCCGGGCCAGGGCGCGATTCGCGTCGGTGACTGGAAATTGGTTATGCATGACAGCGGAACTGCAAAACAGGCTAAGGGGAAAAGGGCGAAGCTTGATGGTATGGGGGAATTGAACATCGAATTATTCAATCTCGCCGACGATCTCTCCGAATCAAAAAATCTCGCGGAAAGAAACCCGGCGAAGGTCAAAGAATTGCAGGCCCGTTATGATACTCTGGCGAATCAGGCGGTGCCGCCCAAATTCAAAGGCGGCGCGGAGGAATAGAGCGATTTTCAAATGATGCCGGATGCCCGCCCGGACGGATGAAAACCAAGGGTTTGAAAGACGGCGTACCCCGGTACAGACCATTTTCCAAGCCTTAGGAACTGGCATGTCCGCCGGTATAGACGTTTTCTAACGCTTCGAAAGTGGCATGTCTACCGGTACAGGCGGTTTCCGAGGCTTCGAAAGTGGCATGTCCACCGGTACAGGCGGTTTCCAAGGCTTCAGAAGTGGCATGTCCACCGGTACAGACGATTTCCAAGGCATCCGAGGTGGCATGTCCACCGGTACAGACGATTTCCAAGGCATCCGAGGTGGCATGTTCAGGCGTACATGCCACTTTCCAACGCTTAAAAGTCGCATGTCCACATAGACATGGCACCTTCCAACGCTTCGAAAGTGTCATGTCCACGAGTACATGGCACTTTCCAAGCCTTCGGAACTGGCCTGTCTACGCGTACATGCCGTTTTCCAAGCCTTGGAAATCGACGTGTACCGCAGCGGACATGCCTTTTTAGAAGTTGAAAATCAACGGTTTACGAAAAATCGCCCTTTTATGCTCCAGTTTTGGTCGGTTCTTTTGCCAAGCAAGGTGCGTGGGACCAGAATCCTCATGTCAGGTCGCTCGTCCGGTTACTAGGTCGTCGATTTTTCAACAGTTTCAAAGGCGCAGCGTTTTCGTCTTCCCGAAAAAAACTGTCTTTTTCACCCCTAAAAGGTCAACCGTCGGGAAAATGGCGTCTAAGGCAGAGGAACGGTGGAAAATCCCGATGCTGATCGATTTACCGACCTTTCGAGCTGATTCAATGTTCGTCTGTATTGGCGAGAAGGAGTTGCAATTCTTTCTCGGCGTTTTTGTGGCGAGGGTTCAGGTGAAGTGCGGTTTGTAAAAAACGAACGGCGTTGTTGGTCTCGCCGCGGACGCTCAGGATGATGCCAATATTATATGGAATGTCGGGGTCGGTCGGTACGTAGCGTTCGGCAGCGAAGTAATAGTTCAGGGCCGCGTCGAGGTTGCCTAACTGCAGTTGACAATTGCCCGCGTTGAAATGGGCTGGACCGTAAGTGGGTTTCAATCGAATGGCTTCTTTGTAACAGTCGAGAGCCTTGGCGTATTCCTTTTGTTGATAATAGGTGAGTCCGAGATTCTGATGCGCTTCAGCCAACTCGGGTTTGTTTTGGATCGCGTCGAGGAATTCATCGATCGCTTCGTCAAAGCGGCCGAGAATGTGGAGCGTGCTGCCGAGGTTATTGTGAGCCTTGGCATGGTCGGGTTTCAGGCGTAACGCTTCCTGGTAGTAGTGTGCGGCTTCTTCAAAGCGATGAAGTTCGGCCAGCCGGTCCGCAAGATTGTTGTAAGCAACCCACGCGGTTGGATTTTTCTGGATCGTGTCGCGCCACAAAATTTCCTCATCCTGATAGAGGAACGATTGACGGGAGGTAAGGATCGTAAGGGTGATGATCGCCGTGATCCCGGTGATGCGCAGAAACAAACGCATACGAGCCTGGATCGCGGAAGATTTCGGTGGGTGGCTGTGCTCCAGGCCGGATGCGCGGCGTTTTAGATCGTTGATTCGCGGTGCTGCGGCGAACAGTGCGGATATGCGGCAGTAACCTTCAGCAATCAAGCCAATCACAAGCGCGGTGATCCCTGGAATCGCTATGTATTGCAGATGGTCGGCAGCCTGGGAGAACAAAAGGAAATTCATGTCGAAAAATCCAAGCACCGGCAGCAACGCGACTGTGAAATATGCGAAGCCAAAGAATAAGCCTCGTCCCCACGTGCGTCGATAACACCAGAACATTGTAAGGAAGATCAGCCACATCGTTGCGGGCAAATACGAAATCCAACTCTTTGGATTAATCTCCCATTGCGGATAAATCATGCTGAGGTTTAGGGGCCAAACAATCTTCCCAAGATAGAACCAAATGGCCCAACTGCCGCCGAGGACACGGGTGAGCAGCGTGTCCGTCTCCTGCGCTTCTCCGAGAAGGACTTCATGCAACTGAAACCAGACGGTCACCAGACCCAATACACAGGCAAGGGCAAAGAAAGGAATTGTTTTGCGCACATCACGCCAATTGATTGTGCCTCGCAACCACCAGACTGACAGCAATATGACGACAGGAAGAACAACGACAGAAGTTTTGCTGAGGAGTGCGAGCAAAAAGCTGCCGAGAGAGAACCAATAGAGACACTTTCGTTGTTCAACCTCAAAGCGTAGATAGAGAAGCAGAGCAATTACATAGAAAAACAAGGAAAGGACATTTTTGCGTTCAGCGATCCAATCAACCGACGCAACGCAAACGGGATGCACGACAAAGAGGGCAGCAGCGAGCCATGCTCCAGGTATTCTCAGTCGCAACAACACACGCCATAACACGACGGCACTCAACGCGTGCAGTACGATGTTCATGACGTTGTAGCCAATTGGATTCGTTCCCCAGAGCCGCCACTCGATCCAGAACATTGTGGAAGTCAGCGGAAAATAATCGGACAGTTCCGTGGTAAACCAGATCCGGTAAAGGCCGTCGGCATCTTTCATCGCCGCGTTGTCCGTGAGCATGACATCATCATCCCAGATGAAGCCGTTAGTGACCGCCGGCCAGTACGCGGCAAAAGCCAGGACGAAGATCAGCAACGCTTTGGCAAACGGTTTCCAGTCGATGACACGAGTGCGGCCCATCAACGTGGAAGAATTAACTTTTGGTTTCTTCTTCACGCAACGACACGAATCCTGGATGGGATCTAAGGGAGGTGGGAGTTGCGACGATCATAGGCAGCCGCCGGCAGTTTTCAAGATAAACGTGGTGAAAGCTTTCGCGGGGCGTAAGTTGACCCGCTACTGCGTTGGAAAAAGGCGGACAGTGTTTGACGTGCTGAGGCTCGTTTGCCAAATGGCATTACTCCGGGTGTAAACGATGGTGTCGTTATAAAAATGAGGATAACTGAAGTGATCTTCACCGGTGAAAGGCGCGACGGTATTGGTGTCGCCCGTTGTAAGATCGCGCACATACACTCCATCGCCTTTTATACCAACATCGCCACCGCCGTACAGGTATTTGGTGCGCGTTTCATTCAACCGGCCAAGGAGTTTAAATTCGAAAGTTTTCGAGAGCAGCGTGAGATTAGGATCCGGGCGATCAACGCGAATGAGATAAGAGCTGCCACCCGTATACGCAGTCGCTGATTCGGTTAAATAGAAAATATTTTCACGTCCGTTCCACTGCACAAACGGCTGGATAAGTGTCGGCGAATTGGTGAGTTGAACATCATCAAATAATTCCGCGATCTGCGAATAAGAGATAAGGACTGTGTTGGAATGCGTCGTGACATCATAGAGGTTGAGTTCGGCCTGGGGCGTTCTGATGACGATGTGCGTGTTGTCCCACCAACCAGCGGGCGAACCGTCAATCCGTTGTCGACTGATGATACCAAGTTCGAGGTCAAACAAGGCGACTTCGTCCGGTTCATAGCCTGCGGTGGGTTTGCTGAAAGCATGACGAAAGTCCGGCGAGACATTGGGCGGACTTGCTGCGCCGTCGCGTTGCAATAACGCCCCGACTTTTTTAACCAAATTGCTCTTCAAGTCGACAACCCAATATGTTTCCTGGTCTGTTAGGGGCTCACGCGATTTCGGGCTTAAAGCTCCATCCGTTATAACGCTAATCGCGTGTGATAGTTTTTTTTGGAGCAAACTCTCCCGCCGGTCGGGACGCCACGAACAGAAAACCTTTGAGCCGTCAGTGTTCATCGCGACAGGGAATGCGTGCAACAGTTCTCCAATTGGTTTGCGAGTGGGTAAATCCAGCAGGTAACAATGCGACTCATCGGGGGCGCCGACGTAAACCCACATCTTTCCGTTTGCGAAGGGATTGTTCATCCAAAAGAAATACGAGACGATTGTGTCGCGGTTTGCAGGCGGTGGATTGTAGGCCGTCGTGAAACAAGGTGTTTTTTCACTATTCAACAGCGAGACAACGATCGACACGACGAGAGCAGCTGCAATGACAGTGAGGAAGATGCTGCGTCGGCGCGTCACAACTTTAGATTAGCGGGCCCCCGCGAGGAGACAAGCCAGCGTAAAGAGGGCGTCAATAATTTGTTGACGCTTTCCTGTGGACATCTTAAACACGCCGCACCCGTTCAACGCTTCGCTGCGTTAAGGCGGGCCGACCGGGAAACTCCTTGGTGGTTATGATTACGGAATAACGGATCTGAAATGAAAAAAGTTTATTTATCTCTTTCGGCTATAGTTCTTCTGCTTTTCGTCTCCGGCTGTATGTCGAACACGCAGTATCGCGTGAACAAAGAAGTTGGACATTATAATGAAGAACGGTCGGATTGTCCGACTTGTATGATGGAGCAGGGCGAGGATTACACGCTGGGATATGTCGAACTCGACGAACAGGGATGGTTTTGGAACCACGACCAGGTCAGCACAATCACAAATACCTTCTCTGAAAAATTGAAGGGCGAGGGGGCAGTGCTTTTGACGTTTATTCATGGATGGAAACACAACGCGAGTGACGGGGATGAGAACGTCAAAATGTTCCACAAAGTTTTACGCCAGCTTGCGACAATGGAAAAGGTGCTGGCGAAGAAAACCGGAAAACCACAGCGGCAGGTTTTGGGCGTGTATGTGGGATGGCGCGGGTTAACTCACACCATTGAACCTCTGAAAGAAATGACCTTTTGGGGACGAAAGAGCGCGGCGGAAGTGGTGGGCCATGGCGCGGTAATTGAACTGCTCGCCGAATTGGAAAAACTTCGTGACACCGCGAACCGACAATATGCGGCACAGATTAAAGCCGGTACGCGCGCGACGACAAAGATGGTAACGGCTGGTCACAGCTTCGGTGCGGATGTTCTTTATTCCGCGGCGGCGCCTATTTTGATTCAACGATTGGTTCAGGACACCGACGCGGACGGAAACGTACAAAAACCAAAAAGTTGCGGCGATCTTGTGGTTTTAGTCAACCCTGCCTTCGAAGCGGCAAGGTTTCAGACGATTCATCGGCTATCGGAAGACAAAGATTTCCAAAACATCACAAATTGTACCCTCGCGGTATTTACATCGGCCAATGACATTGCGACGAAAATCGCGTTTCCGCTTGGGCGAGGTTTGAACATGTTTGGCGAAGTCGACACATATCGTAACTCAGAACAGCAGCGGGCGAATGTCACGGCGCTCGGACACTATCAACCATACATCACACATGATCTTCTCTTGATGGAATCGGGGGCGCAACGCCAGGAAAAGGCAGCTGCAACCAATGCGGTCGCGCAGGCGGCTCTCGTCGAGCAGTCGACCAGGTTGATTGCATCCGTTGCTGCGCAGGTGCAGGAGAATGCTCAAAAGAAACATTTGCAGCCGACGGAAGGTATCATTCCATTCTCGCACTGCAAGCTCGTCACCCGTCCGGCACATCTTCACAACGA
>CBHWET010000279.1:0-6915 GCA_966112985.1 uncultured bacterium | reverse complement strand
CACGGACTCGATAGTGCAACAGCTTTAGCAATGAACGGTTCCTCCGCCAATTTAATGGTCGCCGTTTTTGACTCACTCGTTTGTGTCAAAGTCTGCGGCCGGGCCAATTTCACCAGCAGCGTGGATTTCAAAAAGGTCGTTAACGAACTGTCGCAACGGGGTTTCAAACGCTTCAGCATCGATCTCTCGGAATGCCAGATGATGGACAGCACTTTTCTAGGGGTGCTCGCGGGAATCGGTCTGAAGTTCTCGCCGAATGGCGCGACGGGCGATGATGCGCCTGTCAGTATCCTGAATCCAAGCGACCGGGTTGCTGATCTTCTCGAAAACCTCGGCGTAGCACATCTGTTCAAAGTCGTCCGCAGCGAAGAGCCAAAAAAAGAATCGTTTCAGCCTGTGACCGAAGAACACGCCTCCCGCGTGGAAGTCACCCGCACCTGTCTCGAAGCCCATCAAACGCTAATGGCCTTGAATCCTGAAAACGTCCGAAAATTCAAGGATGTCACGCAATTTCTGGCTGAAGACCTCAAAAAAATGGGTGGTTAAGGGCGTCTAGGGGATTCCATTAAAAAGCTTGGAGCCGCCACAAGGCTTGCTATAGTGCCGTGTGTTGGCTCCCATGAAAAAGGTCTTACACACAACAACCCTGGTTCTCCTTTCTTTCGCCTGTTTCGGGCAAAACCTGCAGCCCGGCTTGATTGGAGAGTATTTTCACATTGGCGGCTCGGTTCGGGAATTTCCTGAACTTGAGGTTGGACAAAAGCCCACCATCAAGCGAATCGATGCAAAAATCGATTTCCCCGCCGGCCACGCATTCGCCGATGTCAGTTTCACCAATGACTTTTTTGTCCGATGGACGGGGAAGATTCATATCGATACGGCCGGCATATATAAGTTCTTCCTGGAGTCAGATGATGGCTCCGAGTTTTATATTTATGACCGTAAAGTGGTTGAAAACGGGGACGTGCACGGAATGAAAGAAACCAGCGGGCAGGTGGAACTTCCGCCGGGAGATCACACGGTTCATCTGAATTATTTCCAGGGCAGTCGGACCTTGGGGTGCAAACTGTCCTGGTCCTCGGACAAAATCGAAAAACAAATTGTTCCAGCGACCGTGTTATTTCACGAGCCGTTGAAAACACCGGCTCCGCCGGCCGCCGGACCGGGGTTGATAGCAGAATTCTTCGACATGCGCTGGACGCTCTGGCACATGCCGAAGCTCGAAGTGTATGAAACGCCCACGGTCAGCCGCATCGATGCTGTCGTCGCTTTCCCGGACATTGAAAGTTTTTCCCTGCCTGGTTTCACCAACCATTTTTATGGACGTTGGACCGGTAAACTCGCCGTGCCCAAAACTGGCACGTATACGTTTTCGCTGTCGTCTGACGATGGATCTCAATTGCTGATCGACGGGAAGCGAATTGTCGATCACACCAGTCGCCACACCATGACCGGTGAAAAATCGGGGACGATCGATCTGGCCGAGGGTTCACACGACTTCAAGCTGGAATATTTCCAGAACGAAGGATACGCGGGTTGCGCGTTATGGTGGGCTGGTCCTGAGCTTGCCAAAGACATCGTTCCGAAAACTGCATTCTCGCACTGAAATGCAATCCAAAATTGGTTTGGAATAACTTTTTTTTGTTCCTCTTGTTTTTGAATTTTGCGGCGCGATAAACTCACGCGCCGATGTTGAATCTCCATTCCCTTAACCCGCAGCAGCGACAAGCCGTCGAGACCATCAAAGGTCCAGTGTTGATTCTTGCCGGGGCAGGGACAGGGAAGACGCGCGTCATTACTTTTCGCATCGCGCACATGGTTGAACGCGGCATCGCTCCCGGAAAAATCCTTGGCGTAACGTTCACCAATAAAGCCGCTCGCGAAATGCAGGAGCGTGTCACGAAACTGATTCCGCGACAGAAGAAAGAAGACGGAGAAAAACCGGAACGTCCGACCATCTGCACCTTCCATTCACTCTGCGTTCGCATTCTTCGCCAACACATCGAGAAACTCGGCTATAAGAAGAACTTCGTCATCTATGACGAGGCGGAGCAGATCGCTGCGATTAAGAAAATTCTCAGCCACTTCAATAGTAAAGGCGACAAGGTTGATCCGCATGCCGTGCTCGCCATGTTGAGCAAATTCAAGAACGGCGGTGAAAAGGCGAAGGCTTTTTCCGAGCCGGCCGTGGCTGCTCTGGCCGAACACGTGCGCAAACGCTACGAATCCGCCTTGCACGCCTGCAACGCCGTTGATTTTGATGATCTAATTTTGCTCACCCTCCGGTTGTTTGATGAGCATCCCGATGCACTGGAAGCGTGCCGCGAAAAATATCGTTTCATCATGGTGGACGAGTATCAGGACACTAACGCTTCGCAATTCCGTCTCGTGCATATGCTCGCAGAGCAACATCGCAACCTTTGCGTGGTTGGTGATGATGATCAAAGCATTTACGGCTGGCGCGGGGCCGAAATCGCCAACCTGCTCGATTTGGAGAAATATTTTCCCGAAGTTCGCGTCGTCAAGCTGGAGCAGAACTACCGTTCGACGAATACCATTCTGAATGCCGCCAACGCGGTGATCAAAAACAACGCGCGCCGCCGCCCGAAACAATTGTGGTCGCAAAAAGGGGACGGGAAAAAGATTCAACTGCACACATTTAGCGACGACGAGGAAGAAGCGCGCACCGTTGTTGAGCAGATCGAATACAACCGGATGGCGAATCGGATTCCGTGGATGGACCATGCGATTCTCTTCCGCACAAATTTACAATCGCGCGCGCTCGAGACTGCCCTGCGCAAGGCGAGTGTCCGTTATCATTTAATTGGCGGACAAAGCTTTTTCGATCGCCGCGAAATACGCGACTTCCTCGCGTATTTAAAAATGTTCGTAAATCCGAACGACGACATCAGTCTCCTGCGCATCGCGAATGTCCCCGCGCGTGGGTTGAGCGATGTCACGATGGAGCGATTGCTCGCGGCCAGCCAGGAACGTCATTGCTCGGTGTTCAACGCGATGAAACATACGGACGTCCAGGAGCAATTCACGACGAAGACCCGCGAGAGCATCATGGAGTTTTTAACTTTCGTGGAGAACACCCGCGCTGAGTTGAACGGAGAAAACGTGTCGCTTTCCCAATGGGCGGAAAAGTTTCTCGCTGAAACGCGTTATCCCGATGAATTGCGTCGTCTCGAAAAAAATCCTGATACAGCGGACAACCGGGTTCAAAACCTGAAGGAACTTGTGACCTCGCTCGATCGTGACGCGACGCTCACAGTGCCTGCGCCCGAACGGTTGCAAAATTTCCTGGAGGAAATGACCCTCGACGCCGAGCGCGAAGAGGAAAAAGAAAACAAAGGGGACGCAGTGACGTTGATCACGATGCACAGTTGCAAGGGGCTGGAATTTCCACACGTGTTCGTCGTCGGACTCGAAGATGGCTTGTTGCCGCATTCACGTTCGAAGGTGGAGGGGACCCTCGATGAAGAGCGGCGGCTTTTTTACGTGGCTATTACCCGTGCAAAGGAAACTCTCGCCATTACCCATTGCGTCGGCCGAAAAAAATACGGGCAGATGCTGCCGTGTCATCCTTCACCATTCCTGAAAGAACTTCCGGGCGATCTTGTTGAGGATGCTGACGAACGGGCGAAGAAACCGGTGAACGTGGACTCGGGAAAGAATCTTTTCGCCGCGATGCGGGCGGCGATTGGCTGAAGGGTGGGCAAAGCGACGTTTCTTGATTGATCGAAAGTCTTTTGGCCAAGGGCGAAATCTTCGTCGGATTTGAGGGGCAGGGTGAAGCTCCAAACTAGCAAGCTCCAAGCTCCAGAGAAGCACCAACCTCCAATCTTGGAATGAGCTGCCGTTGCTCGATCCATTAAAAAGGCCTTGGGGTTTTCGAGATAGTAGAAATATTGGAGTTTAATGTTTGGAGTTTCTCTGGAGCTTGGAGCTTGTGTGCTTGGTGCTTTGTTATCCTTCAAAAATGTCGACGAAGCCTATTGATCCCCATCATATCCGTACAGAAGAATGCGGCCCCAAGTGCAACCAATCACTCGGGACCGCAGGTCTTATCCCCCCAAACAACGATATAGTTTTAGAACTTCTTTCGGGTATTGACAATAGGGGGCATTTCGGGTTTTATGTTACAGGTTTCCCTGATGAAACCGAAAATTTCCTGCAAAGGACCCAAACGATTAACGGCGAGCAAGCCCCAGCTCGCCGTTTCTGTTTCTCCAGCGTCCGCTTTGAAAATATTTTCAGGTATTTGCGAAAATGGTTTCGCGGGGCAGGGGAAAGTTGATCTATAATTGCATAGGTTTAGCCATGAGTACCCCAACATCACCAACTATCCTCGTCGTTGAAGACAATCCGCAGGACGCCGCGCTGCTGCATCTTACTTTGCATGAAGTGGCGCATCTCAACGTTCATACCATTTCGGACTGTACGTCCGCCGTCGCGTATTTGAGTGGCGAGGAGCCTTATACCAATCGCAACGAATTTCCCTTTCCATCGCTGATCGTTCTCGACATGCATTTGCCGGGGCACAGTGCGCCGCGGATTTTAAGGTGGCTCCGTGAGAATCCAGTCGAGACGGCTATGTTGGTAGTGATACTCGGGAAAACCAGCCTCGTTAAAACACCCGGCCAGATTACGGAACAGCAGGGTTGTGTGACGATTTCCTTTGCTCCCTTCCTTGCCGCCGATAGCAACGAAATGGCGCACATGATTGTCGAACTTTACGAAAAATGGCGGCAGCAGTTTGAGCACAGCTCGAGTGGCTTGTAGGCCGTCGTTGTATGCCTTTGTTTCATGGTTGGGCTACAGAAGTTTCATCGTCCGACTGCAATTTGAGTGTTTCCAAATGAAAGGGTTTCGGGCACGATGCAACCGAAGCCCTTATGAAACTCCCAATCATCTGTCTTGCCGTGATGGCTGTTGGTTACGTCGTCTATTTCTATCTGGCACTGCGTTGGAGAACTAAACACGAGAAGAAAGTAAGATAACGGGGCGAATTGTTGCCAATAACTGACTGGACAGGGCAGCCGCGCTGCCACTTCGCCCGAGCTTAACTCCACACCTCGTCGCGTTCAGTCCAGCTTTGCAGAAGTTTTGCCCGGGACCCCAGCACGTCTCCGATTTGTTTCCTGTTTTCTGGCGTTCCGATTTTAATCGTCGGATGTTCCTCGCCGACGACCAGATATTTTGAAATTTCCGCCCAGCGCTTTGCAAAAGCCTCACATGCTTCCCTCGGCGTTGCCGCTTCGGTCGCGCTGATATAATCCGTGGGAACATCGCCCGCGATGGCCCACCACCCGATAACCCCGGGAAGTTGAGGCGATTCAACCATCCACACTGAAACATAAGGCGGCACAGACCACGCGGGATCCGAATCGAGTTCACCGGTCACGATGCCTTCGCGCTGCAAGTAGGTGGTGACGCACGCACGCTGTTCACCGAACCAACGTTTCAACGTTTGTGGATCATCAAAGCCACCGACAGCCATGGTGAAATCACTCTAGCATCGTGAAACGGTTTCACGACTGTTTTTTGGTGAGTGGATGTGCAAATCGCTGATAATCAGCACTTGTAAAAGGGACATCCGTTCGGAAATGACAATTTCCAGCGTGGAAATGGCGATTCCGGTCGTGGACGATCAATTTCACCCTGGAACCTGCTGCATTCTTTCGAATGCGTCCACTTCCAGAGTGGCAATGCCTGCACCGGTTCTAATGCTGTCACTTTCACAGTAGAATTTTGGATTTCGGCAAATCATCGGAATGACCATTCCGGAATCGGCGGCATTCGTTCAGATAAGGTCATTTCCGCCTTGGAAGGAATCGTTTCCGAATAAATGGGGCCGTTTCTATTGGGCGCATGTTCATATCGGAAAGTTCGTCCCCTTTTCTAACCTGGAAATGAACACATTCCTGCAAAAAGCCCGATGAAAACCGCGAACCCGTGCACCCGCCAATGATAATGTCGTTTTACGAAGCTGCGGGGTGACCGACAGAAAAATTCCAGTCTCAGTTTGATCAAAAACGAGAGTTTCTTTTCACTTTTTTCTCTTGCTTCGGTTCCGCAGTGACGTTCCGCGCCGTGTTCATGCGGGTTTCGTGAAAAAATTCCGCAAAAAAATATTTTTAGGCTACCCCCGTAAATGTCGCAGGGTCCCTGCTACCGTCGTTCTCATTCAAACCGAAAGTTTGGATGGCGAAGAAATAATCGCGGGTGGAACGGGAACTTGCATCGTGTGATGCGGTTTTGATCCGAACCACATAAACAGTGACTTCTTCGCAGTTAGTTAAAAAGAAAGGAAAAGTACTATGGAAAATCCATTAGCTACAACAATGGCAGGCCTTCTCATATCGATGGCGTTGGCGATCGAAGGCGCGACACTGCTGGGACCAACGATGAACCTCTTACGTTATCCGCTGGCTGTACTCGCCGCGATCCGCGCGGCAGCAGTCGCAGCACGCGATAACTATGAGACAGGAAAACAGACGTTGGGCGCTCTGCGCACAACACTGGAAAATGCCCGCGTGCAGGCCCGCACGTTCGTCATGCTGGTGCGTGATATTCTGAAACCGGTTTACGGTAACGAATATTCCTCCGCATGGGACGTGATCGGATTCGTCGGCTCGCTCGAAGCGCCAAAAAGCGTTGATGAGCTGGTCCTGATGTTGGAAACGATTAGTTCGTTTCTGACCGCGAATCCAGCAGTCGGAACAGCACACAACATTACCGTCGCAGATGTGACGGCGGTGTTGACCACGCTGAAAGATGCGCGGCAGGCAGTGTCGGACCAGGAACTGACGGTTGCGAACCTGTTGGCCGTTCGAAACGAAAAAATCGCGGCAGTGCGAAAAGCATTGCGTGGTTTACGTGACGAACTGGCCGACCAGCTCGATCCGT
>CBHWET010000278.1:0-6937 GCA_966112985.1 uncultured bacterium | reverse complement strand
GGCCGTAATTCCGGAAATTTGAAGCGTTCAAAACGGAGCCATGACGCTCATTTCCACATTTTTATCCGTTCCAAACCAGGCCATGACCGAAGTTCCCGTCTTGCGAACTGTTCCCAAACAAGCTTTGCGCGCAAATCCGACTTTTTAACCGTCCGAAATCACTCCATGACGGTAATGCCGGAAAGTTGAAGCGTTCCGGGAATAGGTATGAGGATAATGTCGCCTCTACGAATGCCTTAAATCCTGTCCATTACGCCAAAACTTGACCGCCGCTTTCGGAAGTACTTGCGGTCAGGCTTAACCTCTTCTTAAGATTTAAACTGTTAGCTTCTTGTCCATCGGCTTTCCGTTGTGCAGCAGCTCAACGGAATAAAACTGAATCGATCGAACTTAACCGTAATTGGAAATAATCAGCATCGTAGAACCGTTTGTATGAAAAAATCCTCTCCCTCCCTTTTAAAACACCTCATTGCCATCGTTGGTATCGCCTGTTGCGGCACTATGTCGGTCCACGCTGATCAAGTGATTGCGGACAAGCTGGTTGTTCAGGACGCCGTAAGCATAGGTCACGACGCGGTGACAAATTGGGGATATGGTTATGACACCCTGGTCTTTCGCGAAAACAATCTTCGCATCTATTTCGACGACACCAGTACCGGAGGCACTCTCTTCCCGAGTAATGACTGGAGAATCGCCATTAATGATACCGTCACGAATGGATCCAGTTACTTCGCGATCGAAGACGCAACGGCTGGTAAGACTCCGTTTAAAATCGCGGCCGGGGCACCGGACGGGGCATTGTACATCGGCAGCTCAGGCCTCGCCATTAATACGACCAGCACAAGTTCTCAATTGAAGATGTGGATCAATGGCAGCGACACACCAGGCGTACGCCTGGAACAGAATAATTCCGCCGGGTTTACGGCACAAACCTGGGACGTCGCCGGAAATGAGGCCAATTTCTTCGTTCGCGATATTACGGGAGGCAGCTTGCTACCGTTCCGTATTCGCCCTGGGACCCCGACCAGTACTCTCGATTTGCGAGCGGATGGTTCGATCGGCATGTGTCTGGCGAACGGCCAAGCCACCCCCAAAGCACGGGTACATATCAATGTCGATACCAACTTATCGCAAGGTGTTCTGATTGGGGCGCTGACCGTCGCTTCCAATTCAGCGACCCTCGATGTTCAGGGAACAGGTTACATCGCACAGAAGCTCGGCGTTGGTGCCAATTCGTTCGGCAAGACCAACACACTTTACGTCAACGGCACTGCTTTCATTGCCCAGACTCTGGAAATCGGCAGTAGCCGTGCCACGAAAGAAAATATCCGCGAAGTAACGCTCGATGAAGCAAAGGCCACTTTGAAGGATCTCACGCCGGTGCAATATAATTATATCGGCGACGGCGAGCACCAACTCGGCTTCATCGCTGAAGACGTTCCGGATGCTGTCGCCACGCGCAGCCGCAAAAGTATCGTCCCGATGGATTTCGTCGCCGTCCTCACGAAAGTCGTTCAAGACCACGAACGTCGCGAAACCGAATTGCAGCAGACAATTCAATCGCAGCAGGATTTGTTGAAAGCGCTCACCCAACGGCTCTCCGCCATGGAACAACGCGTTAACGCAACCAGCGCTTCCACTCAACCATAAGAACTCACCATGAATTTCGCGAAAGTCACTCTGCTGACGACGGTATGCAGTGTCCTGGCGGTCCGAACGATTTTCGCCGCGAGTAACCTGACTGTTCATTCTGGCGGCACTTTAATCGTTCACACGAATGTTCAGGTGAACTCCGGCACGTTCACTGTGGAATCCGGTGGCACATTAAAGGTCGATCTTGGCAGCAAGATCACCGCAACAAACATCGTCTATGGCGGAACACTGACGGTATCATCGAATAACCTCGCGCTGGCAGCTGGACAAACCTATCAATTGTTCAGCGCCCCGAGTTATTCCGGCGCCTTTCTCGCGGTCAATCTGCCAACGCTGGCAACGAGCCTGGTGTGGACCAACGGCCTATCCACCAGCGGTTCCGTCTCGGTGAAATCGGTTGCGTCAACACTTCAATTCAGCACGTTGAGCTATTCACCATCGCAGACAGTCTTCAGTGGGTCCGGCGGATCGCCGAACACGATCTATTGGGTGCTCACGACAACAAACCTGAATACTCCGACGACAAACTGGACCGTCGCCGCGACAGGTGCATTTAGCGCGAGCGGCAACTTTAGTTTCACCAACGCTGTCACCGCAGGTGTCCCGCAGAAATTCTTTTTGTTGCAAGTGCCATAGCCAGGAAGATCACTGCTTTGGCTTAACCGGTCCATATCCATAATGGCCGCCGTGGTAGATCACGATATGCATGTCGTATTCGGGGTCTTCGAGTGTTTGGCCATCAAACGTCGCGCGACCATCCGCTGTGAAAGTGCCTTTCTCGATCAAGGCCCAGGTTCCGGCCGACTCGCTTCCGGGCGAACCTGGCTGAGGTGGCTTGACCCAGCCCGGCTGCGCCAGTTCATAACGGGATAGACATCCCGCCGCGGGCGGGCCGAGATATGGTTGCAGTTGCGACAGCGCCGTCGGCAGCTGCTTTTCGTGATCACCCAAATACTCTGTTAATGCGGTGTTGATGGCATTGGCAAATTTTGCTTTGGCATTATAACGGAGATTCGCCATCGCTTGTCGACACGCCACATCAGAATCGACAGCGCTTTTCCCGGCTTCTTCCAACCAATCGCGCTCAGACAAAAAGCCGAGCTCCGGAGTTTCTTTCGGCCAGTCCTTGAATCGCTGTTTCAGCAACGTCGCACGCTCGTAAAGCTCGTGAGCCGCTACCCACGTCGGATCATCAGAATTCTCAGCCGGTGTCGTTTGGCGTTTCGAATTCACACCGTTTTGCAATCGTGTCACTTCATTCCGCAGTCGCGCCACTTCAGATGCATTTCGTGTGAGCCGCTCGTTCTCCCCCCTCAACATGGCAAGCTGCTTCGCGGTGTCGTCGCGCTGCTCACGGAATGCCTTTAGTTCCTGCGCCGACACCGCAGCTTGTTGCCGCGCCACCAGCAATTCGTTGCGTACGTGCGACGCCTGGCTCGCTTCGAATACCGCGACTCCAGCCGCGGCAATGAGTGCTACGGTTACCACCGCTTTTTGTAAAGTCGTCATACCAATTGCTTTCATCAGCCCCACTGTCGTTGCTCCACTCGTGCCTGTCGCCGTCAATGCCGCTGCAACGATCGACTGCGTCAACGTCACTGGCGCCGCGTTCGATACGGCCGCTGACGCCGCCACTGCAATGGCCGCCGCTGTCGCCGTCACTCCGCGGCGTTTCAATAAATGCTCCAGTTTTTGCAACGCGCGGTTCACTCTCATTCGTGCCGTGTCTTGTGATAGACCCAGGCGTTCACCGATGCTCCGGAAGTCGCACTGTTCGAAAAACCGCAGGATAACTGCTGTCCGGTCTTCTTCTGAAAGTTCGTTGATAGCACGATCGAGCACTGCATCAATGTTGGCGATATCCCGAGGTTGATTGTTCTCATCCATAACATTGCGTTCCGCCGCCTCACGCTCGCGAACAGCACGACGTCGCTCTCCCCGCATGACATTCGCCGCCGTAAAACACGTGTGCCGATGCAACCAACCCCCGAGCATCACCCCCGACGAGAGCGACGACGCTTTGCGCGCAAGATCAATGAAAACAGTCTGGGTCACGTCCTCGGCACGATGGGAATCTCCATCCACCAATCGCAAAGCGGTTGAGTAAACGAAATTGATGTAGCACTTCGTCAGTTCCGCAAAGGCAGCTTCGGAATCAGTTTCGGCGTAACACCGGAAGAGTTGTTGGCCGTCCATCATTGTTTCAGAAGTAAAGACCCGCCACCCACTGAAACCGAACAAAAAAAGATTTCGCATCAAAGCGGCGCTCGGCTTTACTGACTGCTCGCTCATCGCGCTCCCCGTCCGCACGGGCATTAAAACACTGGATATTGACCAATCGGAATTTCATCAGCTTCCACGGATGCGGCACGAGCGCCGGGCGCATAGAACCTTTACGATCGTCTTCCAGCTATCCCGACTTCGCCGTAACAAGTCGCTCCGATTGTCGATAATGCCGCAATTTCACAAGATGACTCTTATGAAAGCCGCTTCACGAATCTGCATCTCAGTGATCTGTTTAATCCAGTTGTCGCTCCGTGCTCAAACCAACCTTCCCATCGGGCGTATATCTCAACCAGTCATCACGAATTCATTGTCGACAATTCGCAAGGGACAACAAATTTTCCGCTTTGACACTTTTGGAGACGAAGCTTTCTGGGGCGGCCAGCTGCGACTGCACGAAACGTTATCGACTCTCTCGCCAAGCAATGTCCTCGCCCTCGGACTCAAGGTTGACGCTTCAGCCCTGTCGCCCGGAGTGGTCCAACAAATACGCAATCGCCAGCTCGACGTTACAAATCCCACCAACACCCTTGCGTTACTAAACGCGAATGCAGTCGTCGGTGTGCGCGGATTTTTCACCAACGGCACTCTCAGCTCTGTCGGCATCACTTGCGCGATCTGTCATTCCACGGTCAATGATTCATTGGCGCCAGGAATAGGCCAGCGCCTTGATGGATGGGCCAACCGTGATCTGAACGTTGGCGCAATCATCGCCTCGGCTCCCACGGTTGCTCCTTTCGCCGAACTGCTGCAGGTGGATGAAGCAACCGTTCGAACTGTCCTGTTCGCGTGGGGCCCAGGCAAATTCGACGCCGAACTCAGTCTCGATGGAAAAGGATTTCGACCGGATGGCAAAACGGCTGCGACTTTGATTCCGCCGGCATTCGGGCTCGCCGGTGTGAATCTGCATACGTGGACAGGCTGGGGTTCAATTACTCATTGGAATGCATTCGTCGCAAACCTAGAAATGCACGGCCAGGGAAATTTCTACGACCCACGGCTCGACAATGCCGAGCAGTTTCCCGTGGCCGCGCGCGCTGGATTAGGTCATGTCACAAATGAAGTCGACCTGATCACTTCAAAACTGCCCGCATTGCATGTTTTCCAACTTAGCCTTACTGCCCCCCGGCCTCCGCGGGGCAGTTTCAATGTTACCGCAGCGAAACGGGGTGCCGCTCTTTTCGCGGGCAAAGCAGCCTGTGCAGGGTGTCATGTGGAACCAATCTTCACGGAACCCGGCTGGAATCTTCACACGCCCGCCGAGATCGGTATCGACGATTTTCAAGCCAACCGCGCCCCGGATCATCGTTATCGCACTTCACCGCTGAAGGGACTTTTCACTCACACCAAAGGCGGTTTCTATCATGACGGCCGCTTCGAAACATTGCTTGATGTCGTTAATCACTACGACACGGTCTTTGGACTGGCCCTGAGTAACGCCGAAAAGCACGACCTGGTTGAATACCTGAAATCACTGTGATCGAGGGACAAGCTAAATGTTGTGGCATGTGCTCGGGTCCTTAGGGCCTGTCACGCACTCTTTGATTGGCGTGGCATCAAAGTCCGAATAAGCGATCGGGACGTTTCGTTTAATAATCATTAAACGTCTCGTTTCAATCATCACGCTCGCGCTATCCGCGATAGTTGCAATTCAGGGCGCGCCAGCCAGTTCGACAACCTGGAATTTCAAGCAGGCGATGATACCGGCGCTCGTCGAGGCTGTGCCCGGTATGTTAAAGCTGCAGAACCCGAAGACCGGTCGATTCGGTTCCGGCACTTGGGTCGCCGGGGATCAGTTGCCGATCTATCCACTCGCAGTGGCATGGGCCATTAACGATCCCGCCAATTCCTACTACCATAATCCGAAGCTCCTGTCCGCGATCATGCAGGGAGGTGATGCTTTGATCGACCTCCAGGAGAAAAATGGCCAATGGATGTTCCGCAAAAAAGACAACTCCACATGGGGTAACCATTATGATCCGTGGGTCTACTCGCGTTGGGTGCGAACCTTTGATCTCATTCGCGAAAGTATGCCTGCCGAACGCCGCGTGCGTTGGGAAAAAGCGTTAACGCTTGGCTATTCTGGAATCGCAAGGAGCGCCCTGACGCACGTAGTTAATATTCCCGCCCATCATGCGATGGGCCTCTACATCGCCGGGAAAGCGTTGAATCATCCTGAATGGTCCGTGAAAGCGAGTGATTTTTTGGTTCGCGTCGCCAATGCACAGGATACAAATGGTTTTTGGACCGAACATTCCGGTCCCGTAGTTGGCTATAATTTCGTCTACGTCGATGCGCTCGGCATCTATTACGCCTTGTCTCACGATGACAGAGTGCTCAAGGCTCTTGAACGTTCCGCGACGTTTCACGCGAACTTCATTTATCCCGACGGCAGCGACATAGAAACCATCGACGAACGAGTGCCTTATACCGCCAGCAGACACCTCGCCGGTCCCGGTTTATCTTTTACTTCGGTGGGACGCGCTTTTCTTCGCGAACAATGGGAACAGGAACCCACCAAAACGAGTTCCAGAATGATCGACATGATTGCGTCGATGCTGCTTTACGGTCAGGAAGGAATCCTGGGTCCGCTTCCCGCGCACAATCGTCATTCCATTTTTGTCACCGACGATGGCAAGGCATCCGTCACTCGCGAAGGTTCGTGGTGCGCCGCGCTTTCGGCGTACGTAGCGTCTACAGATCGAAGCCGATGGATCCAGGACCGACAGAATTTTGTCAGTCTGTTCCACGAGAAAACCGGGCTGATCCTCGGCGGCGGCAACACGAAACTACAACCACTCTGGAGTACGTTTACTGTCGGCGACACCCAATTGCTCAAACATCGCCCCGGGGATAAAAATCCAAATTTTGCGCCGCGCGCCGGTCTGCTTCACGTACCGTCGCGCGCGGCACTTGATACAAATGTGACCAAAGTGACACTCACCTACGGGACAAACGACTTCACCGTTCAACTTTATCTGCTCGGGACGAACAAGGCGCG
>CBHWET010000277.1:0-6951 GCA_966112985.1 uncultured bacterium | reverse complement strand
CGACCGTAAATGTTCGCACGACTTTGCCGGGCGCATCGCCTGCTGAAGTTGAGGCGCAAATCTCGCAACCGATCGAAGAAGCGATCAATACAATTGAAGGCATCAAAGAACTCCGCTCGATTTCCTCCGCCGGTTCTTCGTTCGTCATTGTCACGTTTGAACTCAACCGCAATATCGAAACGGCGGCCAACGACGTGCGCGACCGAATCTCCAGTGTCCTGCGCGATCTTCCGTTGGAGGCTGATCCTCCAATTATTTCAAAACTCGACAACGATCAGACACCTATTCTCAGCATCGCCCTTTCGGGAAACCGCTCGGCTCGCGAATTAACTGAGCTCGCTGACAAAGTCGTAAAAGTACAACTCGAACGTTCCGCTGGCGTCGGAGAGGTCGAAATTGTCGGCGGTCTGGAACGTGCCATTAACATCTGGGTCGATGCAGACCGTCTTGCCGCCTACCAAATTCCCATCACCGCGGTCCGTGAAGCCATCGTCCGACAAAATGCCGACGCCCCGGGCGGCAACGTCACTTCCGGCTACCGCGAACGCGTTTTGCGCACGCTGGGAAGGATCGATGATCCCGCCAAATTCAATGACCTTGTCGTCGCCACCGTTCATGGTTCGCCCATTCGCGTGCGGGACATAGGTCGTTCGGAAGATGGAACAAAGGAGCCGCGCACGTTGGCCCGCTTAAATGGCGTGCCCACCGTCACATTGGATATCCGACGACAATCCGACGCGAACACTGTTGCTGTTATCGACGGCGTGAAGTCCAGGTTGGACGATGTAGCGAAGTTGCTTCCACCAGACGTTAAGCTCGAAGTTGTCCGCGACCAATCGCGGTACATCGTTGAGGCCCTGCACGAAATCAAAGTGCATCTTGTCCTCGGCAGTATTCTCGCCTGTCTGGTTGTTCTGCTTTTCATGAAAGATTGGCGCGCGATGGTCATCGCGGGTATCGCCATCCCTACTTCCGTCATTGCGACGTTTGGAATGATGTGGGCACTTCACTTCACACTCAACAGCGTGACCATGCTCGCACTGGTGTTGATGGTCGGCATCGTTATCGACGACGCCATCGTCGTTTTGGAAAACATCTTTCGTTTTGTGGAAGAAAAGAAAATGGGCGCCTTCGAAGCAGCACGTGCGGCTACAGCCGAAATCGGCATGGCTGTCCTCGCAACTACTTTAAGCCTCGTCGTGATTTTTGTTCCCGTGTCTTTCATGTCGAGCATCTCCGGCAGATTCCTTTTTCAATTCGGCATTACCGCGGCCGTTGCGGTTTTAATCAGCCTGCTGGTCTCTTTCACTTTGACCCCAATGATGAGCGCGCGCCTCTTTAGCCGTGCCAAAAAAGATTCCGGTAATCATCACGCCGCGAAATCGCGAACCGGCTTTTACGCTCGACTTGATCACGCCTACGAACGGTTGTTGCGATTTGCCATGCGCCATCGCATCGCGGTGATTGTCGTTTCATTGCTGTTCATCGCTGCGTCCGTGCCGCTGTACAAAGCCATCAAACAGGAATATATCCCAAGCAATGCGGACGAAGGCGAATTCGACCTGATGGTCACGACTCCAGAAGGGTTAAGCATCGCGGCATTGGATGAACTTTCCCATACCCTCGAGAATGAATTGAAAGGTGTTCCTGCCATCGACACCGTACTGGTTTCTGTAGGCGGCGGTCTCGGCGGACTAAACACTGTTCGCGCTTACGTCCGGCTTCTTCCACATGAGGAACGCGTCTTTTCTTTCGGCCGACTACTCCGCGATACGTTGCACGGTCATCCAATGGCAACCTTCCGCGACAACCACTCACAGCAGGAGGTCGCGCAGGAAATCCGAAAACGTTTGAAGAAGTATACCCAACTGCGCCCGGCTATTCGCAGCACCCAATCGTTTCGAATCGGCGGCAGTTCAGCCCAGGTCGATTTCTCGCTGCTCGGACCAGAACTCGATGTGCTCGATAAGTTCGCCAGACACCTTTTACAACAGGCGCCTGAACTCGGAATTATCGATGCCGACACAACCCTGAAGCTGAACTCTCCAGAACTGCGGGTGAAGATTGACCGTGCCCGGGCGGCGGATTTAGCCGTGGACACCTCTGACATTGCGACCGGCTTGCGTCTCATGGTGGGGGGCGATCCGCGTGTCTCAAGATTCCGCGATGAATCGGTAAACGACGATTACGATGTACAACTTCGTCTTTCCGATCGCGACCGCACTGATCAGGAAACTATCTCCCGTCTGTTCGTCCCGAGTAAGAATGGCAATTTAATCCGTCTCGATAACGTCGTGGAATTGAATCCAGGCCAGACGGCTTCACGTATCGACCGTCTCGACCGTCAGCGACAAAACAGTTTACGAGGGTCTGTTGCTCCCGGTTATGGACTCGGAGATCGCCTCGACGCTCTGCGAACGGCAGTAGCGAAGATGAACATGCCGCAAGGCTACAGTTCACGTGTTGTCGGTGGAGGGCGCGAACTCGAAACGACTTTTCGCGAATTTATTTTCGCGTTTCTGCTCTCCATCATTTTCATGTTCATGATTCTGGCGTCGCAATACGAAAGCCTCCGCGATCCGTTTGTCATTCTCCTTTCACTTCCGCTGACCGTCCCTTTTGCGTTTTTCACGCTTTGGGCTACCAACGGCACTTTGAACCTTTATTCAGCTTTAGGTTTGCTCGTTCTGTTCGGTGTCGTGAAAAAGAATGCCATCCTGCAGGTCGACCATATGAACAACCTCCGTCGGCAAGGCATGGATTTGCTCGAGGCGGTGATACAAGGCAACCGGGACCGTTTGCGTCCGATTTTGATGACAACGCTGACGTTTGTCGCAGGCATGTTGCCCCTGGCCGTCGGCAGTGGACCCGGAGCAGAAGAACGTCGAGCCACCGCTCTCGTTATCATCGGCGGACAAAGCCTTGCTCTCGTCCTCACACTCGTGGTCACTCCCGTGGCGTATTCTTTCGTCGCTCATGGAGTCCGCCCGTCAAAACTCGGCCGAAGCAAAGCTCGTCAGCTTGATGCTGACCTCGCCCACTGATCATGTTGCCCCCATTGGCCAGCCAAACGCATTTCCTAAGTGCGGTCCTAAAGAACAACCTTTGACGTGGTCAAAATTAGCCAAACCGGTGCAAACCGCTGATTTACAAGGCAATACCTAGGTTTGAAGGTTTTTAATAGCTTTTATTGGCAGACGAGGCGGTCAAACCACCCGGATGAGCAGTTTTCACACGCCCCTCTCGCCTTTGCCGACCAAAACAGAAATTTTCGGGTCGAAAACCTAAAAATCGATCGATTTCAAAGTACTTTTAGGAATTTTCCAGGCGAAACACCCCTGTTTCGCCCCTTCGAGCTCTCAAAATAAAAATAAAAAAAATAACCAGCGGTTTTTGACTCTCAAAATTCGCCGGTTTTTTTTATCCAACGATTTCTGACTCTCAAAAACGGTCGTTTTTTTTATCCGACCATTTCTGACTCTCAGAAATACCTGGTTTTTTTTGCCCGCCAAGTTCTGACTCTCAGAAACCATTGGTTTTTTTTATCCACGGGTTTCAGACTTTCAAAATGGGCCGGATATTTTTATCCAACACTTTCTGACTCTCAAAATCGACTGGTTTTTTTTATCCAGCGATTTTTGAGGCTCAGAAAAGGTCAGATTTTTTTGCCCGAGGGTTTCTGACTCTAAAAAACAGGCGGTTTTGATTATCCAAGCGTTTTTGACTCTCAATTCCTTGGCCTCCCCGAAGACGGCACGCAGCGGATTCGCTTCGCTTAGGCAAACAATTCCTGGATGTCTTCCCACGTCAGAGCCTCGGTAAGCTGTTCCTCTCCTGCCAAAGTTGCCTTGATGATTTCCCGTTTGCGGGTTTGAAGGTTCAAAATCTTCTCCTCAACCGTTTCGCGCGTAATGAGCTTGTAGCTCGTCACAACCCGCGTCTGACCAATACGATGTGCACGGTCGGTCGCCTGGTCTTCGACCGCAGGATTCCACCACGGATCAAAATGGATGACGGTGTCGGCACCTGTCAGGTTCAAACCGACGCCACCAGCTTTCAAGCTGATCAAAAACGCCGGAATGTTTGAGTTCTTCTGGAAGCGCTCGACCACCTCTCCCCTATTCACCGTTGAACCGTCGAGATAACAATAATCGATCTTCTCGGCCGCCAAGCGTTCCTTCAGCAATCCGAGCATGCTCGTAAACTGGCTAAAGATCAGAACGCGATGGCCACCATCGATAATCTCCTCGAGCAACTCTCCGAACATTTCCAGTTTGCCCGAAGGCGCAATTTTCTTCGCAGATTGCTCCTCATTTGATTCGAGCTTGAGCAACCGCAGATCGCAGCAAATCTGACGCAAGCGCAGCAAGGCGGTGAGCACGACCATCCGACTCTTCGCCAATCCCTGCGCACCGACTGCCTCCATGACCTCTTTTCGACTCAAATCAAGAATCTGTTGGTAGACCGTGCGTTGATCGTCGGTTAACTCGCAGAATGAAACTTGTTCAATTTTCGCCGGAAGATCCTTGGCGACGTCCTGCTTCAAACGCCGCAGGATGAATGGCCGCAGTCTGCGTGCAAGGCGCGCTTGCGACTCAACATTTTTCTCGCGAGCGATAGGAATTTCGTATCGTTCGCGAAAATCCTGCGCCGATCCGAGGTACCCGGGCATGAGGAAATCGAAGATGCTCCACAGATCGAGAACTGAGTTTTCCAGCGGCGTGCCCGTCAGAACAACCCGGTGCTCGGATCGAATAGCTTTCACGGCCTGCGCATTCTGTGTCTGACGATTTTTGATGTGCTGCGCTTCGTCGAGAACAACGGTGTCGAATTCAAACTGCCGATATTGATCTGCATCACGACGAATCAATGCATAACTCGTGATGACTAGGTCACTTTCGGGAATGCTGCCAACGTGTGCGTGACGGCCAGGCCCATGCAATGCGAGCACTTTTAAGGTCGGCGTGAATTTGGCCGCTTCGTTCGTCCAGTTGTAAACGAGGCTCGTCGGGCAGACAACAAGAGTCGGCAGACGTTCGCCACCCCCACCCTGCTTCACCGTTTGAAGGAAGGACAACGTCTGGAGCGTTTTCCCCAAGCCCATTTCATCAGCGAGAATGCCACCGAAATTGTTTTTCCGTAAGAAATGCAACCAGGCGACGCCGTGTTTCTGATACGGACGAAGAACTTTCTCGAGTTCGCCAAGCGGCGGACATTCAAGTTTCGTTTGGCCGCTTTGTTGCGTGGCTTTAGCGCGCCAGTCCGCCGGAGCGTGGGCTTTCCAACCCTGCTGACGCAACGTTGAATCCAGAAAACCGGCCTGGGTCTGGTTCATCCGGTAAACGCCACCAACCTGTTCCGGCGAACAATCAAGCAGGACTTCCTGAAGCTCTTCAACGGCACCGGTATCGATGATTGCGAACTTTCCGTTTTTCAAACGGGTGTGATTTTGTCCCGATAGAATCAGCCGTTGAATATCTGCCTGCGAAAACTTCTCGCCACCAGAAGTCGTAAAAGAAACATTGAGATCAAACCATTGCACGCCCGACGAGGTCACCTGAAACTGTGGTTCGACACGTTCAATGTTCTTGGCAGTACTCTGCTGAAGTCTTTCCTCCATCGTAACGGTCCATTCCTTCTCCATGCGCGGGAACTCGCGCGCAAAGAAAGTCAGCACCTGATTTTGCCCGAGAAGTTGATAACGTCCGTGCGCATCCGGTCCAGTGAAGCCGGCGCGTAATAGACGTCCGAGTGCTTTTTGCTCGGATGCAAGATCGCGTGTGGAATAGCGCTTCACGTTTTTTTCATCAGGCAGCCAAAGCGACTCATCCTTTGCCGTCACCCCCACCGTCATGATTCGCGGGCCGTAAGCGCATTGCAATTGCGCCTGCAACTGCGCGATTCCACCAAGCAGCGTGAGAAGAAATTTCGGCTGCTGGGGTTCAAGAATAAATTCTTCGAGCCTGAAGTTCGCATCAATGTCACACGTTGCCGAAAGACGAGGCCAATCCTGGCTGAGAAACTGCGGAATCCGGCTGCGTGGCAATCGAACGGGCGCCTGGAAAATCGAAAAGAATTCAGGTGGCAGGCTGAGCGGTTGAAATTGTCTGCCGTCAAACGCCCAAAGACCTTTTGCTCCGACGATTAGCTGCGGTGCAGCCTGGGGACTGCCCTTTAATTTAAGAATCAGTTCGCCGTTGGCCTCCAGCACGGCTTGTATGGCCAACCGATATGATTCTTTCGAAACAATGACGGGTGTAGATCGCCCAAACGTCACCCGTGAATGGTCCACCAAATGAGATAAAACCGCCGCAAACTGCCGATTATCCACCTGCATCATCGCCGGTGTATCTCCTTCGGCGATTGATTCGATTTCATCGAGCAAAGCGAGGTCTTCACCTGAGAATCGAAACGCTTCGTAAAAAGACATCGCGTTGAGCGGAACGCGTTTGCCCTGCCACAAACCTTCAAAGCAAAGCATCACCTTTCCTTTGGCCAACGCAGGCCCGAGCTTCGGCGGGAGAATCACATAGATCTCCGTTGCGATTCCCGAGTCAGAGCGCTTCAACTGGCGGCCGGAGTTTTTTTTTGCCGCAATCGGAGGCTGGCTCGGGCTCGTAGAAAGTTTTGCCGCTGATACTGCCGATTTCGGAGCCAATTGCTGAAGATGATGGAGTCCAACGGCAACGGAATGTGCGCAAATAGTTCCCCATTCACGAGACTGCCGGCAAGTGCACATGTTATCAACGTCACTGCCGCCTTTGATTACGAGACCGGCGCGATAAGAAGTTTCACCGGCCTGGACAACGCCTTTAAGAATCGGCGGAGTCCAATTTGAACTCAGCACCTTCCCCATGGATAAATAGGCGCGCGCCTGCTTCATCGCCTCCCAGCCCGCGATCTCAGAAAAGTATTTTTCCGTGAGTTGGACGTCGCTCATCTCGCGCAAAA
>CBHWET010000276.1:0-6958 GCA_966112985.1 uncultured bacterium | reverse complement strand
GTGAATTTGTTGCACATTAGCGGCCTTATTTCCTGTATCATCGACGATCACGAAAAAAAACAACACATGTTCATGCCGGGTTCTAAACTGCCAATCCTTCCGTCATCCGCTTTAATCGATCAGGAGATCAAACTGTGTTTGAGCAGCCTCGGTGAACAGACTGATATCAAAGTTGCGCAAAAAAACGCTGCGTTTTTGGCAAAAGGGGGCCGCTTCGCATCTATTTTCCCGGGAACAAACTACTTTTTAGGAACCTGACCGAGACTTCGAATGAAAGATCAAGGTCTTAAAAGAATTGGGTTCCTCGAGGGGCTTCGCGGCTTTTTGGCGATCTGGGTGATGTTTGCCCATACCGGCTATTTTGTTGGACTCTCACACCTCGCTCCTACCGACCCGTGGCACCCGGGCATTCTATCAAAAATCCTGGTCTATCTGGATCAATCGGGTTGGGACGCTGTGAACCTGTTCATGATTTTGAGCGGATTCGTCATTTCCTATCTCGTTGATCAAGGAAAAGAAGGTTACGTCCCCTATGTAGTCAGACGATTTCTACGTTTGTGGCCAGTCTTCATGTTATGTGTCGTCGCGGGAGCCCTCTTAAACGGCTTTTATGCTGATTTCCTTCGTAACAATCCTTGGACTCACAACTCATGGATCGTTAGCCAATTAGAAACGGTGGAAATAGTGCAGCAGCGAATGTCGCCCTATCTCTTCTTTCACTCCTTGATGTTGCATGGAGTTGTTCCACCATGGGTATTGGCCAAAGCGAGTGCGGCATTTTCCTCGCTGGCGTGGTGTATCAGTACCGAATGGCAATTTTATTTGGTTGCGCCGCTTTTATTTGTCGGCATGAAGAAGCCGTTTGTGCGGTGGATCATTTCTGCGGGTGTTCTTTTTGTCATTATACGGCCAGAAATTTTTGATTTTTCCGTAAACCCGGCAGCTTCACTTCTGCCACTGCAAATTCATTGGTTCTTTCTTGGCCTGATCAGTTACCGGTTGTATCGCAGCATTATATCGGCTGGATTGACATGGCAAAGGTTCGTACCCGTTGTTCTGTATACTGTCGCGCTAACCTATTTTAAACCGCGACATGGGGTGGCAGCGTGGGTGTGGTTGGTGATCTTCACCTTATTGGTCGAATCGGCAAGAGGGCGAAAAAGTGTTCTGTCCAGTGCGATGGTCCGGTTTTTAGAAAGCGCCTTGAGCCGTTACTTCGGTAAAATCTCTTATCCGATCTACTTGTTGCATTGGCCGATCTCGATTCTCCTCCTGAAGGCATTACTCAACTTTCCGAATCTGAGTTGGTCGGCTGCGTATATTATTTTAATCATTGCTGTTCCGGCTCTGACATGGCCTTTATCGCACTTAACCCACTACTATTTCGAAACGCCGGCGATGGAATTGGGCCGAAAATGGGCGACAAAGATATCAAAACAAACTGCGCGCGTGGCGCCATTATCAAGCGATGACCAACCCGAGTCCTCAAAGAATCAACTTGTTTGAGGCCTTGCGAGGGCTGTTGGCGTTCTGGGTGTTATTCGCTCACATCGGCCTATTCGCGGGAATCACCCCGTACATTGGGGGTATGTTGCGGCCGATTGCATTTTTCAATCTTACCGCTGGTCATGCTGTCGAGGTTTTTATGATCCTCAGCGGGTTTGTGATTTTCTTTCTATTGAATAAAAGCCAGGAAACTTACGGGGTGTTTTTGTTTCGGCGTTTCTTCCGGCTTGTTCCGGTTTTCTTCGTGGCGATTCTTGCCGGTGTTTTCCTCAACGGAACGCATCAAGCAGTGCTTCAAAAGGTTTCGTGGAACACCCACCCATGGATTCAGGATCAGCTCGCGCTGGCGCAGAATGACGCGCTATACTTTTGGCAGCACATTCTCACTCATATCCCAATGCTACATGGTGTGATTCCGGAGAACGTTGTCCCTCGAACCGACGCGGCATTCTCGGGACCGGGTTGGAGTATCAGCACGGAATGGCAGTTTTACCTGATCGCACCTTTGCTCTTCTACGCCTGCCGCAGCCGCTTTGGATTCGTTGTCTTCACCGTATGTGCGGCGTTATGCCCGTTTTTGCCGCCTTTATTTCCGCAGATTAACGGGGGACATGCGCTGCGCTCGTTCGTGCTGACGCAAATTCCCTGGTTCTATATCGGTACGGCTTCATTTTTTCTTTATCGCGAGGTGCAGGGCGCGGCGCGGCCGGATTCCAGGCTTTTGAAAACGATTCTCGTCCTGATGCTAATTTATTTCGCGGTGCGCCACCGTTTATGGTTTGCGATCGGAATTTGGGTCATCGTCTTCGGTCTCGTTTTGATGGATATGGCTGGAAAACGCATGGGGGTTCCATTCGTCCGGCTATTAAACAGTTCTATTCTCCAATACCTTGGAAAAATTTCGTACCCTATTTACCTGTTGCATTGGCCAATTCTTATTGCCGCGCTTGCTGTTCTTGTGTCGATTAATCCCCAGGTGAATCGAGTTATGGCGTATTGGATATTGATGGTTGTCGTTCCCGTGGCAACAATCGGTGCAGCGCACGTTATCCATCAATGGGTTGAACAGCCTGCGATCGATTTTGCTCGGCGAGTCTGTAAAGGAAAAGGTAAAGCAGCTTCTCCAGAAACGGCGCCGCTTGATTCAAAAGCGATATGAAGCATAAAGAAATCAGCCCTGAAATCTTCGTTGCTGATGAGCCTGTGATCAAAGTGGCTCAGCAGGATATCGAACTCCTGCGAGGTCGCGCCGCTGCGACTCCTCGTAAACGCATCCGATTTTGCGCGCATCCTTCGTCTGACCATTATCTGCATGAGATGCTCATCGTACTCGCGAAGGGAACTTACGTTCGTCCGCACAAACACGAGAACAAAGTTGAATCCTTTCACATTGTGGAAGGTGCAGTGGACGTGGTCATCTTTGAGGACTCCGGCAACATTCGCGAAGTGGTGGAGATGGGCGACTATCGTTCTGGTAAGAATTTCTTCTACCGCTTGACCCAACCACTGTATCACACCTTAATATTGCGCTCAGATCTTCTCATTGTTCACGAAACAACGAACGGCCCATTTCGCCGAGCAGATACGATATTTGCTGGATGGGCTCCGGAAGAAACAGACGAGAAGGCTGCGGCTGCCTACATGGAAAAGTTGGAACACGCCGTTGCTGCCTTAACTTAGCGTAAGATTGAATAATGGATCGCGTGCCGCATAGCTTAGTTGTTGGAGGAACCCGCGGGATCGGTCGCGCGCTTGTGCGTTTACTGGCTCACGAGAAGCATATTGTTTCGGTTATCGCTCGCCGCGTTCCTGCTGATAACTTTGGGGACAACGTTCACTATTTCACGGCTGATCTTCTCGATCCTGCAGCTGTTTCGGTACGGCTGAACGAAATCACTTCTGCGAACGGAAGTGTCAGTAATCTCATTTGTCTGCAGCGGCACAAAGGTGAAGGCGACAAGTGGGCGGCCGAGATCGAGACTTCGTTGGCTGCAACGAAACGGTTGATTGAATCATTAACCGGGCAATTTACGAGTCCTGCATCAATCGTTCTTGTGAGTTCGGCTGCGAGTAATGTCATTGCTGATGAACAGGGTGTTGGTTACCACGTTGCCAAAGCCGGCTTAAATCAGATGGCGCGCTACTATGCAGTGACGTTGGGGCCAAAGGGCGTTCGTGTGAATACCATTTCGCCTGGAACTGTTTTGAAAGAAGAGAACCGCGAGTATTACGCGAAGAACGAAAAATTAATGTCGTCGTTTGCAAAACATATTCCACTTGGCCGGATGGGCACTGCCGAGGAAATCGCGGACGTCATTTCTTTCCTGTGCAGCCCCAAGGCGTCGTTTATCACTGGCCAGAACTTGTTGGTCGACGGCGGCATTTCTCTCCTGTCGCAGGAAACGTTGCTGCAAAAATTTTCCCGTTGAGTAAGAACCAAGATGAAATCAACTCATTACCGCCGCGATGACTGTCGATTGTGTGGCAGTCGTAATCTTGAACTGGTGTTGCCGCTAAAGCCTTCGGCGTTGGCTGATTCCTATATTCCGGCTTCAAAATTGAACGAACCTCAACCGCGATATTCGCTCGACACATTCCTTTGCCGCGACTGCGGCCATGTGCAATTACTCGACGTGGTGAATCCGGAAATCCTCTTCAGTCACTATCTTTATACGACCTCGGTTTCGCTTGGGTTGGTTGAGCACTTTCGACGCTACGCCGATGCGGTTATTGCTGAATTGTCACCAGCAAAAGATTCGCTCGTCATCGATATCGGCAGTAACGAAGGCGTGCTCCTGAAGTTTTTTCGGGAACGCGGTATGAAAGTGCTCGGGGTCGATGCGGCGAAAAACATCGCTGAGCTCGCAAAGTCACGGCACGGCATTGATACCATCGCGACGTTCTTTAACCTCAATGTTGCGAAGCAGATCAAGAAGGACTACGGCCCGGCGAAGATCGTCACCGCAAACAACGTTTTCGCTCACGCGGATAACCTTGGCGAAATGCTCGATGGGATCCGCGAGTTACTTGCCAGCGACGGTGTTTTTGTCTTTGAAGTTGTGTATCTCGCTGACGTCCTGCAGAAGTTTACGTTCGACACTATTTATCATGAACATCTCTGCGCCCATTCCGTAAAACCATTTGTGTTGTTCTGCGAACGTCATGGTATGGAACTGTTCCATGTCGAACGAATCGCTACAAAAGGCGGTTCTATTCGTGGATTCGCCCAATTGAAGGGTGGACCACGCAAAGTGTCTAATGGCGTCCGCGACCTCCTGAAATTCGAACAAGAAATTGGTTTGGATAAACCGCAGGTGTTTCACGACTACTTCAAAAAAATCGAAGCGGTTAAGACCGAAGTAAAAACGTTGCTCGAGCGGCTGAAGAAAGAAGGTAAGAAAATTGCTGGTTACGGCGCTTCCGCGACTGTGACCACCCTCGTGCACCACTTCGAGATCGGCGAACTGATTGAGTTCATCGCTGATGACGATGCGTCGCGTCACGGCCTTTACAGTCCGGGTTATCATATTCCCATCACTTCGTCTCAAGCGCTTTACGACAAGAAGCCCGACTACGTCGTTATCCTTGCCTGGCAATATGCGGAGCCCATTATGAAGAAGCATCCGCAGTATTTGCAAAACGGAGGCCACTTTATCATACCACTGCCAAGCGTTCGCATCATCTGACGGTCCATGACTCCGGTAATCGGTCAGCGCGAAGTTGTTTACGAAAATAAATACCAACAGATTGTTCGTGTGCCGGTGCAGTTTGATGGGTATGCAAAGGAATATTTCGTTAATAGCTACGGGTGCCGTGTCGGCTTGCTGATTATTCGCAATGATGAAGTCCTATTGGTACGGCAATGGCGTTTGCTGGTTCGTCAGCTTGCTTTTGAAATTCCCGGTGGTCGCGTTGACGCAGGAGAAACTCCCGAACAAGCAGCGGCGCGCGAAGGTCTCGAGGAAACCTGCCTGCGTTGCCGCAACTTAAAACCGCTTCTCTATTTTCATCCGGGGCTCGACACTTTCGATAATCCAACTTTCTTGTTTTCCAGCGATACGTTTGATCAGGCCTCGAAGGAAAATTTGCACGAGCATGAAGTCAGCGAACAAGTCTGGATTCCCTTGCAGCGTTGCATTGAAATGATTTTTGCGAAGGACATTGTTGATAGTCTTACGATCGCGGCATTGCTCAGTTACAAAACTCTGCGGGACAACCCCGGACTGGCGGTGCGCATATGAATTCTGCGGTTTTTCTAGATCGCGACGGCGTGCTGATCGAAGATGTTCATTTGTTGACGAAGCCCGAACAGATTCGTATTCCTTCGGGCGTTGCTGCCGCACTGACAAAGTTGAAAGCTGCGGGATATAAATTAATCGTCGTCAGCAACCAGACTGTTGTGTCCCGGGGATTGGCCACCGAAGCGCAAGTCGGCACAGTGAATCGGCGAATGGAAGAATTGTTAAATACGCAAGGGGCGCCGCGTTTTGATGGCTTTTACATTTGCCCACATCATCCAAAGGCCACCTTGGAAGAGTATCGGTCAGAGTGCGAATGTCGTAAGCCACGCCCCGGCTTGATTCTGAAAGCTGGCCGCGAGCATAACGTCGATCTCGCGAGAAGTTTCATGATCGGAGACCGGATTACAGACATTGTCGCAGGAGCCAAAGCCGGTTGCCGCACGATCCTGGTGCAAACAGGTCAACATACTGCCGCACCGATCGAATCGGTCGAACCGCTCGATAAAAATATCACACCGGATCATACCTGCGCCGACCTGAATGCGGCCGCAAACTGGATTCTGGCAATCAAATGAAAGCGATCGTTTTAAGTGCAGGTTATGGAACGCGCCTCGGTGATTTAACCCGAGAAATTTCCAAGCCGATGCTTGATGTGAACGGACGACCGATCCTCGCTCACATTCTCGCCAACTTGAAGCGCCACGGTTTCAATCAGGTTGCCATTAACCTTCACTTCAAACCTGAACTCATCCGCGATTATTTCGGAGACGGCAAAAAGTTTGGGCTTGAGATCACTTATTCGTTTGAGCCCGAACTCCTCGGTACAGCGGGTGGTGCCAAGAACATAGAATCATTTTTCAGGAATGAGCCATTCTTCCTCGTGCACTATGGCGACGTGATCACGGACCAGAATCTTTCCGAGATGGTTACGTTTCACCAACAGAGGGGTGCTCTCGCGACGTTGCTCCTCCATCAACGTGCCAAATCGAACAGTGTGGTTTCGTTGGATGAAGAAAACAGAATTATTGGTTTTCTCGAACGACCGTCCGACGAAGAGCGTCGCGGTATCAAATCACCCTGGGTTAATTCGGGCGTAACTCTTTGTTCCCCTGAGATATTGGCGTCAATTCCCCCCGGCACGAGTTGCGATCTGCCGCGTGATATTTTTCCGAAGTTGATTGGGACGAAGCGTCTTTTTGGATTTCCGTTAA
>CBHWET010000275.1:0-6969 GCA_966112985.1 uncultured bacterium | reverse complement strand
GCCCCCAAGGTCGACGACCGCATTGCTGGACAGAATCAGCCGTCCAAGGTGTTCGCTTCCATCAATTAAGCGCAGTAAACCAGCCATGGTGAAGGTGCCGGTGTTTGTGATGCGCGAGACGTTGTTTGAACTCTGAATCGTCCACTCCGCTGTAAGACTTATATTGCTGGCACTGAGCGTGCCGCCGGAAAACACAAATCGGGCAGGTCGTTGGCCACTTCCATAAAATCCGGGAAAGACGCCATTAAATGAAAATTGGTTCGTAACAATCAATGTGCCAGCCGTCTGGGTCATGTCGACGACGGTTCCCTCACTCAGCAGATTAGAGCAGGTGAGTATCCCTGAAATTGAAAATGTGCCCCGGTAGGTCGGGTCCCCGATAAATTTGATCGCTTCGGTGATGTGGACACTTCCCGAGCTGCTGAAGTGGGAGAAGCCGTAACGTTGGTCTACTGTCAATTCCCGTGCATATAAGCTTCCGGTGCAATCATAAAAAGCGGGATTCGGTACTGGTGGGTAATAGCGCGCGGAACCTTGAATCGTCAGAGTGTTGGTAATGACGTGAGTCCCACTGATATTGTTGAACGAACCCTCCGGACCAACGAATATAGTGTCGTTTAGGAGTAAGCCGTTGTCCAAGTTGTATTCGCAGGTCGTAAAAGGAAAAGCTGGGAAGGGAACGGTCATTGATCTGGTGCGATTCGTTCCGCCAGTTTGGCTGAAAAATCCACGGCAATCCAACGTGTCAGCAATCTCCATCACGCCATTCTTTAGAAGGGCATCTGTGCCGGGATAGAGCTTCATATTCCCAAACTTCGAATTGCCACCGTCCTGCATAAAGACAGCGGGATCAACCGACTCGAACCAGGCTATGTCGGTTGTCGCATTCGTCAGAGCGAAGACTGCATCCGTTAACATAAATATTGTGTTGTAATGAGTCGATCCGCCGAGCTGGACCACTTTTCCCGAAGCCCAAATATAGGTGAGTATGCCGACGTTAAATACGGTGTCGGGCAGATTATTTAACAACAGCGTGTTGGGGCCATCGACACGTAACCAATCGATGGAGAGCGAAGAAGGCGCGGTCTGCGCGGTTGTTGAATCTATCGTGACCGTTTTTGTGATGGCGTTTGTTATGTAGATAGCCTGTTGAATTGTGGGCGGGGAGCCGAGCGACCAGGCATTCGTTTCAGCCCAGTTCCCATCGGATGCTTTGATCCACGAATTTGTTTGCGCGACCAGAGGTGATGGCGCTTCCAGAAATGCACACACAATCACAGCCACTAAAAGGTTACCGCCAATTTTTCCCGGAAACATTTCTCCACTGTTGCTAAAATGGCGACGTGCAGGAATCGGGATGCATTCTGATTATCTGGCAGGGATGTCGCATGGGCGAAGTCAGGATGCCTCCGCCGTTCTCGTTAGGTCTTGGCACCGGTTCAAATTGCCTCGGCTCTTTCCGTTGTTTACACTGCAGACTCAATGAATTCAGATTTCATGCGCGAAGCCATTCGCATCTCGACTGAAAAGATGCGTGCCAACCAGGGCGGACCGTTTGGGGCTGTAATTGTCCGCAACGGTGAAATCGTCGGACGCGGTTGGAACCAGGTTACCTCATCTAACGACCCAACGGCTCACGCGGAAGTTGTCGCCATCCGCGATGCCTGTCGGACCTTAAAAACATTTAAACTCGATGATTGCGATATCTATACCAGTTGCGAACCGTGCCCGATGTGTCTTGCGGCAATTTATTGGTCCCGCCTGAAAAAAGGTTATTACGCCAACACACGCAAGGATGCGGCAGATATCGGGTTTGATGATGATTTTCTATACACACAAATTGCACTGCCGTTGCCGGATCGCACGCTGGTGCTCGAGCAATGCTTGCACGATGAAGCGTTGAAGACGTTCGCAGAGTGGAAAACCAAACTCGATAAAATCCCTTATTGAGTCGGCCCGGGTGACTTTACTGGACTTTTCGTATGAAAACTTCTACTAACGCGACGGGCATGCAACCAATCAAACAGCGCCGCCAACGTAAAGTGTTCCTTTGGATGGCAATCGTATTCCTCGTTTATTCTATCGTCGGTTTCTTCGTTGTTCCTGCCATCGTTAAAGCTCAACTCATTAAACAGCTGAGTGCAACGACGAAAAGGACTACTACCGTTCAGCAGGTAAAGTTCAATCCGTATGCGTTGTCTTTAACCATACGAGGATTGCGACTGACCGAAGGTTCCGGGGCGATCTTCGCTTCGTTGGGCGAATTTTACGGAAACTTCGAACTCTCCTCGATCTATCGCCGGAAATTTGTTTTTAGTGCACTCTCTATCAAACAACCTTTTGCTTCGGTGGTTTGGGAGAAGGACGGCAGGTTTAATTTCTCGGACATGATTCCGGCTCCCGCGTCGAGTCCAGCGCCACCGCAGAAGCGAGGAAGCGTTCCGAAGATACTTATTGAAGATTTATCGGTGGATGGTGGTGGATTGGAGTTTACGGATTTGACACGGCAGCAGCCATTTCACACGAAGATTTCTCCGATCAACGTCAGTCTTAAAGATTTCACAACCTCTCCCAATACAAAGAACCCTTATTCGTTTTCCGCCCGCAGCGATGCCGGCGAAGAATTTGCGTGGGCAGGCGACATCACCGTCGAGCCCATCGCCTCAAGTGGCACCTTCAAATTGGCGGGGATCGATTTGAAAAAATATGGAGCATATGTCGCCGACTTTGTTCGTTGCGAAGTACGGGATGGAAAGTTGGACGTGCAGGCTGACTACAATGCTGCGGTCGGTGCTCAACTCAGTTTCGATGTGTCCAAGCTAATGGTGAGAGTCGCGAATCTACAGGTTCATGATTCGGCGGCTTCAGAAAAAATTGTCGAAATTCCGTCGATTGAACTTCATAGAGGCGAAGCGAGTCTCGCCAAAAGAAACGTGAAAATTGATGCCATACGCATTGCGGACGCCTCACTTGTTGTTCGCCGCAACGCTGATGGCTCTTTGAATCTCTTATCGCTTTTGAACGATAAGTCTACCGCAGCAACTCAATCTACAAACGTCGTGTCTGCACCAGCTACTAACGCCTGGTCGTTTGCGTTAGATCATTTTGCGGTCGAGCAGTGTAAACTGAAAGTCGAGGATCGAGTCCCGGTTCATCCGGCAGTTTTTCAGTTATCGCAACTTGGACTGTCAGTTGACGGAATTACCTGGCCCCCGGTGGCACCAATTAAAATCGATGTCGAAACTGCAGTCGGCGACGCAGGGCGCATCGCTGCGCATGGTGCAGTCAATCTTGCGACGATTGATGCTGCCTTATCCGTTACCACGACGAACCTGTTGCTGCGCATGGCCCAGCCTTATATTGAACCGTTCGCCAGGGTATCGATTAACGATGGAGCGGTGGACAGCGCCTTAGATATTCATTTTGCGAAAGCCAGGCCACCGGTGCTGCACGTGAAAGGGGATGTTGAGGTGAAGGACTTTGCAACAACGGATCAAATTGCTTTTCATGATTTGGTCAAATTTGAATCGTTGAGAGTTACCGGTGTCGATGCGGATCTATTACCGAATCGCTTTCATATTGGAGAGATCGCACTGAGGGGATTGAGAACAAGTGCTATTATCAATTCCAACAAACAGCTGAATATTCTCGAAATTTTACCGCCAAAGCCGGCTCCCGATACGAATTCTCCCGTGGCCGCGAATACGCCATCCGCCCCAATTCCTGCTAATGGGACGTTACTTCCATTCCCGGTCGAACTGGGAGCTTTGTCGTTTCAACATGTTTCCATGCATTTTGCCGACCACTCGATCGAACCGCATTGTAGTTTTGAAATTGCAGACTTCAGCGGCGCGATCAAACAACTTTCGTCCGAAAACACGAATGCTGCTGACGTGAGCATTAATGGTATTGTTGACCAACGTTCGCCGTTTAGCGTCACTGGCCGCCTGGGCCCTCTCCGGCCTGATTTCATCGTTGATCTTAACGTCGCCTGCACAAACACAGGTTTGACTGCATTCACACCTTACATGGAGAAATATGCCGGATATCCATTGAACAAAGGTAATCTTAGCGTCGGCTTGCAATATGAGATCCGGAACAAGGAGCTGAAAGCCAGCAACCGTATCGATATCGACCAGCTCACGCTGGGAGCTCGTAACAAAAGTCCCGATGCGACGAAGTTACCTGTGAAACTCGCGATCGCCTTGCTCAAAGATCGCCACGGAAAGATTGAATTAGACGTGCCATTGTCGGGCCGACTCGACGATCCCAAGTTCCGTATTGTACCGCTCGTGCTTCAGGTTTTTGTTAATATTCTCACCAAAGCCGCCACTTCGCCGTTTACATTACTAGGAGCAATGTTCGGCGGCGGCGAAGAAATGAGCTACGTCGATTTTCCAGCCGGTAAGGCCGAGATCCAAGATGCTGAGATCGCTAAGTTGGAGAAGCTGGCGAAATCGCTTTATGAGCGGCCGGAACTGGCTCTCGAGATCAGTGGGTCAGTGAATCGGACGGCTGATAGTCAGGGGCTCAAACAATCCAAGCTGATTGACCAGATCAAAACATTGCGACTGCAGGAACTGGCACAACTTACGAATGCGGCGGTTGCAGCGAGCAGTTTTGTGTTACAACGCAGCGACTATGAACGCCTCGTCGCCGTAGAATTTCAGAAGCGCTTTGGCTCTAATGACGTCGCGCAGAGGTCTATTGTTTCTGCTGCCACCAACGCGGTTGAGGTTGTAACAAACTCGGCGCGCGTGACATTGCGCAAGGATACTTCGACAGTTCCGGCTTCCTCACGAGGAGCACAGTTTCTAATTGCCCCCGTCCGGATAAATCAAATTGACACAAAGACGAATGCGCCAGTTGTTTCCGCTGCCGCGGCGACGCCGGTTGCCGATCGCCCGGAGGTAACCGCGATTCCGCAGATACCGTTCTTAGATATGGAACGCCGTTTGTTGGATGAAATTAGCGTCGGCGATGATGACTTGCGTGAGTTGATGCAAGCGCGGGCAAACAAGGTGCAGGCACTTCTTTTACAAACAGGAAAACTTGGTGCTGGACGGCTGTTTCTTTTAGCGCCAAAAGCTGTGAACGAGGGAACCAATGGTCTTGCCCGAGTTAACTTGTCGCTTAATTAAGTCAGCTCCACTGGCTCCACCAATGATCAAATGATTCTGCTCTGCGCACACGACGTGTGTGAGCACCGTCATGCCAGAAAACGGCTGCATTCCCGTGTGAAAAGCGTGTTTCCCACGATAGATGATAAGCGCCGGCGTCGAGCCACACCAGAATGTCACCGACGCGCAACGACCGGGGCATGGGACGGCGCGCCAATTGATCGAAAGCCATGCAAGTAGGTCCATTTACTGTCGTGAGAGTTGTTTTGCCCCTGCGGTCAGGAATGGAAAACAACTCATGCTGTTCCCATGTTGAAAGCATGGCGTTCATCGTTCGTCCGCCATCGCAAATTAAATTGCGCATCTCGTCGCGCTGTTTGCTGTCGAGAATCTTAACGGCGAGCACACCCGATCTGGCACTTAACCATCGGCCATTCTCCAGCCAGATTTCATCCGTACCCGGGAATTTTTTGAGCACGCGCTTATAAAGCTCACGCATTGCAGCCAATTTAAAGTGCCGATTGACCGGATGGCCATCCCGTGCGAGCACATGATCGACGGGAAAGCCACCGCCAAGATCAAAGTAACGAGGTGCAAAGCGTGCCGCTGCGCAAATATCAGCCACTTCGGCAACCGCCTTTTCATAAATTGCTGGCGTCGAAATATTGGTTCGCAGATGAAAGTGCGCCACCTCAAGCCTTAGCCGGGCGCTTTTTAATTTCCGTAGGACGTCGATTGCTTCATCCGCGCCAAAGCCAAATTGGGTTTTAATATCTGGCGACTCAGGATCGAATTCTTGGAAAGTATTGAATCGGATTCCCACGCGCCAATTGAACTTTTTCGCATAGGGTAATAACGCCGCCGCTTCTGCCGATGAGTCAAAGTTTACTGAAATATTTCGGGCTGGATACTTTGGCAACCAGCGATGCTTGGCAGGGCCGTTGATGAGGATGTTTTCAGGAGAATAGTTTTCTTTAAGTGCAGCAAGGAATTCAAATTCGCTTACCACTTCCACCCCGCGGTTCTGTTTCCGCCGCCATTGAATCAGTGGGCGTAGCGGTTGTGTTTTGAATGAAAGCCAGTGTCGGATGGGTAGGCCGGTGAAAGCTCCATCGAGTTCACGCAGCCCTTGCATGACTGGCTCAACGGAGAAAAGATAGAAAGGGGTGGTATGCTTGCCGAGCAGCGGTTTCACCAGTTTGCGCCAATAGGCGAGGTCGTCTGTCGAATGGCCGAAGTTTAAAGGCTTCACTCCCTGGAAGATTAGCCCGAGGCAATCCTTCGTAAACTTTTTATTCGCGTCCGCTGGAAAACTCTACAATGTGTTCCTCCTGCTATTGTTATTCTTTCACGTTGCGGCCTCGTTCCCGAATCAGCAAAGCAACCGTTTGTGAGCGAGTGCGATTCCGCTAGGATCGTCTCCGATAGATAACAAAGCGTTTCTTAAGGAGGTGCGTTTGGTTAATTGGTGGTTCACTTTACTCATCATCACCTGTACGGCTCAAGTTGCGGTTTTTGCGCAAACAAAGCCCGGGAACGTTAACCTTCAAATCATTGCACTTCGGGCTGGCGATACCAATCCCGTGTGTGTTCGTGCTATCATTAAACAATCCAACGGCAGCTACGTAACCGGCGAATGGGGTGATTCGTCGTGGCCGCCTGTCGCGATGCGAGGCAAGGCGTTCTCGTCGACCAACGTCATTCAGGTTCCCACCGGCACAACACAAATCACCGTCGGTAAAGGTCCTGACTATCTTCCGCAAACGCTCACGACGAACCTGTCTACGGCCGGCCAGACATACATCGTGCGATTTACGTTGCAGCCCCAGTTGGACATGCTGAACCGCGG
>CBHWET010000274.1:0-6977 GCA_966112985.1 uncultured bacterium | reverse complement strand
CGACTGCGCCGACAATTCGCAGCTTAAATTTGTTTCCACGTTCATCCGTATAGTCAATCGTATCACCGATCTTTTTGCGCATCGCCCAGGCAATCGACGCTTCGTCTCCAATCGCCGGTATTTCAACTGAGTTTGCATCCGCTTTTAATGCCATCCAACCTTTATCCCGGGAGATGTCGGTGGCGAATTTTGCAAAGGTAAAGGCGCCCCGCTCCTGGAGATCGGACGGTTTAACGCCAAGCAATCTGGGTTGTTGCGCCCGATTCAAGTTCAAGCAACTCGCATCGTCGCCTGCCCGGACTCGAAACGAAACGAAAGAGACTCCATTCACGGCTTGTTCGTTGATCCCAAAGAACTCCCGCCCGCTTCGATCATTCAAATTCTGCACGAGAGGCAAAGTTGTTTCTCCCAGCAGCGCGAAACCACCCGTCCCCGAAGAGCGGGCGACAGCGTCGTTTTTCGAATCCAATCGAAACGCGCCAATGGAGGTAATTAAAAATGTTCCGCTCGCGAGAAGACCGATCGTCGCAAGGCTGCGATGACGACGACGTGTACAATTGCGAAGCGCCATGGCCGTCAATGAAGGTTTTGCGCCATCCGAAGATATCGCTGCTTTTCGCAACAACCATGCCACCGCTGCGATGACCGCGATCAATAGTAACATGCCGGAACTGAAGAATGTTTCAGACGAGTTCTCTTCACGAGAAAACAACGCGTGACCGACCAATGCAAAAGCGCCGAGCGCCGACAACACAGCAATCCACTTCGACCAAAGTCGGCGCGGCACGCCTGGACTTAACTCGTTCCCGGTTCCCTCGTTCAATAATTCTCTAACAGGTTGGCGTGCTTGTTTTCGCAATACCCACCAAATCGTCAGCGTGCTCAAAATGACACTGGCGCTGAAACCAGCAACCAACGTCAGTGGCGTAACGTGAAAATGCAGGGAAGACGTTCCAACTGCGGAGCGCCAGATTGTAGTCAATCCATGCAACATCGCCCGCGAGAATACAATTCCCCCGAGGCCGCCAATCAAACCACCTAAGATCGCTATTGCGGTGCCTTCCAATAAAAGAATGCGGCGTACTTTGCGCGGCGTAAATCCGAACGCCAATAACGTGCCAATCTCATCCGCACGCTGCTCCACGGCGAATTGAAACAGCAATGCGATAAGCAGGATCGCTGCGATGATCAGAAAGAAGCTGAAACCGAGAAATAAGTCGCCAAAGTTTTCTGATTGCTCCGCAGCCGCGAGCGCCTGGGATCTTGCGTCGCGGAATTGCAGAGCTAACGACGCAGGATCCAGATGGTGTTGTAGTGCCGAACTGATTTGTTCAACAGAGCTGCCGTTGAACCGGAGGGCTGTGAGACTTCCAAAGCGATTAGCCCACATCTTTTGTCCTGCTGCGACGGTCACAAACGCTTTCGGTGTGCCCCGGTAATCTTTCCAATATTTCTCGTCCTTCGGTCGAATCTTTCCCGTGTCGATCGCAAAACCGGCGTCCCAATTCTCCGTCTTCTCCGCCTTCGCAATTCCGGGGAACTCAGGCATCAGCTCGCGATCGGCATAGATTCCTTCGAGCGGCACAATCGCCTTGATGCGAAACGCATTTGTTTTTTCTTCAAGCCGTTGTGTCGTCCCGAGAACAAAATATCGCAACCGCAACTCATCGCCAGGCTTCGCCGCAAGATCGTCGGCTACCCATTGATTGATAACGATTTCATTTTCGGCCAAATCTCGTGGGACGAACGGCGATTCAGCTGCGGTCACCATCGAATAGGGAGTCGATTTATCGCCTACTCGTAGTTCATTCACGAAGTAGGTCAGGATCTGTGAAGCATCGGGATCTGCGGCTTTCGCTGCCGCTATGATGGGTTCATCCAAAAAGATTCGTGATGAGCGCAACTCTATTAAAGCAGAATTCGTTAATTGCCGCACTTCTGCTTCCGCGTCCGCAAACGTGAAGTGCTGACGAAGTTGTCCATTCAGGCCCGCATCGTTGTCTGCCAAAAGCAAATTTGCCCGTCCTGACAGTTCGAGCTTCGCCTGCAATACCGCGAGAGAAACGAACGCATTAAATGGCGCCACTTGATTCGCCTGCAGGCTGAATCGCCCCAATTCTTCTTCAGATACGATTGCATCTACACGCAATCGCAGCGCCACGGAAAAATCCTCCTGTGGCGAAATCGGCGCCTCGCGCGAAAGCGCCGAAGGTTTTTGAACACGCAACAGAATCGTTTCGCCAACCTTCAAATGGATGTGATCCGCGAGGGCGCGATTTACGAGGACCGTGTCCGCTTCCGGCTGCTTTCCACTAACTGCAGCGCCAAATTTCCAAAACCGTTCGTCGACGCCCATGACCTGGACGTGATTGGCCCGTTGAGTCCGGTCCTCTTTTGTCATGGTCCCGGCTACGACCAGCACAGGGGCGGTTAAGTTTGTCGCACCATCGCTAACCTCGCTCGCCAGCTTCGCCCGAACAAACCGCTCCCCCGCCACAAGTGCACTTCGTGTTTTGCCCAGTCGTGCCAGAGCCATGTCCCGTAGGCTTCCACGAACCGAATCTCCAACGATCAAAGCGCCGATTAAAACTGCGCTGCCGATAGCCGATCCCAGCAACGGCCCGAGATGCGACCGCATGTGAAACCTGAGCGTGGGAAGGATGAGAGTCCAGATCGTCATGAATCGTGATGCAAAAATGCACAAACCGCGGCGAAGCACCAGCCGCAAAATGACGGTTTCAGGCGCGAATCCATCATCGTTAACAGGTATTTGATCGTTGTCCCCCCGGTTTATCGCCTTTTTCGGGCAAATTGTTGTAAATCGTTCCTTTAGAGGTCTCTAAAAATGCCCATTACCATAAATCGTAATTTTTCATTCTCAGAAAATGCCTATTAGCGTTAATACCCTATTCTCCGCTCCTGAAAAATTCCCCAATTACCGTAAATCGGTTCTTTTTGCGTCAAAAAAGGACGTATTATCGATAATAGGTAACTTGGCGCTCGGCAAAATATGCGTATTAACGATAATACGCCTTTCCGCAGAGTGAAAATCTCTGCTTTACGGTAATAATAGGGTATTTTTCGAGACTGGAAAATTCAGAAATAACGTTAAGACCTGTTTTTTCCACTCTGGAAAATTGTGCTATTACCGTAATACCCATTTCCCGGAAATGCCGCAGCTGGCCATTACGGTATTTGGGGGTTTGCCGGTTTCAGCTCAGGTCCTCCATCGTTAAATTCTTGCCGTTACAAATTTGAAACGGGACTTGCCAGCGAGTATGCGGTGAGGCTTACTTTCGCGAGTTTGTTTTCGCCTCGATGAACGCTGAACTTTTAGCCAAAGCCAAGTCACTCGGATTTTCCGACCGCCAAATCGCACATCTAACCGGCAGAACCGAAGATGCCGTTCGCGCCGAGCGGAAAGAAAAGGGCCTCGTCCCAAGCTACCGCCTCGTCGACACCTGCGCCGCCGAATTCGAAGCGTACACGCCTTACTACTATTCGACCTACGACCGCGGCGATGACGAAATCCGCCAGACGCCAAAACGTAAGATCATGATCCTTGGTGGCGGACCGAATCGTATCGGCCAGGGTATTGAATTCGATTACTGCTGCGTACACGCCGCTTTCGCATTGAAGCAGGACGGTTTCGAAACCTTGATGGTGAACTCGAATCCGGAAACTGTTTCAACCGATTACGACACGAGCGATAAACTGTTTTTCGAACCGTTGACGCTCGAAGATGTTCTCCATATTTACGAACGCGAAAAATGCTGGGGCGCTATTGCGCAGTTCGGCGGTCAAACTCCACTAAATCTAGCGCTCGGGTTGCAAAAGAACGGCGTCAACATCATCGGGACTTCACCGCAGAGCATTGAAATCGCTGAAGACCGCAAGCTGTTCGCGGCGATGTTGAACAAGCTTTACATTCCGCAACCTCCCAACGGTCTTGCCACCAACGAAGCCGAAGCGCTGGAAGCCTCGAAGAAATTGGGCTACCCGGTTCTCGTTCGTCCGTCGTTCGTTCTGGGTGGTCGCGCGATGCAGATTGTTTACTCCGACTCGGAGTTGCAGCATTACATGCGTTTTGCTGTCGAAGCTTCGCCAGAACGTCCGGTTCTCGTTGATAAATTTTTGGAAGACGCCACTGAAGTCGACGTTGATTGTATAGCCGACGTCGGCCATTTCGATGATCCGAAGAAAGGCACAATCGTCATCGGCGGAATGCTCGAGCACATTGAATACGCAGGCGTCCATTCCGGTGACGCCGCGATGGTGCTGCCGCCACACACGCTTTCAAAGCAGGTTATCAACACCATTCGGGAATATACGCACGCCATGGCGCGCGAACTCCGCGTCATTGGTTTGATGAACGTGCAGTACGCCGTTAAAGGTGACACGGTTTACGTTCTCGAAGTGAATCCCCGCGCCTCGCGAACAGTTCCTTTCGTCAGCAAGGCCATCGGCGTTCCGCTCGCAAAAATCGCGGCGCAGGTGATGGCTGGCAAGAAACTGAGCGAACTCGGATTAACCGAAGAGAGCTGGCCGAAATATTGGGCCGTCAAAGAATCTGTATTTCCATTCAACCGCTTCCATGGTCAGGACATCCTGTTGTCTCCGGAAATGCGTTCCACGGGCGAAGTGATGGGCCTCGATGCAGACCTCGGTGTCGCCTACGCAAAATCGCAGATGGCAGCGAACAGCCCGTTGCCGCTCGGCGGAAAAGTTTTCATCAGCGTCAGCGACATGCATAAAAAAGAAGTCGCGGAAGTGGCGAAGCAATACGCCGATCTTGGTTTCGAACTAATCTCGACTGGCGGCACGGCCAAAGTTCTCGAGGAGGCCGGCCTGAAAGTTCAGCGCGTCTTAAAGATTTCCGAAGGCCGTCCGAATACAATCGACTTGTTGAAGAACCGCGAAATCCAACTCGTCATCAACACGCCTTCTGGTCAATCACCGCGCGCAGACGAAATCAAGATTCGCACAACTGCGGTCTATTCAGGCACGCCGATCATGACGACCATCAGCGGCGCAAAAGCAGCAGCACTCGGTATCGCGGCGCTCAAGAAGACGGGATACGCGGTCAAAACGGTGCAGGAGTATCATTGAGCGCGGCTGGCTGCAGAATGACCGTGAGGAACGATTTGGATCAGTAACCGTTTAGCGTTCCCCTATGGCCGCCCCAACAGAGTCGCTTCTTGCGTTGCTGAAACAATTTTTCGGCTACACTTCCTTTCGTCCCTTACAGCAGGAGATTATTTCCGACTCCCTCGCGGGACGCGACGTGCTGGCCATACTCCCGACCGGCGGCGGCAAATCATTGTGCTTTCAGCTGCCCGCGCTGGCTCGCCCCGGACTAACCGTCGTTGTTTCGCCGCTGATCGCACTGATGAAAGATCAGGTCGACGCGCTACAAGCGAGTGGGATTGCCGCGACGTTTTTAAACTCTTCGCTGGAAAGTGCCGAGGCGCGGCAGCGTCTCCGTGGTTTGCACAACGGCGAGTTCCGCTTGCTCTACGTCGCGCCAGAGCGCCTAATGCTCTCGGGTTTTCTTGCGGATCTTAAAAAGTGGAATGTAACACTCATCGCTGTTGATGAAGCGCATTGTATCAGCGAGTGGGGACATGATTTTCGTCCGGAATACCGTCAGCTCGCAACGTTGCGCGACTTGTTTCCTGCAGTCCCAATCATGGCTTTGACGGCGACCGCGACGGAACGCGTTCGCGAGGACATTGTAAAACACCTCCGTTTGCGACAGCCGGGTATTTACATCGCGAGTTTTAATCGGCCGAACCTTACGTATCGTGTTTTCGCGAAGGCAAAGCCTTACGAGCAAATACTCGAGTTCATCCGTCGACGTCCGCGTGAGAGCGGCATTGTTTATTGTTTCAGTCGAAAAAATGCAGAGAGCGTTGCGCAGCGTCTGAATGAAGACGGCATTAAAGCGCGGCCATATCACGCCGGCCTCGAACAAGACGAACGCTCGCGACATCAGGAACTTTTTCTCCGCGACGAAGTCCGTGTGATCTGCGCGACGATCGCGTTTGGAATGGGAATCAACAAGCCGAACGTCCGGTTCGTCATTCACTATGATCTTCCAAAGAATATTGAAGGCTATTATCAGGAGACGGGGCGCGCGGGACGTGACGGCTTACCCAGTGAGTGCCTACTGCTCTTCAGTGTGGCTGATGTTGTAAAGCAAACGCAGTTCATTGACGAGAAACCTGATCCGCAAGAACAAGCTGTCGCACGAGAGCAGCTGCAGTTGATGGTTCATTATGCCGAGGCCGCTGCGTGCCGCCGTTCCCATTTGCTTCGTTATTTCGGGGAAACGATGGAGCAGGAGAATTGTGGTTCCTGTGACAATTGCCTTTCTCCTCGAGCGACCTTTGATGGGACGCTCGCAGCGCAGAAGTTCCTATCGTGTGTTTATCGCATTAAAGAAAAGGGCGGCTTCGGCGTTGGCTTGAATCACGTCGTTGAGGTCCTGACCGGTGCGGAGACAGAAAAGATTCGGAAATGGCAACATCACGAACTTTCGACCTACAATATTGGTCGCGAACACACACGCCCAGAGTGGCAAAGTATCGGAAGAGAGTTAGTCCGGCTCGGACTTTTGCGTCAAACGACTGAGAAGTTCAGTGTTCTTGAGATGACGACACAAGGCCGCGACGCATTGCGCGAACGACGGAAGATTATTCTGACAAAAACAGTCACCGCTCCCGAACGTCCCGATCGTTCGCAACGGGCGGGAGCAATTGCGTGTGATGAAGTGCTTTTCGAACGCTTGCGCGAACTGCGACGCAGGCTGGCGGACGAGAGAGATGTTCCCGCGTACATCGTTTTCTCCGATGTCGCCTTACGTCAGATGGCCCGCGATTATCCAGCAACAGACCAGGAATTTTCTCGAATCAGCGGCGTCGGTGAAAAGAAATTGCGCGAGTTTGGACAAGTATTTCTTCAAGAGATCGCGCGGC
>CBHWET010000273.1:0-7057 GCA_966112985.1 uncultured bacterium | reverse complement strand
ACCGATTTTTTGTGGCGGTACCGGCCTTTACTTCAAAGCTTTCGTCCAGGGACTTGGAGATGCCCCGCCTGCCGATTTGTCATTGCGCGCGGAGTTGGAAGGCTTGCCGATCGACGCATTGCTCCAGGAATTAAAAGAGAAAGATCCCGTTGCCTTCTCGAACATTGATCAAAAAAATCCTCGTCGGGTCATTCGCGCCGTTGAAGTGATTCGGCTTACTGGCAAACCATTCTCCGGCCAACGCGCGAACTGGCACAGCGGGAGTGCCGCTGGTGAGCGGACGAACTGCTGGTTTGGCCTGTCCCGTGACGCGGGCGACTTGCGTCGACGGATTGATGCCCGCGTCGACGCGATGTTCTCGAACGGTTTGATCGAAGAAACGAGACGATTGCTGGCTCAAGGTCTCGAACAAAATGTTACGGCAATGCAGGCGATCGGATATCGTCAGGTCGTGGAGCATTTGCGCGGCGAGCGCTCGCTTGAAGAAACAGTGGAGCTTGTGAAGATTCGTACACGTCAATTTGCCAAGCGACAGATGACGTGGTTCCGCCGGCAGCTCCGTCTTCAGTGGGTCCATTTGAATGACTCCACCAACCCGGCCGAGGCCGCAAAAAGCATCATCGCCAAAGATCATGCGCGAGCTCGTTGAAGATTTTCTTTCCTATCTGCGACACGAGCGCGGTCAGTCGGAGAACACGGCCCGAACCTACGCGACGTTGCTCTGTCGATTTGTCGATTGGGCTGAGAAGCAAGGGCTGACTGATTGGCAGACCGTTCAACTGCATCATCTAATGTCGTTCATCGAGTACGAACGCGCTCGCAACCTTGAAACGGAACCGGAAGAGTTGACGCGAAAATTGAGCGCCGAAAGTGTTTATCTGGAGATTGCGGCACTGCGGGCATTCTACAAATTCGCTGAGCAGGAGAAGTTTGTTCCAAAAAACGTCGCCGAAAACTTGTCTCTGCCACGCCGATGGAAACGACTTCCGAAATCGTTGAGCGATTCGGAAATCGATCAATTACTCCAACCTGAGCCTTTGCAAACGCCGCAGACACTCTGCGATCAGGCAATTCTCGAACTGGCGTATGCGTCGGGATTGCGATTGTCAGAGTTAAAAAACATCCGGCTTGAGCAACTGCATCTCGACGAAGGGTTCATCAATGTCATCGGCAAAGGGAACAAAGAACGCGTGGTTCCCGTCGGACAAAAAGCCATCACTGCAATTCAACGTTATCTCGATGCGGGCCGCCCAAAGCTCGTGAACAAAAAATCCACCGCTAATCTGTTTTTAACTTCACGCGGAACGCCGTTTGCCTCGGTAACAATGTGGCTCCACATCAAAGAGCGTGTCCGTCGCGCGGGAGTCGAACGGAATGTTACCCCACATATGTTGCGGCATAGTTTCGCGACGCATTTGCTCGAACACGGTGCTGACTTACGGGTGATCCAGGAGTTACTCGGGCATGCGACAATCAATACAACAGAGATTTATACGCACGTGGCGGGACAACGGCTTCGCGAGGTGCATCGGAAGTTTCATCCACGAGCTCTTTTGGATGGGAAGACGAAGCCCGACGAAACGTAGCTATTTCTTCAGTCGCGGAATTGCCGGGGCATCACGGCGACCGGGATACGGCGACACCGCCTTCTGCGTTTTGTTCGTCTTAAACGCAGAGCGCAATAACCAATGGCGTTTCAATCCCTGAACAAGGTCATCCGTGTGAATGATTGTTTGTGAGATCTCGCCGAGAATATTTGTATTCACCTGCACCTGCGCGTTCAGGTTACTGGTTAGATTCGCAAGGTTTTCGAGAGAACGGTCGAGATTTGAGACAAGTGTTGTGATTTTCGCATCGGTGTTGCGCAACGTTGTGTTTGCCGTGTTCAACGTGCTTTCTGCAGAAACGAGCGTCGTCTGGAGTTGCGTGTTCAGGTTCGTCGGCAACAACCATTCACCCAATGCACCCTTTGGTTCGCGTAAATTCGCGGTGATCGTACTCAGGTTGGTGACGATCGGTCGGGCATCCGCCACGAACGAGTTTACCTGTGACACTGTGGTATTGGCGTTATTGAGGAGGCCTGCCAGCTGGTTCGTCAGCTTAAGAACATTGGGCAATGCAGTTTCGAGGGTGTTAACGACGGCTTCGAGACGTTCCGTTACTGCTGGTGATTCCAAAGGCTCAAGCCAGTAGGGCTTTTGAACTTTCGAACGTTCAACATAGTAATTCTCAAAGTTGTTTTTTGCTTCTTCGTTTATCGCGGCTTGAACCGTGTTCGTCGCTTCGGCGCGAAGAGCGTGTTCCGGATAGTCCGGGTTTTCCGTTTTCGCTTCGGACAACGCCACTTTGAAGTGTTCGTCGAATTTCGATTGGTAGACGGTTGTGCTGAGAACACCGACGGCTTTGCCTTTTTCCACGACTGTCGCCGTACCCTCCTTACCTTTCAAAATTTCAAGGTATCGATTTCCAAGAAAATCGGCCGGCGCGACGCGGACTTTGGAGTCTGTCCAGATATAGCCGTAGTTTGGGTCGCGAACTTGAAATCGAACCGTGACTCCGTAACCGGCATACGGATCGTTCGGAATAATCGCCGTGATTTCGCCCACATTAAAACCCATCAGTTTGACTGGATTTCCCACGGCGAGGCCCGCAGCGTTGTTTACGCCTGTTTCATAAGTAACCTTCGTCAAAAACCATCCTTTGCGTTTCGCAACATGAAAAACGTAATAACCAAAACCGGCGAGCAGCACGACAGTAGCGAACGTAACGAAAATGCCGACGGCGCGCTCAACTCGATTGAGTCGCGTGCGAAGCTGAGGAGTTAAATCTTGTTGCGCCATTTAAAGAAGGAAATCGTCATGGGACGACTCCTGCAATGCGTTGTCGTTTGCTTTCAACTCTGCGCGGTTTCCTAAAGCCTGCCAACGGTTGTTTTTCACCAGGGCGAAGTGGGTTCCGATCTCAACCCATGGCCGGAGATCTTCAGCGGTCACAACCAGTGCGACCGGTTTGTAACCAATGTTGGTTTTGCCGCTAAGAAGCCGTGGCAGGAATTCAAACCACCAACGCTGTTGGCGCACTTCAGTCGAGTTCAAGGGCTTATCAAGCAGCAACAATTCAGGCTTTAAAGTCAGTGCCCGCGCCAGCGCCACGCGTTGCTGCCATGCCGGACTTAACGATTTCGATGCCGCATGCGCCATCGGCTGCAGCCCAAGTAAGTCCAGGAGAAAACGTACCTGCGATTCGACGTCCCCTGCCGAAACATTCGCGTGGTAGCGCAAGGGCAACGCAACATTTTCGAAAACGCTTAAGCGTCCGAACGTTCGCCCCCCATTTTCAAAAACTAATCCGACGCGACGACGCTCATGCTCCAAATCTTTTTCGCGCAAGTATGAAGTATCACGACCGAACAGTTTCACCATTCCTCGCAGCGGATCTTGCAGCGCGGCCGCGGTCGCCAGCAGATCGGCTTTTCCCGAGCCGTGAAACCCGCCAATCACCCAAAATTCCCCAGTGCCGGCGCGCCAATTGACATGGTCGATTTGTGCAATTCCGGCCTCCTGTATGGATTCCACCGCAACATCGATCAATTCGAGAATGGGCGGTTCCGCCTGCATGAGAAATCAAACTGGTTCCTGCTGGCTGATGCAATGGAACGAACCCAGCCCCCAAATGAGTTCGGTCGAATCAACGCCGATGACGCGGTGATTCGGCATTTCACGCTGAAGAATTTCGATAGCAACTTTGTCGTTCTTATGCCGATAAGTCGGCACAAGCACGATTCCGTTCGCGATATAGAAGTTCGCGTAACTCGCCGGCAGACGCTGACCTTCGTGCTCGATAACGCCCGGCATTGGAAGTTCGACAATTCGCAACGGCTTCCCATCCTGGTCTTTCAAGGTGCGGAGCCTTTTCAAGTTTTCCCGCAGAATCCCAAAATTCTCATCGGCGGCGTCTTCCTCCACGATCGTTACCACCGTCGTAGGGTTGATGAATCGTGTTAAATCATCGATGTGCCCGTCCGTATCGTCCCCGATAATGCCGTCACCCAGCCACAGCACATTCGTGCAACCTAGATAATCGCAAAGATATTGTTCGATCTGGCTCTTCGACAGGTGCGGATTGCGATTTGGGTTCAGCAGGCATGCCTCCGTCGTCAGAACTGTGCCGCAGCCGTTTACTTCGATCGAACCGCCCTCCATAACAATTCCAGGAGAGAAGAGGGGCAATCCGCGAAGCTTTGCGACGTGTTGCGGTACGGTATCATCGAGATCGAATGGCGGATATTTGCCGCCCCAGGCATTGTATCCCCAATCAACGATCGCCCGCTCGTGCTTACCTTTCGTATCGCGCACCAGAAAAATAGGGCCGTGATCGCGACACCACGGTTCGTAGGCCGGGAAATGATGGAAGTGCACCCGCGCAAGAGGGACCTTCTCCGTCATCAGTAGTCCACGGACCCACTTCTCCATGTCGGCGTGCCAGACATTAATGTGAACGTCTTCGACGACGATGAGGTGTTTGATTAACTCAGCATACACGGGCGGGACAGTATCGTATTTGTCGGGAAAGCTGATGCCTTCCGGTCGAGGCCACGAAAACCATGTTCCGGCGTGAGGTTCCCATTCGGCGGGCATTCGGTAGCCCAGCTGTTTCGGTGTTGCGTTTTGAGTGCTCAAGCAGTTGGCGAAACTAAAAGTGTCGCCGACAAAATACAACATTCGTGTGAAACCGCGACATCACGTGCCGTCAATCTTCACGAACATTCATGTTTATTCCTGTAGATTCATGGTTACATTTCGCGCGTTGACGAAGACGTTTTTCAAATCCATTTGCTGGTGGCGTTATGCCATCGCGTTTGTAGGTGGGCTCCTGCTGACGTTTTCGCTTCCGAATCTCAACATCGCTGGAGCCGCGTGGGTTGCGCCTGCTGTGATTCTGTTTGCCGCGCTTGGCACTGACGGGTGGAAGGCGTTTCGAATTGGTTATGTGGCAGGAATTGCGCATTTCTTCAGTTCGATTTACTGGCTCCTCTACATACCGTTCCCATCGGGCGCCATCGCAGGTTGGATTGCCCTTAACTTGTATCTTGGTTTGTTTCTCGGCGTTTGGGTGTGGCTCTGTCAGCGGATGGCGATCATGCGCTTCTTTACAGGTACAGGTTCGCTACGGGAAAAATTCGTAGGGGCTACCTGGTTGAATCGAATGCTGTGGGCTCTCTCATGCGCAGTTATTTGGGTTGCGGTGGAGATGATTCGCGCGCGTTTTCTTAGCGGCTTCCCATGGAACTTTTTAGCGGTATCACAACATAAACTCGTGCCCCTGATTCAGATTGCATCAGTAGCAGGAGTCTATGGCGTTGCATTTCTAATTGTTTGGTTTTCCGCCTCACTGCTTTCACTCGTATTTCTTTTAATCAAAAAGCCATCCGAACATCGGGCATGGCTCGGTGAAGTCATCTTCCCTGCTGCTGTGATCGCCGCGACATTCGCATGGGGCACCCAACGACTTAGCAAGGCGGAAGCGCCGACGCGCGAGCTAAAAGTAGCGTTGATTCAACCGAGTATTCCACAGCGACTCATTTTTGATCCGCAAGAAACGCCATATCGTTTCAAGAAATTGATCAATCTCTCGTCGCAGGCCCTTGCCGAAGGGCCGCACTTACTCGTCTGGCCCGAGGCGGCCTTGCCGTCTTTGACACGAGACAATTTTGATACTATCACCAACTTAATCGCTTCATATAAAGCCTGGATGATCCTCGGCGCAGACGACGTGGAGGTTCATCCGAATGAAACAAATTATTACAACGCCAGCTTTCTTTTTGGACCGGATGGCACCTACGTCGAAACCTATCGCAAGCGTCGTCTGGTGATATTTGGCGAATACGTTCCGCTGGAGAAATGGCTTCCATTCGTGAAGTACCTGACACCGATTGAAGGGAGCTTTACTCCCGGTCCAGGCCCAGTGCCTTTCATTCTGTCACAACCAAATGCCGTGTTATCGACATTGATTTGTTTTGAAGATGTGTTTCCGCATTACGCCCGCGAACATGTCCACGTAGATACAGATATTCTTTTGAACCTGACCAACGACGGTTGGTTCGGTAATAGCGCCGCGCAATGGCAGCAGGCCATGAACGCTGTATTTCGCGCTGTTGAAAATGGAACGCCGCTGATCCGTTGCACAAACAATGGCCTGACTTGTTGGGTGGATGAATACGGCCGGGTGCGTGAAATCTTCCGCTCTCCAAATGGGAGTGTTTACGATGAGGGCTTCCTTGTCACAAAAGTCGCGCTACGTTCGTCAGGTTCTAAACGATTGCCGACATTTTACAATCGACATGGCGATTTATTCGGATGGGTTTGTGTCGCTCTTGCGGCGACATTCATTTTAATAAGCCGCAAGCCGGAAGCCAAAAATGCGGATTCGGTGAACACCGTCGCGGAATAGCTTACGCGATAACCTGGGCCTCGCCTTTGCCTTTGACGACTTCGCCGATAGTCCAGGCATTTTGCTTTTGAGCACGAATAAATTTCAACGCCGCGTCGGCCTTATCGGCGGCAACAATAACGGTCATTCCAATTCCCATGTTGAACACCTGGTAGAGTTCTGCATCGTCAACGCCGCTCTTCTCTTCAATCATTTTAAAGATCGGTAACATGTCCCATGAATTCTTTCGGATAACCACATCGCAATTCTTCGGCAGAACTCGAGGTATGTTGTCCACGAAACCGCCCCCGGTAATATGGGCGAGGCCTTTGACCACACGCGTTTGACCGACATTAAACTTCTTCAAAAGCTTCTGAACCAATGGACCGTAACTGACATGAACCTTCAGCAGTTCGTCACCAATGGTGTTGCCGAGTTCGGCGACGCGACTCGTCGGCTTCAGCTTCAATTGTTCGAAGAATATCTTTCTACCTAACGAATAGCCATTCGTGTGGAGTCCGCTGGATTGCAGGCCAATGACGACATCTCCGCGACGGATCGTTTTACCGTCCAACATCCGAGATTTTTCGACGACTCCAACAATCGTCCCGCTCACGTCGTATTCGCC
>CBHWET010000272.1:0-7082 GCA_966112985.1 uncultured bacterium | reverse complement strand
GGGCGGAGTCGGTAATGCTGGAGCCGGTGCAGGCGCAGCAGCAACAGGCGCGGGCGATGCGATAGCGGGCTTCGGGACCGCAACGGATGGCTTTGGTGCGGGAGCCGCACCCGAAAATATATCGGGAATATTTTCTCCGATTGCTACTTTCCGCTGTGTTTTCGCAGGCTTGTGCTGTGCGATGAACAGTGGTGCCACAACTTTCAGAGGCAGCTCAACAAGAGTATCTCCATTTGGCGTACTCGTCATCGGCTTCGGCTGAAGCCATGCACCAATTTCACGCCAGCTAAAAACAATCTTACCAGACTTCAATCCACTCTCGACACTCGCCATAGGCAAAGCAACGGAGGAATCTGCTAATCCATGTTGCGTGATTTCTTGTTTCACTGGCTCTGGCCATGCACCGATTAACGATGAAAGAGGGACAATCAGGTTCCCGGTCTCAGTAACAGCTTCCTTTTCCAGGAAGAATTGCGTTTGATCAACTGGGGCCGCAACAACCGGAGCTGGTGCTGAAACAGGCGCTGGCGCTGGGGCCGCCGGAGCACCAGGAGGTTTCGGCATGGCGGGTGCGGACGGCAATTTCGGTGCAGCAATCGGAGCGCTTGGCGCCGGAACCGCAGGCGCAGGAGGCTTCGGCAGACTTGGACTGCTGGTCGGCGGCTTCGGAATCTGAGGTACGGCTGGCGCAGCAACCTTTGGAGCTGCTGGAGGTGGCGGAGGCACGGTTGGTGCCGGCTTCGGCAACGCAGGTGCGGGCGGCTTTGGAACCGTTTGGCCGGCCGGTTTCGGCAGCGAGGCAGAAGATGGAATTGGAGCTGATGGCGCTGTCGGAAGTATCGGCTTCGGAGCCGGTGCAGCTGCAGGTGCCGGAATAGGGGCTACCGCTGGCGCAGCAGGCTTCGGAGCCGCTGGGTTAGCAGCAACTGGCTTCGACGTAGTCATGTCCGGCGCAGGAGCAACCGTTTCGCCGCGAGGACCAAAGACATTTCCGACTTCGGGCGGAACTTCTATGGTCTTTTGATCTTGGCGACGCGAGATAAGGCTCGGATTGATACGCGAAACGATTTCCGGAAGTGGCAATTCGATTAATGTAGAGTCTTGGCTTGCGACTTCTAGAAACGTTCCCGGAGGCGACGCCTGACGCAATTCACCAAAAGAAATCTTAACCGATCCCTGTGGAAGTTGTGCCAATACCTTTTTGAGCGGTAATTGAAGATCGCCACCGCCAGTCGACTTGACCGATGCAGCAAGGGATGCCGGTAACCGGGAAAGCACGACTTTTAATGGTAAGGCAAAAGTTTCCTCGCCAACTCCGGGCGTTTCCTGAACAGCCGGAGGCACTTGAGGCGCACTCGCGGGGGCGGCGGCGGGCGCAGCCGCCCGAGGTGGTGGCGGCGCTGGCTTTGTTTCCTTAGCCGCAGGTGCCGGCCGTGACGGAGGCGGGGCAGTTGTTACCGGTGCCGAAGCTGGAGGTTGTTTCCGGGACAGCTTCGAGAACAAATCTTTAATTGGCTGAAACATTATTTTGGATTGTTTGTCGCCTGTTTCGGCAAAATTTATTAAACGCTGAAATGAAAAACTGCGTTAATGGTGGCAAAACGTGTGCCATTCGTCGATAGGAATTTAGATTTCTGATGTAAAACGTCCAATCAACACAAAATTCCTTCATTTTGCCAACTGGTTGGCGTGCTGCCAGCTGTAACTCCGCTTGCAATTATTTTGTAAAAGCGCTTCATTGTTGCCCACATCATGGCAAAACGACCGAAAATTTTGCTTTTAGACGACGAGCAGGATTTATTGGACCTCTATAAAGAGGTCCTGTCGCAATTGCCGCATCAGCCTGAAATAACACTCTGCAACTCCGGAGCGCGGGCTCTCGCCTTACTCGAGGCGGAGCCATATCAGCTAATGATTTCAGACCTCCGCATGCCAAAAATTGATGGTTTGCAGGTCCTTTCAATCGTCCGAAGAAAATTTCCGCAGTTGCGTATCATCATCATGACCTCGGTCGTCGATGAGCAGTACCGGTCTCGGGCCTATGCCATGGGCGTCGACCTTTTTTGGGAAAAGCCGAATACTCCGGAAGAAGTAAAAATGTTTCAGGATTGCGTCGCGGGATTTCTCGAACGCGATGAAAAAGCGATAGGTTTTCGCGGAATGCAGAATAAAAGCCTTGTCGATCTCGTTCAGCTGGAGTGTTTATCGAAGAATTCCTCGGTTTTGCGAATCATCAATGGAGCACTGGAAGGCAAGATTTGGATTAACGAGGGCGAAGTCGTGGATGCCGTGGCCGGAAAACTGACCGGCGAGCCCGCTTTTCGTGAAATCTTTTCCTGGCGAGCGGGCAGCTTTGAAGTGTATCCCCCCGACCTGTCGCGCACACGCACTATTGAAACGGGCTATCAAGCGCTTTTGCTCGACAGCGCTCAAGCTATTGACGAAGCACAAACTGACCACGGCGAAACTATTTCCGCCAGCTCTGGTTCTCCCCTTGCGCAATTCGCGCGATTCGATGGAGTGGAATTTACGCTGTCTGTCTCTTCTGACAAAAAAATTGATTCCTGGGGTGTCGATAACGCCTCATTACTGGCCGAGTGGGTTCATGATACCGAGCAGAACCTTCGAGCTTTGGGACAACAGCTGTTCGCTGGCGACTTGACTCTTATCACCGGACGTGGTCTTCAAAACCATGTCGCTATCACCCCCGGCCGAAACGTGCACTTGTGCGTCGGTTTTCGACGTTCTCTCGACAACGAACAAGTCGGCGACTCGATGAAACAAATCCAAAGCAAATGGGTATTCTAAGCCGTTTCACAACCAAACCCGCTGCTATCGAAGAGAATGAACCCTCTCCGCTTTGTTCAGGCAGTTTTACAATCGACAACAAAGGCAATATAGTCGCATCGACATTGCCCGGCACATTTCCTGCAGAATACGTAAATGCGATTGGGCAGGCGGTCTTAACCACCTTCCAAAGCGCGCAAAAATCTCAACTGCCGCTGTCAGAAGTAATTATAAACTTCGCAGCACTTAAGATTTCGGCAAGAGAACTGCGCGGCGGCGCAATTATATTTTTGGCACCAAAGAAAATTTAAATTTATGAGCAAAAAATTGGATGAGTTGGTATCCCAAATGGAAAACTATCTGGAATGTTGGAAGCAGTTTAACTACTTCCTCAATCTCGCCCGTGCCAAGAAGTTCGGCCCCGACGAAGAGAATCAATTTCTTGAAGTCAAAAGCGTGATCGTCCAGGAATTGGAGCTCATCTACGCCGCCATGGAATTCTCCACGCCGACGAAAGAAGAAGTCCACGGTTTAATCGGCGCCGCCCCATCGATCCGCTATCTCAGCGAGCTAACCGATGGTGCCTTGCGCGGTGTCGAAAACCAATGGCATAAGATTTACATCTCTTTCCAGGCTTTGCTCGGCCAGCTCAAAGTTCAGCAGAAACAACTCGAAGGTGAATCGAAGTTGTCTGTCCTGTTTGGCGGCGGCCCTAAGAAGAAAGAAAAAGCGAAGCCAGAAGCACAATAATTTCCTTCCAATTTTTGACTACAAACGCCAGCCGAGGCCAGCTGGCGTTTTTTTATTTCCGCGCACTCAGCGATTTGCCGCTTGTCACCACTCCCGTTTTCGCTTCTAAACACCGGATGCCAATTTGGGTATCAGTCATTATTCTCGGAATCATCGAGGGATTGACAGAGTTCATCCCGGTTTCATCGACCGGACATCTGCTCATCGCCGAGCGATGGCTGCCCCATCGTAGCGATTTATTTAACATCGTAATCCAATGTGGCGCTGTCATCGCGGTCATTCCTTTGTTCCGCGACCGTTTCCATCAATTCATCTTCCGATCAAATGAGCCAGAAACGCGCAACTATCTGATTAAGATTCTCGTCGCCTTCTTTGTCACGGGAATCGGAGGCCTAGTGTTGGACAAGAAAGGTTATAAACTTGAAGAGCGCTTGATGCCTGTCGCTCTGGCTCTGCTCATTGGTGGAATCCTCTTCATTCTCATTGAAACGGTCTTGAAGGGAAAAGAGAGACGCAACTCGATTACCTGGGACATTGTGATCGCGGTAGCGATCGGCCAACTGATCGCCGCCATATTTCCCGGCACTTCACGTTCCGGAGCAACGATCCTTTTCGCTATCGCCCTCGGATTGAATCGACCACTCGCCACGGAATTCTCCTTTCTTGTCGGTATCCCCACGATGCTTGCCGCGGGCAGCTGGAAAATCCTGAAGGCCGTTCGACATCACGAACCGCACGAAAGTTGGAGCCTTGTTTTGCTCGGCACTTTAGTCGCCGCTATCGTGTCCTTCATTGCGGTGAAGTGGCTGCTTCGTTTCGTCCAGACCCATAAGTTTACCGGATTTGGCTGGTACCGGATCGCAATTGGTGGCGGATTACTCCTGCTGGCGTTGCGGACCGGACATTGATTGTTCTCGCGCCGCCCTGCTCTATTCCTTTATATCCACAAAATGAAACGAGTCTTGGCCCTGGCCTTGTTGGCAGTTTCTTTCCTGGTCAATGCAAAGTCGGTTCGACCAAATATCGTTTTCATTCTCGCTGACGATCTTGGTTACGGAGACGTGGGTTGCTACGGCGCGCCCGACATCCGGACACCCAACATCGATCGGCTTGCGAAAGAGGGTGTTCGGTTCACCGACTTCTATGCCAATGGCTGCGTTTGCACTCCGACGAGATGTGCGTTCATGACGGGAAGGTATCAACAGCGGATTGGCGGATTGGAAACGGCAATTCCTGCTGGCGCGAAAGACTTGGGATTGCCACCTCGAGAAAAAACACTCGCCGATGTACTGCGGAGTGCTGGCTACGCGACGGCCATGTCTGGCAAATGGCACTTGGGTTACAAACGTTCAATGATGCCGAATGCTCACGGCTTCAATCGTTTCTTCGGGCTGGTCAGCGGCAATCACGACTACTTCACTCATAGAGAAAACAACGGCGAACCAGACTTATATCTCGACGGAAAACCGGTGAAAATGAACGGCTACTCGACGGATCTGATTACCGATCATGCGCTGAAATTTCTGGACCAAATCAGCTCCAAACCTTTTTTCCTCTACGTTGCATTCAACGCTCCGCATTTTCCCGCACAAGGGCCTGAAGATCGCAACGTCCACCCAACCCCGCGCACCTGGAACAGCGGGAATCGATCGACATACGTCAAAATGGTCGAAGCCATGGACACTGGAATCGGCAAAATTCTCGATGCACTTGATCGTTACGGATTGAGCACAAATACATTGGTTGTCTTTGAAAGCGATAATGGTGGCGCCACGCTTTCACGCAATGCACCGCTCAACAAAGGAAAAGCTTCGCTCTGGGAAGGTGGAATTCGCGTCCCCTGCATCGCCCGATTTCCCGGCAGGATCGAGGCTGGGCTCGAAACTCACCAGGTCGCCATTACGATGGATTGGACGGCAACAATCGCCAAACTCGCCGGGGCGAAAGCGCCATCCAAGCGCCCGTTCGAAGGAATTGATTTGATCCCTTATATGCAAACGGTTTCCGACAAAAAAGAACACACTTCCCAGGACATCCGCCGCAGTCCGCGAACACTTTTCTGGCGTAGCGTGAACTTTAGTTTCCAAAAACTGTTCCGAGCCGCGCGGGATGGCGACTGGAAGTACATTGAAAATTACAAAACGCACGACATGTTCCTCTACGATCTCGCAGCGGACATTGGCGAAACAAAAAACCTTTCCGATACAAATCCGAAAATCGTCGCGAAACTAAAAGCCGAGTTGGACAACTGGGAGCGAGCCGTCGATCCTCCTCTGTATTCGGCCGAACCGCCGGTGAAACCGAAGTAAAAGGCTGCGCCCTCGTCAAATGATTGCCCGTGTTGCACTCGAAATAGCCCTGCGCAAGGAATTCGATTACCTCATTCCCGAGGAATTGGACGGCCTCATCGCGGTCGGCAGCCGCGTGAAAGTCCCGTTCGGCGCGCGACAGGTAATGGGTTGCGTTACAGCGCTTGTCGAGGAATCAACGCACACGAACTTACGCTCAATCGTCAAAGTCGTCGGCAAACAGTCATTGGTTACTCCCCGTGTCCTTCAACTGGCACGTTGGATCGCTGAATACTACTGCTGCCCTCCGGAAATCGCCTTAAAGAGCGTCCTGCCCGAAGCGGTACGTAAAGAAAAGGAAGGATGGAAAGAGCAACTATTCGTCCGCGCGCTTCCCGTGCAAGGCGATCTCCCCAAACTCAGTAAACGCCAACGCGACATCTGGAATATTCTTCAGGAAAAAAAGGAGTTGCCGCTTCAGCAATTGATCGAACTCGCCAACACTACCTCGGAAACAATTCGCCGACTTGAAGACGCAGGGTTGATCACGATCGCTTCCGAAATTTCCGAGCGCGATCCATATGCGAAAGAAACGATTTTACCAACCGAGCCCCTTCCACTGAATGCAGAACAAGCTGCGGCTCTCGCACAGATCACAACCGCACAATCAAAGGTGTTCCTTCTGCATGGCGTCACGGGTTCCGGAAAAACCGAAGTTTATCTGCAAGCCATCGCCGATGCGCTTCAAAAAGGCAAAGCCGCCATCGTCCTCGTCCCGGAAATTTCTCTTACGCCACAAACCGTCGAACGGTTCAAAGCCCGTTTCAGTTCCGGTCCGCTCAAAACTCTCGTCGCCGTGTTGCACAGTCACCTCTCCGCAGGTGAACGCCACGACGAATGGCACAAGATCCGGCAAGGCCGCGCAAAAATCGTCATTGGCGCGCGCTCCGCGATCTTTGCTCCAGTCGAACCACTCGGCCTGATTATCGTCGACGAAGAACACGAGCATTCGTACAAGCAGGAAGAAGCACCGCGCTACAACGCCCGCGACGTTGCTGTGGTACGGGGCCAAATTGAGAACGCCGTCGTTGTCCTCGGCTCCGCGACGCCTTCGATGGAAAGTTTCTACAACGCGCAGAAAGGTAAATATCAACTGCTCGAGATGCCCCACCGCGCGGACGACAAAAAGATGCCTTTGATCAAAGTCATCGATATGCGCAATGCCGCGCGAAAGGAAAAAGGCACGCCGATTTTTTC
>CBHWET010000271.1:0-7163 GCA_966112985.1 uncultured bacterium | reverse complement strand
AACCGTAACCTGCGAACTTTTCCAGCAAATCGAAAATTTCGTTCGCCTTGGCGGCGGGGATATTGTTCACCTTGGCAGCGCCTTTTACGAAGGTTTCGCGCTGCTTCTGCATTTCTTCGACCTTCTTCTTACCCATCGCGCGACGCAACAAGTCGGCGCCGCCGAGTGTGTAACCCGCCAGCACCTGTGCGGCCTGCATGACCTGTTCCTGATAAATCAGAACGCCATATGTTTCTTTAGAAAGTGGTTCGAGCAGCGGATGCGGATACTCGATTTTCACCTCGCCATGACGGCGTTTAATGAAGTCGGGAATCAGGTCCATTGGACCCGGGCGATACAAAGCGACAAGTGCCGTGATGTGTTCAACGGAGCTGATTTGAAACTTACGGCACAGATCGCGCATGCCGCCGGATTCCAGCTGGAAGATTGCAATCGTATTTGCTTTGTTCAGCAAATCGTAAGTCTTGGCGTCATCGAGCGGCAGGTTATCGATCGGTACATCAATGCCTCTCGTTTGCTTCACCATCTCGCAGGTATTGCGAATGACAGTCAGCGTCTTCAACCCGAGGAAGTCCATCTTCAGCAGTCCAAGATCGCCGACTGGTCCCATCGCGTACTGAGTTACGATGGTTCCGTCTTCGTCCTGCTTTAGCGGAAGGAGATTGACGAGTGGTTGATCCCCGATAACGACACCGGCGGCGTGGACACTGGAGTTGCGCGTAATGTCTTCCAACACGAGCGCTGTATCGACCAATTCACGCGTGATTTCCTCCGTTTCGTATGCCGTCTTAAAATCGGCTGAGACACTGAGCGCTTTCTCAAGCGACATCTTCAGCTCGTTTGGAATCATTTTCGCCAGGCGATCGCATTCGCCGTAGCTCAATCCCATGACGCGTCCGACGTCACGAATCACCGATTTCGCGCCCATCGTGCCGAAGGTGATAATTTGTGCGACGGAATCGCGCCCGTATTTCTGTCGAACGTATTCGATCACGTCCGCTCGACGGTCGTCAGCGAAGTCGATGTCGATATCAGGCGGATTGACGCGTTCGGGATTAAGGAAACGCTCGAAGAGCAATCCGTAGCGAATAGGGTCGACGTTCGCGATCTCAAGGAGGTACGTGACAAGCGAACCGGCTGCAGAACCACGCGCGACGCATGAAACTCCGATACTACGGCCATACCGGACAAAATCCGCGACAATCAAAAAGTAAGAAATGAAGCCGGTTTTCTCGATGACCTTGAGTTCTGATTGCAGTCGGTCGATGACTTCCTTGATTGCCTCAGCGGTTTCCGGAGCGTTGACGTCATTTGGCGCGTCTTTGCGTCCGACGAGCGAAAATTTCGGCAACCGCGATGCGTCATCAACCTTTTCAACAATGAACTGTTCACCTTCCGCGCGGGCGTGAAGGGTGTAGCGTTTGTGAAGACCTTCCGCGAGGAGACTTCGCAGTAATCCTTCACGCGTGAAATGTTCCGGAGGAGTGACGACCGGGTAGTGCAGCGTCTTGAAATCGAACTCGACGTTACATTTTTCCGCCACCTCCAAGGTGTTCTTTACAGCTTCAGGAACCTCTTTGAAAAGGTGTAGCATCTCCTCCGCCGATCTCAGATAAAACTGCTCGGGTTGGTAGCGCATACGCTTCGTGTCGGTGAGAAGCGTTTGTGTGCCGATGCAGATGAGACAGTCGTGGGCGTGCGAGTTTCCTTTTTCGACGTAGTGAACGTCATTCGTGCAAACAAGCTTTAAGCCAAATTCCTTCGACCACGGGATCAGTTGCTTGTTGACGCGAGCCTGTTCTTCGATGCCGTGATTCTGGAGCTCGAGATAAAAGTTTTCAGGTCCAAGTGTTTGTTTGAACCAATCAATTGCGTCACGGGCTTTTTGAAGATCGCCTTTGACGATGTTTTCGGGAACCTCGCTCGCCAGGCAGCCCGAGAGAGCAATCAATCCTTCCTTGTTGGCCGCGAGCAGTTCTTTGTCGATGCGTGGCTTGTAATAATAACCCTCGAGATGCGCCGCGGTCACAAGTTTGATCAGGTTCCTATAGCCCTGCTCGTCTTTCGCAAGAAGAACGAGGTGGTTGTAAACATCCCTTCCACCGCCGGACGCAGATTTTTTTTCAAGGCGACTTCCAGGCGCTACATACACCTCGCAACCGATAATAGGCTTTATTCCTTTTCCACGCGCTTCCCGCCAGAAATCAACGGCTCCATACAGGACGCCGTGATCGGTGATGCTCATTGCTGGAAATTTTAGCGCGTGGGCTCGCTCAACCAGTTTGTCCAGACGGCAGGCACCATCGAGTAGTGAATACTCCGTGTGCAGATGCAGGTGAACGAACTCGGCGTGCGACATGGATTTATTTTACGTTGGTAACGCGCGTTCCCGCAACCTCGGTGAACAGTTTTCTATTTGCTCGAAAGAATTGTGACTTTATGGGTGTCGGGATTGATCAGGAGCGCTTCACGATCTTTGTAGCAGGCGATCAATTTGTCGTTTTGTGAGTCGCCCATATCCCGGGCCCAGACGATTTGTGAATTGTCGATATCGGCTTCGTTATAAACCCATTCATCATCGAGCGCATGCTCGGGGCCGTATTGCATGAAGATGAGAAACCGTTTTTTTGTTTCGGTCAGATGTTTCTTCATGTCAGGTCTCCCTGACGGGAATGGTTCATGTGACACAAACGGGAATCGAGCCAATGACCAGATCAAGCACACCGAAACCAACCCGTTCGCCCAAAAACGGCCGGATGGACGTCCAGCAATTTTAACCCGGCTGATCACGCCGAGAGAACCGACAGCAACGATTATCAGTAAAGGCAGCGCCGGCGCAGCGTAATGCGGCTGAGAATAGACGACCGGTAAAATGCCTATCGCCACGAATCCACAGAACGCAAGAACCGCGAAGCGTGCCCGGTAGTCTCGTCGCAGCACGAACACAGCAGGGATAAGCAGAAGCAGCCCGGCTTCCGCCCAAAAGTATTTATCGAAACGCGATGCCTTTTTCTTCAGTGCATGCCAATAACCGGCAGGCGTTTTTTGTGAGGCAAAGTCCTTCGCGATCAGTTCATAGAATCGCTGCATCACTGGATGATTGTAGGCCGGATGAGGCTGCTCATGTTGCCACAGAAAAATGGGGCTGCTGGCGTAGGTTTTTTCATACAAGGCATAAGGCATGGATAAAGGGCTTCCGGTCACAGCCGCATTGTTCAATCCGATAAAAATCATCGTTACTGTGACAATTACGGCGAGCGGCCAAAGTGTTGGAATCGCGAGCTGAAGCGCTTTCTTCCGGCGGATGACTCGAACCAGCAGCAGCACAAAGCAGATGGCAAGCAACACAACCCCTTCGAACGGACGAGTAATTGCGAGGAGGGAAATGCCAGAGCCGGTTAGAACTGACGCCTTATAATCAAACCTGTTTCGCGCGACCCGAAACGCTCCGCCTAACGCAAGGGCGGCCCCAAGCAGAGCCACCGATCCGCCCCAGAAATTCCAATTCCATAACAGGACCTGCGGATTTGCGAAGATCAATGCCGCTCCCAATAATGCCAGCCGCGGGCGAACGATTGCCCGAAGCATCCAGAACACGGCAGCGACTGCGAAAGCCGTGCTTAACCAAACGCCATAAATTGGCCGGCCAAGAATCTGCCCGAAAGCAAGGAATGCACCTTGGCCCGGGGGATATTTTGAGGCATACGTCGGCTGACACAGAATGTGGTAGCTTTCGAAGAACTTCCAGTGTGGATGCGGCGGGTTCGACAGGCGACCGTGCGCGAAAGTGTCGGCCTGCAACAGATACGAGAATTCGTCGTGCACGTGGGGTTCGGGTAATAGGACAAATGCGGAATACAATGCGCTGATTGCCAGCACGGCCAGGATGATCCAGACCCATGTGAATTTTCCGTACGCAAAACGATCGAGAGATTTTCCAATCCGACACAAGAGCGGAGCAAACGCGGTCGGTGCCAGAAATCCCCAGAGGAACAACAGGCCAAAGAGAAACAGCAAGATGAGAGAAGGCGTCATTCGCGTCAGCGCGGTTCAAGTTTGCACACGAAGTGCAGAGATCGATCAAACCAGAGGTTTAATGGAAATGGATACAGGCCGATGCGGTCCTTCCAGACAGCGGGTCTTAGTTGAAGTTCTTCGAACATTTTTTGCCATTCATCGCGGTGCAGATAATTAAAGGGTAATACGACCCCATAACGTTTGTTGCCCACCTGATCCATAAATTTCAACGTGCGGAACGCGAGCAGCCCCTCGCGGTTATGGTCTTTGATAACGATCGATCGGCGGGCAACACGGTTTGCTTCGCGCAGCAAAACGTGAGGATCTTCGGTGTGATGCAGCACATCTACAAAAAGAACGACGTCATAGGACTTGTCAGCTTGCGGAAGATGCGAGCCGTCAAACTGCACAACGGGGATATGCGTCTTCTCCCGGACCAGAACATCGACGCCTTCGATCTTCACATCAGGACGTTCGTGTTGAATTAATCGCGCGAGCCAGCCATCACCAGCGCCAACATCCAGAACTGTTGCTCCCGGTGGCAATAACTTGGCGACTTCAGCGGCGAGGACATTTACCCGCCGTTCCTGGATGTACTTCCCGTGTATGTTCTCAATCAGGTTCAAATCCATTTCCTCTTCAGGCCAATAATGCTGGCAAGGAAGCTGAACAAAATCGTTTGAAAACCGAGGGCGGCGAGAGTCACGCCTGGAATGACGACACGCATTGTTTTGCTGTAATCCAGCGGACCAAAACCAACTGCACTCCACTTCAGTACCGCGACGAGAAGCAAGGCGCAGCCGACAACAAACGATATCGCACCAGCTGTAAGGCCGCGTTCCAGGTTTACGATTTCAAAAAATTTCGTCAGCCGCGGTTTTTCAGGCATAAATCCTTCCATCACGGCAAACGTTTTGGCGAGCAAGGCGAAGACAATCGATTGATAACCGAGCAAAATGACGAGGCTCGACACGAGCATCGTGTGAACGTCGAAGTGAACTTTACCGATGCTCAATCCTGGAAGGGAAATCGCGTAACCGATCAACCCGAGGATCACCAACAAGACTCCCGGATACAGGAACAACCAGCGGGGACTGAAGATCAGAAAGAATCGCAGCGTTCGCCAGCCATCGCGGAATGTACGCAAGTGTGGCTTGTGGTGAATGCGTCCATCAGGATGTAGGGTGATTGGGACTTCGGCAATTTTCGCGCGGAGCAAACTCGATTTAATAATCATCTCCGTCGCAAATTCCATCCCCGTGCAACGGAGCTGCAGCTTCTGAAAAAGATCTTTCGTAAATCCACGCAATCCGCAATAGACGTCATGAATTGGCGCCAGAAACATTTTCCTCACCATCAACGAGAAAAGCGGATTGCCAATCCAGCGGTGGGTGAACGGCATCGCGCCTGAAAGCACCCGTCCACCCCCGGACGGCAAGCGACAGCCTTGTACGAGTTCGAAACCTTGTCTGAGCTTTTCCAGGAACTTGGGCGCTTCGAGGAAATCGTAGCTATCATCGGCGTCGCCCATCAGGATGTATTTGCCGCGAGCAGCAGCGATACCGCCCATCAACGCATTCCCGTAACCCTTTGCCGAAACATGAGCGACACGGGCGCCAAGACGAGTGGCTATTTCAATGGATCCATCCGTGCTGCCGTTGTCAGCGATCACGACCTCGCCGGCGATTTTGTCTTTCTGAAGAGCGGTTTGCGCTTTTTTGATGACTGTTTCGAGTGTCTCCGCTTCGTTGAGGCAGGGGATAACGATAGACAGCTCTATTGACTGATCTTCAGCCATGACGTGGTGTGTGTAACGTAAAGCAGGGAATTCGGCAAAAGCAATTCGCGCAACGGCGCAGGTCACTTTTCTAACAACTTCTCCAGCCGCTCATGTCGCTCAGCTTTGGGTAGCTTCGACAGGTCTTTGACAACTTCGTAGAACTTCGGCAAATCACCATTATTTTGTTGCAGCAGCTTTTCGAACGCCGGGACCAGATGGTAATACGTCGATACCGTATTCAACTGCGCATTGTTTAGCGGCCCGGCAAACCATTCATCGTAAGCTTTCAGGCCATTCCACTGTTCGGTCTTCATCTTCTGATAGTTTGAACGCATTTCAGTGATGATGGCGGCTTTGCGTTCGCGTTTCATGTCTGCCGACAGGTTGAGATCGCCGTATACTTTGCTGAGCTTTTCGCGTGTCTCAAGGACGAGCGCGACGAATTGTTGCCGACGTGCTTTGCGAGCCTTGAACTTTTCCCATCCTTCCGCGTCGTTCAATGCCGTCATCCAGCGATGGATGCCTTCCCGTTCAACGGACACCGCAAACGCTTCGTTGAAAGCAGTGTCGCCGCCGACGTAAACGCGTTGATGAGCAAGTTCGTGGAAAATTGTTTCCGCGAGATCCGAATCTGAATCATAGACGAACGTATTCAGAATAGGTTCCTTGAACCAGCCAAGCGTCGAATAGGCATCAATACCTTCATAGTAAACATCGAGGTTTTTCTGTTTCAGTTTGTCGGCGAAATCTTTGGCCGCTTTTTCCGAAAAATAACCACGATACGTGGCGCGACCGGCGAATGGGTACCACCAGGACATTGCGGCAAGCGAAAGTTCTGGGGCCGCGTGGACATTCCAAACGACGTGGTCGCGATGAAGATCGACGTACGATAGATAATGTCCATCGGCGGGCAGGGAAAGTTTATCCATGGCAAACTGACGCGCATCGAGTACCACCTGCAGCTTTTTCTTCAGCGCAGGTTTCGTGTCGGGGGATGCGACGAGTTCCTTGATCGGCTTTTGACTTCTCCAGATATGCAACTGACCTCGTACCGCCTGGGCGTAAAAGCGAACGGTGCTGCAGCCCGACAATGCGGTGATAAACAGCAAGGCTAAGATGACACTCGATAAAAGTTTACGTTTGCGCACAAAGAGCCGCAGTTTGGAAAAACAGATTTTCAATGCAAACTGATATTACAAATTTCTTTCCAATTTAGCTGCGCCGGATCGGAAATAAAGGGCATGCGAAAACTAGCGAAGATGAACAACAAAGACACAAAGGGACAAAGTTGGACCGAAACTTCGCGCCTTCGTTGTTCAATTCGAGTTTTCTGACTTTCGAACGCCAGACAGACCGGCCAGTTCGC
>CBHWET010000270.1:0-7170 GCA_966112985.1 uncultured bacterium | reverse complement strand
AGATATGAGGCCTTCCTTTTATACCTACTTTTCGAGCGCCTACGGAACCATTTGGTTGGTTTTGTTCGTGATCGGTTTTCTGAGCAGAACCAATATTCAGACGGGTTGCATCGGCGTGTTCGGTTTTCCGATCGTCGCTTTGATTTATGCGGTTGTTCGCCGAAGGCTTGACTCGGCAAAGTCGCCCGATCGGAATTCTTTGCCTTCGTGAGTCCTTCAAACTTCAACGTCCGACAGCCTTCGCGATTTCCATTACGGTTTTGCCGATGATGAGAATTGTTTTGTGGCGGGAAGTCTGGCCACGGACGATTTGCACGGAGCCGCGGGAGACGTTCAGTTTGTCAGCGAGCAAATCAATTACGGCCTGATTGGCGGCCGCATCCACCGGCGGCGCGGTGACTTTAATTTTCAATTCATCGCCGACAGCTTCGCCGATTTCGTTTTTGGATGCGCGCGGTACAACTTTAGCCGCGAGATAAACGCCGTTTTCGTGTGCACGTAAGAACGTCGGTGTAGACATGTCGCCTGACAGATCAGAGCGCAAAATCCCTGCACGTCCAACGTTTTAATGAAGTGCTGCGCTGTCTCGACATTCAAGAGGGCTGATGGCAGGTTGGGGCCGGTGCAAAAAACGTCCGCACAAAAGCTGGAACAACTTCGTGAGACCTTGCGGTCCTACGGATCATGCGTCGTGGCCTACTCCGGTGGCGTTGATTCCGTGTTTCTCGCATACGTTGCGAATGAAGTTCTTGGCAGTAAAGCCCTCGCCGCCATTGCTGATTCGGCCAGTTTGCCTCGACGTGAATTGCAGGAGGCGCTTGACATAGCGGCAAAGTTTTCCATCCCCGTGCGTGTTGTTCACACGAAAGAGTTCGATAACGCCAGCTATCTCGCGAATCCGAATAATCGCTGTTATTTCTGCAAGCACGAGCTCTTCACTGAACTCGAGCCGCTCGCCCGCACGGAGAAGTTCGCAGTCATTGCTTACGGAGAAAACGCGAGTGACATCGGTGATTTTCGCCCGGGCGCACAGGCAGCCAAAGAGTTTCAGGTGCGGGCGCCATTGAAAGAAGTCGGCTTAACCAAGGCCGATATTCGCGAGTTATCCGCGCAGTTTGGTTTGCCCACCGCCGACAAACCGCAGATGGCCTGTTTGAGTTCGCGCATTCCGTACGGCGAAGCTGTTACGCCAGAGAAATTGCAGATGATCGAAGCAGCTGAAAACGTTCTACGTGACCTCGGTTTTTACGACGTCCGTGTGCGGCATCATGAATTAGGAGCTGCTGCCGCAAAGTCGCCAGAAGTTCAAACTTCAAACCTCAAACTTCAAACTCACCTTGCTCGCATCGAGTTGGGCGTCACCGAAATTTCCCGCCTCATGACCGATGACACCTACGTGCGTGTCGCTGAGGCATTGCGCAAAGTTGGGTACGCCCATGTCACACTGGATTTGCAGGGCTATCGACGCGGCAGCACCAACGAAGCATTGATTCAATTCAAGACCCGCTAAGTTTCGGCTGGTTTCGTGGTGACTCGTGCCTTGCCGTTATTCGAATGTACGACCAATGGCGCGCCGTTTTTACCCGCATCTAATCGTTAACTCTGCCTTTCCTGTCGGAATCCCCTGAGATCGGTGTTTCCTTGAAAAACGCCCTTTGTACACAAAGCGGCTTGCTTCAGCGGGGCCGTCTGTTTATCTCTGTTTGCAACTCCATGAATCCCATTCCGCAGCACGCTTCCGGTGGTGTGCCCAAACTTCTAGCGCAGGCGCGAGACTCCGCAGAGCGCAATGATTACGCGCAAGCAATCCAATTGCTTCAACGCGCGAAAGGACTCGAGCCTCGCAATGACAAAGTGTTCCTGGAGCTTGGGCGCGTCTATGCGATCACCTACGATTTTGCGTCGGCGCATTGTGCTTTCGAAAACGCGCTCGCCGTAACTGAATCCCGAGTCATGGTGCTTCTCACCATCGGCCATCATTGGATGGACGTGCGGAATTTTGAAGCGGCGACTGGTTATTTCGAGCAAGTCCTGAAGTGCGAGCCGGTTCCGGTGACGGCCTATTTGCGGCTTTTTGAAATGTACCACCGCCTGAGGCGCACGGATGACGCGGGGGCGATCATCGAGCGGGCGTTGCATGCTTATCCTTCCCACGAAGGCGTGCGGTTGATGCACGGCAAATGGCTTCGGCAATGCCGCAAGTATCACGAAGCTGAAATCACTTTGTTGGAACTGGTATCGAATACCAGCCTCTCGCCGGACGTGCGTGCTGCAGCGGGCTACGAGTTAGCCGCCGTTCTGGATGCGGAAGGTTGTTACGACGAAGCATTCGAAGCGGCGATCGAGGCCAAAGCGCTTTTGCGGTCCGGCGCGGCGCCGGCGATGAAGACCTATCGCGAAAAGCAAACCCGGCTTCGGCAGTTGTCGACGACGATCGATGCAAAAGTCATCGAGCGTTGGCGTGCCACGGGACGGACGGATCTACAACCCGCGCGTAAGTTGTCCTTGCTCTGCGGCTATCCACGTTCTGGAACAACGTTGCTGGAGTACGTATTGGATGCTCATCCGGATGTGGTATCCGCGGATGAAACGGGCGTCTTTCAAACCAAAGCCTATCCAGAGTTGTCGCGAAACTTATCGGACCGGACTCCGTACGTAGCAGCAATTGATTCGATCACGCCACGGAATTTGCGGCGTATCCGTACGGAATATTTTGACGGCATCGAATCGCATCTCGGTTCGCGTGTAGGTGAACGGATGCTGGTGGATAAGAATCCCGGCATGACCTTTGACGTTCCATTGATGAGCCGCGTGTTTCCCGATTGCAAATTTCTCGTGGCATTACGGGATCCACGGGATGTTTGTATCAGCTGCTTCATGCAGGCGTGGCCTGTCCTGCCGGATACAATTTCATGGCTGTCGGCGGAAGGGACAGTTGAGAATTACGTCGCTACAATGGGCCTGTGGCTCGTCATGAAGCCAGCCCTGGGCAATTCGGCGATCGAGGTGCGCTATGAAGACATCGTGCACAAGCTCCAGGAGAACGCACGGCGTGCCTTGAGTTTTCTTGGTTTACCGTGGGATGACCGAGTATTGCGTTTTACCGAAAACGCGCAGGCAAAGGTTGTACGTTCGCCGACTTATGTTGAGGTCGCCAAACCTGTTTACACCAATGCCATCGGGCGATGGCGCAATTACCAAAAACATTTTGAACCGCACTTCGAGAAATTAACCCCTCTTTTGAAGGCCTTTGGGTATCTCCTCATCATCCTGTCCTGTTACATTAAACACGCCGCGATGGTAATGATGTTCTGGCTGCTCGTTGCCTTAAGCCTTGGTAAAGCGTCGGCCGAAGAAGTAGATCGCAAACCGCCGATGCGACGCAGTTCGCATCTCGCACGCACATCTGTCATTCGCGGAGGGAACGTGCGTTTAGCGCGGCGTGCACTCGAAGCTGCTCCAGCTAAATAAAAAACCGGGATACGCGTGTATCCCGGTTCTACTAACATCTCATCCTCAATTACTGCCATTTAACGGCATCAGCAATTACGACGAAGCCGGTGCCTGTCCAGAACGACAGCTTGATCGCTTCACCGGAATTGAACGCATAGGAACCGAGGGAAACCCATGTTCCACCATTGATCTGCTGGTTCACGCTGACCAACGTAGAAGTTCCACCATGCACGACGGTATACGGAGCCGTGGTCGAACGATTTGATCCCTGCGGATACCACGCATAAGCCGTGTGCGTCCCGCTCGGTGAACCAGTCCACACCGCTTGATCGCTTACAGGCTGCGTGGAGTGGTAACGATAATCGGCACCATATTTGTCGGTCGACCCGCTGCTTGTCGCCCAGCCCGTTGACGCGCTGAAACCGGCGTTACTGTTGTCTATAATCACAGAGCTTGGCGCCGGCGGGTTAACAATGTTCATCAACTTCGCCCAATCCCAGTAAGGGCCAGGGTCCGAGTGAGTATTACACGTTGGATCAAACGAATAATTTGCATGGACCCAATTGACCCACGCGCTGTTCTTTTTTTCGTTGTGTCCGATGATATGATTGCGGTCGCGCGGATGAACGGTTTGATCAATCAAATGCCGTTGCAATGGGCCGGAGGCGTTATACATCGCATCGGTGAACCACGCCGGGTTGCTTTCAAACCCTTCGTGTTCAGTGCCCCACATCCACGTATTCCAACAACGGGCATGCCATGCGTAATACGCTTCGCGCACCTGTTGATCGATTTGGCCTGCCGGATAATCCGTCGATGTATCCTGCTTGCCATTGATCATGTAATGGATACTGACCGACACATCGCAACGGTTCAGGTAGGAGATGCCGGAGGCATAATAACCTTCCATGTCGTGGCAGACAGCCATGTGATGGCCGTTGCCTGATGTATACCATTTGCTGCAGCCTGACATTGGCCGGTAAATCGCCGGGCCGTAATCGGTGCTGGCGTGAGCGAGTCCTCCCGCCATCAAACCGGCGAGGGTAACGAGCGAACTTTTCGTGTATTTCATAACTTTCGGGTTTCTAGTTTTCGCTGTCCGGGCACGACGAACACTGCGTCGTGGCAAACATTCGGGAATGGCATCGAGAATACGCCGTAGTAGAACGACGACAATCGATCATAATAACTAAGGGCGCCGGTTCGAACCGTGAAAACCGCTCTATCCCTTAGTTAAATGTGACTAGAATTGCTCTAGAAAAGAAAAAACCCGGGCAAACGAATGCCCGGGTTCGCGTAGCTAACAACAATTGATTACTGCCATTTCACGGCGTCGGCGATGACTACGAAGCCCGTGCCGGTCCAGAACGACAGCTTGATCGCTTCACCCGAGTTGAAGCTGTAGGAACCGAGGGAGACCCAGGTTCCGCCGTTGATCTGTTGGTTTACGCTGACCAACGTAGATGTTCCGCCATGGACGACCGTGTAAGGAGCCGTGGTGGAACGGTTCGATCCTTGCGGGTACCAGGCATAAGCCGTGTGCGTGCCGCTCGGTGAACCCGTCCACACCGCCTGATCACTGACCGGCGCGGTCGAATGATAGCGGTAATCGGCACCAAATTTGTCCGTCGAACCGGTGCTCGTGGCCCAACCGGTCGAGGCGCTGAAGCCAGCGTTGCTGTTATCAATCGTCACGGCGGTCGTGGATGGCGGGTTGACGATGCTCATCAACTTGGCCCAATCCCAATATTGTCCTGGATCGCTATGCGTATTGCACGTTGGGTCCATGGAATAGTTCGCGTTGACCCAGGTTACCCATGACGAAATGCGTTTCTGGTCGTGACCGATGATGTGGTTACGATCTTTCGCGCGGCCAAACTTATCGCAGATATGGCGCTGGAGAGGTCCAGTGGCGTTGTACATCGCGTCAGTGAACCATGCCGGATTGCTGACGAAACCTTCGTGTTCGGTGCCGATGGACCACGTATTCCAACAGCGGGCATGCCACGCATAGTTTGCTTCCAGGACAGATTGCGAGATCTGGCCAGCTGCATAGTCGGTGCTCGTGTCCTGTTTGCCGTTCACCATGTAATGGATACTGACGGAAACATCGCAACGATTCAGGTAGGACAGGTTCGAGGCATAATAACCTTCCATGTCATGGCAGACGGCGAAGATATGGCCATTGCCGCTGGTGTACCATTTACTACAACCGGACATCGGCCGGTAAACGGCTGGACCATAGTCGGTGCTGGCGTGAGCGAGTCCTCCGGCGAGCAGGCCGGCGAGCGTGATAACGGAACTTTTCGTGTATTTCATACTTTCTACGGGTTTTTAACTTTCTGTTGCCTGGTCGCAATCGAGACAGCTCGACGCGATTTACACTCGGGGACGCGGGGTAAGAGAGTAGGTCGAACTGAGATTCCCACAATCGCCAGTTGTAACTAGCGGCGGTCGAAAAACGGCCAAAAAAGGCCCAACCCTTAGTTATTTCTAACTAGTACACGAAAAAACCCGGACAGTTGCCCGTCCGGGTTTGTGTCATTCTCCGTCAGGAGAAAATTATTGCCATTTCACGGCGTCGGCAACGACAACGAAGCCAGTGCCGGTCCAGCAGGAGATCTGAACGTCATCACCAGCGGTGAAGCCGTAGCTGCCGAGGGAAACCCACGTGCCGCCGTTGATCTGTTGGTTCACGCTAACAGTGGTCGAAGCGCCGCTGTGGTGAACGATGTAAGGCGTTGTCGCCGAACGGTTCGAACCAGCTGGATAATAAGCATACACGGTGTGCGTGCCGCTGCCGCTAAAGTTGTAGTTGGCAGGTTCGCTGACAGCAGCTGTGCTGTGATAGCGATAATCAGCACCGTACTTGTCCGTCGAGGACGAACCCGTGGCCCACGTTCCGGTGAACGTAGCGCCCGTGTTGTCAACGATCGTCGCTGTGCCAGTCGTCTGATTGATGATGTTCATGAAGCCAGTCCAGTCCCAGCTGAGGCCTGGGTCGGTGTGGCTGTTGCAAGTTGGATCCATCGAGTAGTTGGCGCGAACCCATGTTACCCATGAAGAAATGCGCTTCTGGTCGTGACCGATGACGTGGTTACGATCTTTGGCCTTGCCACTGATATTCAACAAGTGACGTTGGAGCGCGCCAGAGGCGTTATACATGGCGGAGGTGTACCAGGCAGGATTGCTGGCAAAACCTTCATGTTCAGTGCCCCATGACCAGGTATTCCAACAACGGGCATGCCAGGCATAGTAGGCTTCACGAACGGACTGGGTGATTTCACCAGCAGGAGCGTCCGTGGAGGTATCGGCTTTGCCGTTCACGCCGTAGTGAATGGAAGCAGAAACGTCGCAACGATTCAAATAGGACATAGAACCGAGGTAATAGCCTTCCATGTCATGGATGACGCAGAAAATATGACCATTGCCGGAGGTGTACCATTTCGAGCAGCCGGACATCGGCTTATAAATGGCTGGACCGTAGTCCGTGCTGGCCTGGGCCACTGTAGACGCCGCTACAGCACCGAGGATTAACGCTGAGGTTTTTTTGAGTGTAGTGATGTTAGTATTCATAGTTTTAGTGCAGTTGTTCAAGGAGACCTCAGGGGAATGTCTCATATCATTCCAGAAAATGGACACGCGCCTAGTCGCATGTTTGTGTGACACGGGTTTAATGGGAACACTGACGAGCTGAAAATGCTAAACCCTGAGTGG
>CBHWET010000269.1:0-7196 GCA_966112985.1 uncultured bacterium | reverse complement strand
GTAAGCGTGGCGTTGGCGCTGATTTGCTTTCCGGCAAAGTTGCTCACAATTACTGAGTAGGTGCCAGCGTCGCCCAATTCGACGTTTGCCACCTGTAACGTGTCGCTTGTTGTTCCGGAAACTCGCGTATTATCGACGAGAATAGTTGTCCCCTTGCGCCATTGATATGTTGGGTTTGTTCCTGACGCTACTACCGCAAAACTGGCGGTTGTTCCCGTGACATTGGTCTGATTAACAGGGTTCGAAACAATGGAAATTGCGTCAACCACAGTAAGGCTTGCCAGTGTGCTTATTGCAACACCAGAGTAGTTCGTAACTTCTACGGAATAGTCGCCGGCGTTTGCCGATGTGACGCCAATTAATTTTAACGTAGCGGTGCCGCTGCCTGCAACCGTTGGGCTATCGACTAACGGCACGCCATCTTTTTTCCAACGGTAAGTCAACGGGGTTGTGCCGCTTAAAAGCACGCTGAAAGTAGCCGTTGTGCCAGTGACATTTGTGCGACTCTGTGGCTGCGAGGTGATCGTTGGTGGAACAATCACTTTAAGCAATCCAGGTAGGCTCGTCACACCACCCACGACATTGCTCACGCTAACCGTATAGCTCCCGGAATCCCCGGCTAACACGCCATTCAATGTAAGCGTCGCGGTTTTGGTGCCTGAAATGTAATAGTTATCTGAGAGCGCTACGCCTGCCTTTTTCCATTGATAGGTTAACCCGACTCCGTTTGCGACAACCGTGAATGTCGCTACCGAGTTAGGCAAATTTGTTCGACTGCTTGGTTGGGTCGCAATGGAAGGAATGCTCAAAACCTCCAGATGTGCCGGCGAGCTGGTGACGGAACCAACCGCGTTCGATACGAACAACGAATAGTCGCCGGTATTTGTTAGCACTAGTCCGGAGAGTGTCAATGTAGGTGTCGCTACTCCGATCACCTTGGCCGACGCCGCGAGAGCAACGCCATTCTTACGCCATTGATATTTTAGCGGAAGTGAACCGGTAGTAATTGCGGACAGCGTTGCGGTCGTATTTGCTGCGTTTGTTCTACTCACCGGATGGGCGACGATTGCAGGAGGATCGAGGATTGTGACAGTGGCAAGTGCGCTTGTTACAGCACCTGCCTCATTGGTAACGATGACGCGATAGCCGCCGGAATCTGAGGGCACCGTTGAGTGGATGGCAAGTGTATCGCTTGCCGCACCCGAAACCTTTGAGTCTTCGGTTCCATCATCAAACAGGTTTACACCATTCTTTTGCCACTGAAACGCAACATTTGTTCCAGTTGCGGCGACGCTCAAGTAAACTGTCATCGCCGAGGCATTTGTTAATCCAGCGGGCTGAGTGACGATGACGGGTTTGTCTATGACGAGCAACGCGGCGTCGTCGCTTGTAATTGTGCCGGCCGTATTCGTGATAACGACAGAATAGGCACCTGCGTCGGCGTAGCCGGATCCCGTGATCATCAGTGCGGCGGTGTTGGCGCCAGAAATTTTACCTCCGTCTGTAAGTGGTGCCCCGTTTTTCTTCCATCGATAACTAATCGGACCGGTTCCGGCTGCCGATACGGTGAAAGTGACGTTACTGCCAATCCCAATAGTTTGATCGATCGGTTGGACAATGATTGAGGGCGCTAACGTTAGCGTCAGGTGAGCGCTGTCGCTCGGCGTTGAACCAGCGGTATTGCTAACAATAACTTTGTAATCAGCTACATCGTCATTAGAAACATTGCTGATCGTCAGATTAGCGGAACTGGTCCCGCTAATATTCAATGCGTCAGCAATGTCCGAGTTGTTTTTCTGCCATTGATACGTCACTGGCGCCGAGCTTGACGCAACCACACTGAATACAGCTGTTTCGCCCGCGTTATTCGTGATGCTCGAAGGCTGCGATGTGATTGTAGGTGGATCGATCACTGTCAAATGGGCTGATCCACTCGTTTGCGCACCTGCGATGTTTGTGATTGTGACAGAATAGTCGCTGGCGTCGCTCTGACTGACATTGGCGATCGTTAACGTAGATGATGTAGCGCCAGAAATCCTACCGCCGTTCAACATGGCGGCGCCATTTTTCTTCCATTGGTAACTAAGGTTTTGGCCGGTCGTGGTGACCGAGAAGGTGGCAGTGCTGTTGTAATTGTTCGTTCGCGGCGACGGTTCGCCTGTGATTGCCGGAGGATCAATGACTGTGAGATGTGCAGGCGAAGTCGTGGCGCTGCCCGCCGAATTTGTGACAATGAGGGAGTAATCGGCAACATCAGATTGTGATGTGCCCGTGAGGGTCAAAGTTGTTGTCGTGGCTCCAGAGGCATTGCCCCCGTTATTGATGCTGATACCGTTCTTTAGCCACTGATAATTGAGATTCATTCCCGACGCTGATCCGCTGAACACTACCGTAGAACCAGCGGCCACAGTTTGCGTGACAGGGCTTGCCGTGATTACGGGAGGATCAATGACAGTAAGATGTACCTGTGAACTCGTTGCTTGACCGGCGCTGTTACTGATGATCACGGAATAATCCGCAGCATCAGCTTGCGTCACAGTCGCGATCACCAGGCTGCTGGAAGTTGCTCCGAAAATATTTGTGCCATTAACAAGTGAGGTGGTGCCTTTTTTCCATTGATAGGTGAGAGGAGCGCTGCCTGAAGCTGAAACAGTAAAGTTTGCGCTACTGCCGGCATTCACCGTTTGCGGTTGTGGCGAAGTCGTGATCGATGGTGGCACGATAACGCTCAATGTTCCTGCCGTGCTGTCGCTTGCTCCCAAAGGATTGCTTACAGTAACGCCGTAATCGGCTTCGTCAGCACTCGAAACCGCGAGAATCGTTAAAGCAGCTGTTGTTGCGCCCGTAACATTGCCTCCGTCGGTTAAAGACACGCCGTCCTTTTTCCATTGATAACTGAAGGGTGTCGTGCCAGACGCAACCACGGTGAATACAGCGTTTGAACCCTGTGGCACGGACTGATCCTGCGGATGGGTGGTAATTGTTGGCGAGACTTGAACAATGATCTGTGCTGCAACAATGCCGTTTTGCGTATCAAGGCCGATGATTTTCGTTCCGTCTGTATCGACGTGACCGGCAAAATTAGCGTTCGCGCTGTTAGTGTTTGAACCAAAGCTTGGGAAATTAAAACTTGCAAGGAGGGATGGACTGCTCGGATTCGAAATGTCGTAAGTCTTCAACAGGTGCGAGCTCGTGTTTGTGGTGTTGTCATCAAAGATCCCGGCCAGCAGATTATGATTTGTATCGACACCTATTGCGATAAGGTTGGAATCCAGTGAGGTGACGGTGGCGTTCGAGGCCGCTGTTCCCGTTCCTAAATTGAAGATGTAATTTGTTGCCGAAGAAAACGTCCGGTTCTTAATGTAAAAGGAACTTCCGCTTCCGAATGCCAGGCCCTTACTGGCGGACCCTGATCCGAACGCAGGCGTTGGATTCACCACTGTAGGAGTGAAGTTTGTTCCGTTCGTTGTTGTAAAGATTACTACGTTCGTTGAAGCAGAACCTGCGACGATGATTTGCGTCCCGGCTCCTGTGCCTTTTAAAGCCAGTGAATCTCCCCATCGCGCCGTAACTCCAGCGTCCGGGGCGCCACTGTATGCAAGCAATGGCGTTTCGCTATAAGAGCCCCATCGATAGATTTTCAAGGGACTGTTCGAACTGGTTGTGGTCAGATTTGCCGCATAGATAATTCCATCAGCGGTGACAGCAACCTTATTCAAGGGAAGGGTGCCTCCTGAAATTCCGGTCGTATTAAGAGAGATTCCTAGATCCGAACCCGTGGTTGCGTTGACCGCAATAATAGATCCATTGGCGTTTGTCGCCCGACTGACGATGAGGACGTGATTACTGACGCTATTTAAAGCAATACCACGTTCGGTATTTCCGACGGTGACATAGTCGCGGGATCCCGCGGTGATATTCCAGATGTTGGAAATAGTAATCACTTGTGTTTCGCCAATGTTGACGACAAGGGCTGCATTTGAACTGGTTACCGACCCGGCGGCGTTCGTAATAACAACTGAATAATTGCCAGCGTCATTCGTTGCTACGCCGTTCTTTGAGTAAACGCTGTTGGTAGCTCCGGCGATTGTTGTGCCATTAAACCGCCAGCGGTACGCGAGCGGAGCCGATCCCGCAGCAGACACTGTGAACGTAACATTTGCTCCCGCAGAGACGGTTTGATTTTGCGGCTGGCTGGAAATTGATGGAGGAACAATCACCGTGAGAACAGCCACTATGCTCGTCGCTTTACCGGCTGCGTTACTGATGATTACAGAATAGTTGGCAGCATCACTCGCCGCGACGGACGCAATGTTCAACGTTGCAGTCGTTGCACCCGAAACGTTGCCGGCATTCGAGAGTGGAAAACCATCTTTTTGCCATTGATAGCTCGGAGCGGTTCCTGAGGCGGTAACAGTGAACGTTGCAAGTGTTCCTGCATTGTTTGTGCGACTCGCCGGTTGTCCCGTAATGACCGGAGGATCGATTACAATCAAAGACGCTGCCGAACTCGTGGCAGATCCAAAAGCGTTGGTGACAGTGACTGTATAATTTGCCGCATCAGTTTGAGAAACTGACGCGATCGTCAGCGCCGACGTTGTTGCGCCGGAAATGTTACCACCATTTACGAGGTTAGTTCCGTTCTTTTTCCACTGATAAGCGAGAGGCTGGCTTCCGGCAGCGGTGACCGTAAAGATTGCGGAACTGCCTGCGTTATTGGTTTGACTGGCTGGTTGATTAGAAATCGTTGGAACGGAGTTTACGACGAGGGTAGCGTTTGAGCTGGTTACTGATCCTGCTGAGTTAGTGACGGTGACCGAATAGTCAGCCGAATCAGCAGTCGATACAGCGGTGATTGTCAGATTTGTGCTGGTTGCGCCCGAGATATTTCCGCCATTACTCAGTGGCACGCCGTTTTTCTTCCATTGATAGCTCAATGGGGAACTTCCACTCGCGATAACGCTGAACGATGCAGTTGTTCCGCCATTATTGGTCGAGCCTTGGGGTTGCGATGTGATCGAAGGAGCGATGACTGTCACCGTTAACGTAGCATTCGTGCTTGTGACGGCGCCATACGCATTGCTGACAATGACTGAATAATTACCCGCGTCGGCGGGTTGGACGTTCGTTCTAGTGTAAGAACTTAGAGTAGCTCCGGCAATGGATGCGCTGTTAAGTCGCCATTGGTACAGGAGAGGCGCCGTTCCGGTTGCCGTTACGGAAAAGGTCGCGTTGCTGCCGGCAAAGGCTGATTGATTCTGCGGCTGTGTCACGATGACCGGTGCGACACCGCCAGAAACGAACGTGGTGGCGCTCGCTTGGGCACTATTGGCTGAATCGCCTTTATAATTCACTCCACGGACGACGAAATAATAGGTGGTGCTTCCGTTTAGACCGGTTGCGCTGTAGCTGGTGGTATTAGGTGCATTCGTTGCAACATCTGTATAAGGACCGCCCGACGTCGTGCTCCGCGCAACGACAAACCCGCTTTCGTTCGTCGAGTTATCAGTCCAGCTAAGATTAATTTGTGAGCTGTTAATAGCAGTCGCCGTCAGTCCACTCGGTGCTGCCGGTGCCGCGACTGGATAAACGAAAGTCATCTTCAATCCGTCGACCAAAGCGACAGAGCTTGCCTCCGAAAAATTGTCATAAATGCGGATACTTCCTCCTGTACCTGCGGCAAACGGAAAACGTCCCACGAAACTCCAATCGCCGTTGTTCGTCGTTTGGTTGATCAGGTTTGTAACAATGCCCCCGTAGTAGGTAATGGCGAAAGGAACATTGGTCGATGCGGTGCTTCGCGTTGGGTGCCACTGATAAATGTTGTAGTCCCCAGCGGTGAGAACGGTCGGCGTAAACTCTGCATAGGCTGTTCCACTGCCTTGCGCTTTGTACCAATAGTTTGTTCCAAACGAATTCGTGTCCGTTCCGGTCGAACCGCCGCCTGGCGGAGCAAACGTTACGGTCCCCGTCGTTGCAGAAATCGTTCGAACAAGATTCCATGTTCCAACGCGCGTCGCTTTGTTGTCATCGAGAATGATGTTGTTCACGTAATTCGTAAAATCACCGATCGTTGATGCCTTCATATTGGCCCATTGACCCGTTGAATGCAGTTCCGAGCGAAAGTAATCGGAGCCTTTATACGGCAGATAAACCGCGTTTGGATCAGCTACGAGGTAATCATTAAAGTTTCGTACGTCGACATCAGGATAGACAGGCGTGCCGGACGCGCCGTTGTAAACGTCGCGCATCAGCAGCAAGGGCTTGATTGCGTTGGTCCAATAAACCGTCGTACCGTTGACTACCGAAGGCGCGAGATTGGAGAAACTAGTATAGAGCTGTTGATAATGAACGTCACTCCAATGAATGGCAGCGATTGCATTATTGGAACTCGCCGAATGGTGATACACCTGCGGCATTACGGAATCGCACCAATAACCAAATTCTTTAAATGGAAAGGAGGAATGGAGATAAACGGTGTCGTAAGGATTGTGCGCCATGAATTTTGTCGGCCAATTTGAACGAATGCTGGAACACAATTGCCACGCTAACGTTGGACCGTTGCTTCCAATCCAGGCGTTCGACGATTCCCACTCTGATTCCGCATCATGGATGTATCCATCCGCGCCGCAGTTGTACACATAATCAGCGACAGAAACTTCGCCCGGAATGTCTTGTCCATAGGATCGATTCGATCCGAAAATCTTCAATCCGGCGTTGTGAGCCAACGTCACGAGGTTGGTCGTGAATTGGGCTGAAGAGGATCCAATTGCGACCGTGGTGCTTCCAGTCCAAAGCCTATTGCTCGTCGCCGCCTTAACAATGACGAAATTGAAGTTTTGGTTTTTGAAATAATTGAACATCGACGTGACGTTCGTGACGCTCGGAACAGTTCCTCCCAATTTATTCGTTGCCGTGTTAACGATGTAAATCCAACCGCCTTGGCCAAGATTTTCGGGGTCTACGCCGCCGTCCCGGATGACGGCATGTGCAAGGGGCGCGCAGAGCAGGCAAAGCAGACCGATCAGGCCGCGGATGAACGGCAACGGACGGAGTTTGATTTGAGACATATGTTATGGGCGTTTTTGACTCAGTTTATGATGCGCATAAACAAAGCGTGACCACGCGAGGGAACACGGGTCATCTTATGATGAATCAAATCAATTTGAGCAAACCAAGTCAAGGTGAACGTCGGG
>CBHWET010000268.1:0-7204 GCA_966112985.1 uncultured bacterium | reverse complement strand
ACCATGACAAACTCCTCCAAAGGGAGTTGTGCTACCATTACACCATCGGACAACGGCCCTTAAATTACGCCATCCCCGCAAAACGCCAAGAGAAATTTCTCCGAATCAGCTCTCCCCAAACGGCACCATAGTCGTCCAAAATGTTTCCCCGAACTTGACCAGAAATTTGTCGCGAATATCCACGGCCGCAGCACGATCCCTAACTATGGCGAAGGTGGTTGAACCGCTGCCGGACATCAATGTCGCCAGCGCGCCATTCTCACGAAAGAACTCCTGGAAGAGAACGAGCAATGGGTATTTGTGTAAGGCTGGCGCTTCGAGCGAATTATAAAATTCTTTCGCTGTAACACTCAGGGATTCGCCCCGGAGTGCGGCGACCAATTGTTTGGCGCGACCTGGCTTCCCATTCAAAGCTTCGGGGAAGTTCGCCAATTGTTGGTACGCCCATGGTGTGGAAATCCCGAAGCCGGGGTGAACCAGAAAAATGTAAGTGCCGCGCAATGCCTGAAAGAAATTAAGCGGCTCAATATTTTCGCCGCGACCTGTGGCCAAGGCCGGTTTGTCTTGCAGGAAAAAGGGAATATCGGAACCAAGCGATGCCGCGATATCGGACAATGCCGGCACGCTGGAAGGCAGCCCGAAGAGTTCATTCATTGCCAAAAGCGTTGTTGCGGCATTCCCACTTCCACCGCCCAGACCAGCCGCCATGGGAATCTTTTTCTCGAGGTGAATGCGAACGCCGGCATTCAATTTGTGTAATTGCAAAAAGGCGTCGGCCGCCCGGTAAACAAGATTTTTAGAATCAACTGGCAGGCTAGGCTCACTGCATGTCAGTTGGATTCCATCGCCGCCGCGGCTAAACGTGATCTCGTCGAACAGATTTACCGGGTGCATGACGGTTTCTAATTCGTGAAAGCCGTCGGGGCGTTTGCCGAGGATGTTCAGGATCAGATTAACTTTGCAGAACGATTTCTTTGTAAGCGTCATGACAAATAAAAAAGCGCCAACGAAACTGTTGGCGCTGCGAGAAAATTGAAAGCCAAATCAATGTTCGTCAAATATGCGGAACCGGCTGCCTGGAACCCACGGCGCAATTTCGCCTCCGCTGAAACCCATGTTAACATCCGTTGCGAACATGGAGTCCTCTATGATTCCCGGCTTATACGCGTCGGGATAGACCGGATTTGCTGGGAAAAAAGTCGGTTCGTAGGGTGGAAACGGAGCCGTCACAATTTCAAAAGCACCAACGGCGGTTCGCGCAATGCTGCGATTGAATCCGTGCAAAAATCCGGTTGTATACGCGGTATCCGGCCCATTGTAGATGGCCGTCTGTTCCATTGAACGACGGATTTCGCCGCCGCGTGCCAGTTCGGTAAAGTTATTGATTCCACGCCCCAATTTAGCTTCAGGGCCAACGCATCCGGTCAGCAAAACTCCCAAACCAAGGAACGAGAACAAGAGGGACAACGGTCGTTGCATAAGTTTTACGAGCTTACTCGTTAGCCGTTTCCTGTAAAGAGGCTTTTCGCTGATTATTCGCGTTCAATAGCGGCCTGCCGCTTCTTTTCCTTACGCTCCCAATACCATGCCACCCATACGCTGATTTCGTACAGAATCTGAAGCGGGATCGCCATTAACACCTGCGTCACAACCTCTGGCGTGGTGAGGATTGCACCGAGGATAAGGTTAATAACGATCATGTATCGGCGCATCTTCGACAGCGTCGCGTAATCCAATATTCCGATCTTCACCAGAACCAGAAGCACCACGGGAAGTTCAAAGCCCAGTCCCATGCCAAGGATAAACTTCGAAACGAAACTGATGTATTCCTCGGCGCGCCATTGCGTCGCCTGAAAACCCATCCATTCCGAATATTGCCATGACGCTCGCAGAGCAACCGGCATGAGAATGAAATAGCAGAAACACGCGCCAGCGATAAAGAGCCCTAGGCCAAAAATCAATCCCCAGTACGTGTACTTCTTCTCCTTCATGCGGAGAGCGGGGAAGATGAAGTTGCCAACAAAATAGAACAGGAATGGCGAGGCCAACGCGATTCCGCCGTAGATCGCCATCTGGACGGCCAGGAAAAATGCGGCCGCAGGACCAAGGTTGATCAAACTCACCTTCCGCTCTGCGGCCACCGTGAGTGAGTTTGTAATCGGCTTAAGTCCGAGAAAGGTATTCGAACCGACCGTGATCGGCTCCAGCTCGAGCACGCTATGAACGTTTGTCCCAAATAGCCCGACCTGATTCGTTTCCAGATTGAAGGAACCCAATCGATTCGTTCCGACAAAGAAGCTGACCGACGGCTTCGGCTTTTCCAATGACAGGTGACTCGCCTTATCGAGTGGACGTGTCAGGATCGTTACCAAAGTCGGAGCAGCAAAAAGACAAAGGAGAAAACCGACCGCGACAGCGGCCGCGCACTTCATCAACACCCATCGAAGATCTTCGAGGTGTTCGAGAAATGTTTTAGTCGGGCCGCCTTCCTCTTCTTGTTCAGGAGGAAGGTAGGAATCTTCGGTGTCGTTTTCCATCTGGGAAAAATGCGCCGAAGGAAATTATTGCGGCTTCGGAGTCGAAGAAGAGTCGGAAGGCTTGTCGACGCTTTCTTTATTGCGCACTTCAACGCCTTCAGGAGGAAGTCTTTTCGGTGGAGGAGCCGGTTGCTCGTCCATCGCCCGATGAATCTCATCGGTCACTTCATTGGAAGCTTTCTTAAATTCACGGATACCCTGGCCAAGTCCCTTTGCGAGTTCGGGCAATTTTTTGGCGCCGAACAGAAGTAACACAACTGCGAGAATCAGGACGATCTCGCCACCACCCATTCCAAAGACTGCAAGCATGCAATTCATATCTAGCTTTTTTCGACGTAAGCTTTCGCTTTGGTATTCTCTTTATCGTCGTCGCCGCGGGAGGCTTTCTTAAATTCTTTGATGCTCTGGCCCAGGCCTTTAGCGAGACCGGGCAATTTACTGCCGCCGAAGAACAGGAGGACAACAGCAAGGATCAAAACAATTTCACCCCCACCAAGTCCCAGGACGGCAAATGTAACGTTCATATTCTGTCCGCAAAATAAGTCAGGGCAGGCCAGTAGTAAAGCTCAATTGGCCTGCCCTTTTGACGTAAAACAAAGGAAATTACTGCGCTGGCTGCAGCACCACGAATTCGCCGCGGCGGTTTTTTTGCCACGAAGATTCGTCGTGACCTGTCTCGGCTGGACGGGTTTCGCCATAGCTGATTGTATGGACGCGATCGCCAGAAGCGCCTAGCGCCGCCAATGCCTCGCGAATTGCCAATGCGCGACGTTCTCCGAGCGAAAGATTATAGTCCTCAGTTCCCCGTTCATCGCAATGTCCTTCAACCAAAACTTCGTCTTTAGGATTTGATTGAAGATATTTTGCGACATCCTGCAGCTTTGATTTTTCGCTGCCCTTGATCGTGGCGCTATCGAGGTCAAAATAGACCGTTTGCGCCTTCAAGGCTTCACGGTTTTCACTGTGAGGTCCATTCAACAAACCGCCTGTTTGTCTTGTAGGCTCGGTAGGAATGCCTGTGCTCTGCACGTTGTCGCCAGGGGCCACTCGCTGAGTTAAGTCGCTCCCACTTGAGTTACCCGTTGGTGTGATCCTGATTTTGCGGTCAGGCAAATCGGTCACGCCGACTTTTCCATGTCTACACCCTGTTACGCCTGCGACCAGCAAGAGCGCCGTCATAAGGCTAAAAATTCTAGAAAGTTTCATTTGTGATTGTTGTGGTTAAATTTTGTGCATTAAAGAAAACTGCTGCTGCTTATTTTGCCCAACTGGGCTGTGAACAACTGCCCGAAATTTGCGCGATATCTTTGTAGTGTTTCGTAGGCACGTCAAGCAAAGAGAGGACGCGTCCGTTACCTTTCCGGCGAGTGAAAATAATCGTGCGGGAATTTGGAGCCCACGACGGATCTTCACCTCCATCTATGATTTCTTTTGCTTCTCCACCTTGCGCAGACACCACGCAAATTCGAAACGTTCCCATCTGAGAGGTGAACGCTATTTGTTTACCATCGGGCGACCATGCCGGTTCTGTGAGGTTGAGGAATCCGCCAACATTTAACCGGTGGGGCTCGCCACCATTCGGTGAAATTGTGTAAAGCGCTGCCCGCGTTTTGTAAGGAGCAGAATAACAAATTTTTGATCCATCGGACGACCAGCACGGCGATGCTTCGTAATCTTTGCTCTTGGTCAGCGCTTTTAGTGAGGCCCCGTCAATCCCACTGCTATAAAGCTCCATCTGTCCACTCATGCTGGACACAAAAGCGAAATGCCTGCCATCGGGCGAAACTGCCGGAGAATAACTGCTGCCACCATATTTAGCGACGGGACGACGATCTCCCGTTTCCAAATCTTGTAAGTAAATCGCCGGCGTCGTTGCCTTATACGATGTGTAAAGCAACTGCCGCCTTCCAGGGACCCATGTCGGAGATTTCACATCTGTGCCGTCCCTTGTGACGGGTTGTGCATTCCCACCGTCAAAGTCGGCGATGTAAATCTCACCCTTTTCTCCCGCTCCCATGCGGAATGCAATTCTCCCGTTGAATATGGGCACTTGATTAAATGCTTTCGCGATGTCATTGGCGAACGCGTGTGCTTGTGCGCGAGAACTGCCGCCACTGTAAGCCTTCGGCTGCAACACATATGATTTTGCAGGATCGGTGACGCTGCCTTCGAGGCGTCCGTTGTTCGAACCAGTGATGAAATACTTCGCCTTCGACGAGTCGACAAATTCAAAACCGATGACGTACAAATCTGTTTCTAAAACGGATTTGGCTTCGCCAGTGAAGCCACTCATTGAGACGGGAATGGCCTTGCTGGGGTCGCCGATCTTACTGATATCGATCGGGCCTTCATCACTCTGTGCCGGCATAGCCGCCATCAACGTAACCATGCCAGCCACTGCAAGCATTCCATCCAGAAAATTCTTTTTCATCCAATTCCAAGTTTTGATTTTAAATTAAAACGAATGCGGAAAGTTTTTTCCGATTCGCGCCACGCCGGCGGAAAAGCTTCGATCTTGCGAACGGAACGCAATGCGCGCTCGACAGAGCGATCCATCGACGAGCTGCCGGAACGTCTTTCGATTGTCCAGGACACCACTGTTCCATCCCGTGCAATAACGATTCGCGCATCCGTAGTAGCATCATTGTCATCAACCTCTTCAGGTGAAAGCCACGCGTTGTAATATCGGGTGAACAGGACGGTTCGATAATTCACCGCCGCAACGCCACCGCTTCCATCTCCAAAACTATCGGACACCACGCTCTGCGCGGTACTTCGCGAAATGGAATCAGCCATTCCGAAAATCGTGCTGGCCAGCTTCGCCCTATTCTTACGATCTGTTTCCGCGCGGCTATCGGCTTCTCCATCGGTATCGCGCGTCTTCCCATTCGTTTTCGTCGTTTTCGCCGTGCGAATGACTGGCTTTAAACTGATCTTCGGCGTGTGCGTCTTTTTCGATGTAAATTCCTCGCCGTCATCTTTCACGACGGGTTTTGTTTTTTCCACTTTCTCCACCTTCTCGACAGGCTTTTCAATTTTCTTTGGAGTTGGTTCGACTTGTTCTTCGCGTTGGGCCGCAGGCGCGGGTGGCGGCGGTGCTTGCACTGGCTGCGGCGCTTTCACCGGCTGCACCGGAGGCGGCGTTCCACCACCGTGTGAAGGACCGTCGGTTACTGTAAAATTTCCACCAAACGGAATGATATCGATGACATTATCCTTCGGCTCTTCCTTGCTGCCAACAAACGCAGAGCAAATCAGCAGCACGCCCACGAGGGAAACGTGCAACGTCATCGATCCGATAAAACATTTTTTGGCTAAACGGTTCATGTCATTTCGCCGGTTGTGTCCGCAACGAAAACCGAGTGACGCCTCGTCGCTGACATTCATCTAAAATCGCTGCCACCCATTTGTAAGCGCCGTTTTCATCCGCACGCACCGCCACGAACGCATTCGGATTCGCTTTGTAGCGGCGTTCCAGTTCCGTCATCAATTGCGGCACCGCCATCCTGTTGCCGTTCAATTTGTAAACGCCCGTTGGGCTGATCTCCACCAGCAACGCATCGTGTGGATTCGGCTTTGTCGAATTGCTCTGCCCCTTTGGCAGATTCAAATCCATGTTCTGTTCCAGCAACGGGCGCGTAATGACGAAGATGATCAGCAACACGAACGCCAGGTCGAGCAGTGGCGTGATGTTGATCTCATTCAACGTCACCAGCGAATTCCGTTGGGAAAACCTTCTCATTAATTACGAATTAAAATCTTCTCACGCTTCACGTTTTTACGTTTCACTCATCTTTGAGATATTCCGTCTCCAACTTCGACATCAGTTCCTGCGCAAAATTATCCAGTTCTACCGTGCGAACACGCAATGTGTGCACGAGCCAGTTATAGGCGAACATCGACGGAATCGCGACGAGCAAACCTGCGACCGTCGTCACCAGCGCCGCCGAAACACCGGGCGCCATCGTCGTTAAGTCCGCCTTGCCGCTCAGGGCGATGGAAGCAAACGTGTCCATCACGCCCCAAACAGTTCCAAGCAACCCAAGAAACGGCGCACCGCTGACCGCAATCGCCAGCAGAATGAGACCCGATTCCAGTTTGAGCGATTCTCGCGCCACTGAACCTTCGAGTGTGCGCTTGATATGTTCGACGGATTTGAGCGAAAGAAACTCCTTGCGGGTTTGGCCGTCTGCATTTTTCAAACGCGCATCGAGTTCGATGCAGCCTTCGTTGTAAATCGTGAAAAGGGGGCAACCATCGACCTGAATTCGGCGATCGAAAATTCCGAGGACATTTTTTTGCGCGCGAAATTCTGTATCGAAGTACTGATTGAGTTTTTTCGCGCGGCGCATTTGCAGTGCCTTCGCGAACATCACCGACCAGGCAGCGATGGAAAAGAAAGCGAGGCAAATGATAATGACCTTCGCTTCCGGCGTAGCACGCTGCCAGATAAATACCAACTGCGACTCTGCTAAGAGCATGGAAAAAAGTTAAAGATTATCCACAGCGACACCTCTTGCGCTGTGCGGTGAGACGTGGAGGAAACGAAATGGTCAAAGATTTCAACGTCGACACCAATTTTTTCGACCATCGGCGAACTTCTTTTAACAAAAACGTTCGTCACTGCAAGAATATTCATTAGATTTTGTTAAAATTAGTAAAACCCC
>CBHWET010000267.1:0-7233 GCA_966112985.1 uncultured bacterium | reverse complement strand
TGCGAGGCCAATCGCAAAATGGGAAGTAATTCCAGCAAGTCTGTCGATGGGTGGCGGTTTGTTTGGCTCGACGGCGTGGATGATCATTCAAACGGCAAGGCTGCAGCAGTGGGTGACTCTCAGTGTGATCATCGCTTTTGATCTCGTCGTGACGATAGTCAGCACTCGCGCATTGCTGCGGCATCCGGAGAAACGCAAACGTATTCTCCTGACAAATCTCGCCCTGCTCGGGACCTTCATCGTTGTTGTTGCGTTATTGAATTGGCGAAAGTGGACCTACGGTTTTTAGGATTTCGAGGGCGACTTTGAGGTTGCGAGCGCGTTGGTTAGGCAGCTGATTACGTTTTGAATAATCAATCTCCGCTCCATTGATAATCGTATCCGGCGGGAGGATTGTAAGACATCGATAGCGAGCCCGTTTTTCCATTCCAATACGTTTTGAGGTAACTGACATGTCCGTCTACGAAACTGACCATGTTCATTGCGTCATTGAAACAACAGCTGTTCGGGTCGGAAATCGGCGTTTTTGGTTGATGCCATGAATAGGGATAAAAGGAGGCATGTTCCGTGACCAGAACGGTTTTGTCCGGGTGCTTTATCGCACTCAGTTTCTGCCCGGCGATACCCAGAATTGGGCCGTTCACACGGGAATTCGTCGTTTCCTTGTTCATCCCATTAAATACGTAACTGGAATAATATTGATTCGACGACTCGTGACGTCCCGCAGGTGAAAACACCACTGCTCCATCGGAAGTCCAGTAGCGAAATGTATCCGCAGGACAGGCAAACAGTTTATCTTTAGGCGATGGCGGTCCCTTCAAACCAACATAGCCCTGCACGAGCATTCTGTAGTAATTGACCATTCGATTTGTGGTCTGTGCGGAAGGCGAAGTGTCGTTCGCATCGTCGGAATACATGCGAATACCAAGATTGATCTGTCTCAGGTTGCTTGTGCAGGTGATGCGCCCCGCCTTCTCTTTCGCCGCACCTAAAACCGGCAGCAGCACAGCAGCGAGAATGGCGATAATGGCAATAACCACTAATAACTCCATGAGGGTGAATCCACCCGCCGTTTTATAGTTGTCAACCCTGTTATTCATGCCATTTATGCAAACCGCCTAACGCACGCGTAATCTACGGCCAAGCTTTTACGTTCAGCGAGATAAATCAGAACTCGAAATGGCTGCCAACGCCGGCGAACTCCAAGATCACAAACCTAGCTATAAATATCAAGGACTACCCCTTTATGCCCTTTATTCGCAGCTTTTCACGAAGTTGGGTCGTCAGTGCGCTATTCGGGAACGGTGTCCGTCTCCCAGGGCGCTTTCTTCGACGTTGTAAAATTCGCCGTAAAACACCCCCAATCGTAAGCGAACGTCTGCCTTTTTGAAGCAAACGGCATTTCCGTGCTTCCATACGCAACTATAGAATGATGATCGGGGCCAACGTATTCTTCTGTAACGCTTGTAATCGTAACCTTATGCCCGATTGGCAGCGTACCGTAGATTTTGCGACGCGAATCTTTATGATACTCGTCATCTACTTCCTCCAAGCAAAAGTTCACCGTATGAATTGAATAGGCGCTGTTGGGAAAGAACCAGTTTCCGCCCGCTGTAACCAGCATTGGCCTGCGGAGTTCCATGGTCTTCCCAACGGACTTAGAAAATCGTGCCTCGTTCGACAAATCACGAGAACTAAAGCAGCCCGTATTAACCAGCGCGATTAGCGCAGCAAGTAGAACAAAGATTCGCATAATTCCTGTGCTGTAACGAAATCAACTCCGCCAGTACGTGTCAACAAAGGTTAACCGGGAGGCGAGACCGACACCGACCCGCGTGCTTGGATGCACCGTTTCGTTAAACAAGCGATTGATAAGCATCGAATAAAATTAGTGCTGCGAGCAGAACGAACATAATCGCGAGTACAATTTGCCGCGATGTCCCACGCCAAATTACCGGCACAGACACAACCAGAGCGATCGATGCAAAAGCTGAGGTAATCAGCCAATCGCGGATTTCGGCGCGCACAAACCGCGCGTATTGAACGGCGGTACCACTAAACACAAAATTGGGCGTTACTATAGCACCAATGATCGCGAACCGAGAGCAACTGCCGCGACGGAAACTCGTGTTTTACTGCTGATCATAGCAGGCGATGTGGCTGCAGCGCTTTGGTTAGATGGCTGGCTCATAAACTCTGACTCCAATGTATCGGTCATAATCGGCGCGCTGACTTTCTGGCAACTTGCTGCGTGAGACACGGAGAGTGAAACCGCCGAACAAGCGACCGTCCTCAGTCAATACCATCCAGTCGAAAATATCCTCGCCCTCGAACGCCAGCTTCTGACCCACCTGATGCCACTTCTGCAACTGCGACGGCACTTCAAAAAAGGTACCGGAAAATACTCGTTCGGAAGGATGATAGTGAACTCCTGAAAGCCAAAGATAAAGCAACCGGTCCTCGCCTAAGCGTTCCGACTCATCAGGATCACGGAAGGACAACTTAGCCGAAAAATAAGCGGGTATGCCACTCTGAAGGTGCTCAATAAATCGCGGCAATGTCCGACTAGCTGCTGCGTATGCTTCCTTAAAGTCCGCATCGGATTCCGCAACCGCCGTGAATAGCGGCTGCTTCTGTTCCTGTGCGAACTTGTTGCTGGTCGAATCGGCCATACGCGTAAACCACCTAACAAATCTAACTCTTTGGTAAATCCAGTGTGTCTAAATGTTCCGCCGCCGCAAGCAATGCCACCGCGATCTGTCTCGCCTCACGTGCAGTCAACTCCAGGATCGGTACCTGATACGGCTTTTAAGTGAATAGATGCCCCATCCTCCAACCAGAAGCAAACCTCACCGCCCGCAAACTCTTGGACATGCTTTTCAATGCTCATGCTAAAAGTAAATGGTCGCGTGGCCTAACGCGAACGTAACGGGGTAGTCATTAGTATTTACACTAGTTTAAGCCCAATCTTTTAAGTTCAGCGAGATTTATCAGAATTCGAAACGGTTCTTGTACGGTTCATGACGGTAGTATTTGGGGCGAGAATCTAAACGCAAGTGCAGCCACGATACACCCATACCAGCTGTGCTCAACCATGTTGGGGCGCTCGATACTCGATCATGCATCGCACGACCCACACTGCCCCAGAATACATCGACCTGGGTCTTGGGCGCATCTCGAAGAAATCGTGCAAGATGTGTGTAACAAGCCTCATCAACCACGGGCGCAGGCACAACGAGGAGTGCATCGCCACCAAGATTCGGGAAGGTGAGAACCTGTTCGTTCCCTCGGGACAAAAAGTGCGTCTCGAAAGGCGAAGGATCAGGTCTCAGGCGAGACAGCGATGCGCTGGCAACAAGGACGAACTCAAATGGGCGGTCCAATGTTCCGCTCGTCACCGGCGGTGTTTCCCAGAAGAAGGCTTCGAAAGAACACTCCGAAATCGCAGCAGTGAAAAACCGCCGGAACTCCTCGCTCGTCTGCCACAAATCAATTGCCTGGCGAAATGAAAGCGCGCTCGAATCGTCCGTCAAAGTGGTTCGCGTTGTCTGCGGGCTTATTTGCTGGGGATGTGACTGCCACATACGCGTAACGACTAAGAACTGAACCACAGCCGGCTCTGGATGTAAACCGCGACCACGATTCGCAAAGCGAACGTTTCATGTCGGGCAACATACTGGCGACGCAGGATGTTGGTGACTAGAAAACGTAAAAGGTAGCGTCGTCGTGAAAGACACCGCATGTCCGCGGGCTGTTGATCTGACCAACAAAGTGCATCGGTTGACGCTTGGTCATCTCTTGGTTTTTGGTCTAATTACCAAATAAAAACTTCGCAATGAAAAAGCTGCCAACATGGCTCCAAACAGGCCGCTGATCGTCCGCGCGAGCGCATGGCTCCAAGTATCGGGAAGAAAAGGAACCGACGTCCAGTGTGCTCTATCAGAAAAGGCGCCGATGAAACACAGATAGGAAAACGACACCAAAAGCAAGCCGCCCACTAAAGCCGAGGCTCGCCCATTTTCGTCGTAGAAGCGCTGCAATGAAACCATATGGATGCCGGCCAATCCAAATACAAATCCTGCCGCTAAAACCGCCGACCAATGCGATGTGGAATCGAGAAAATATAGAGCAACTACAAATAGCCCAATCACAATAAAGACCAAGCCGAAAAGCAATCTCCGCTGGGCCGCCGCCGGGTCCGGCGGAACAGGGGGAAAGTCACAATAGGGGCAGCCAATACCGTAGTATTGTTTGCTGCACTTGGGACAAGTTAGCTCAGCCATAAATGGGAGTAGCGCCTAACTGAGGCACCGCCCGCGTGTGACTCAAGATCAAAACAGAGAGCGCAACCGGCGGTTGGCTCGCTCAACGCAATCGCTAGGCGTTTCTGCTGTGTCCGATCGTAATGCGATGTCCATCTGGCGAGCGCACGCTGAACTCGCGCATGCCCCACGGCTTGTCTTCGATTGGAGACAAAATTTCCGCTCCGGATGCACTCACGTGGTGATAATAACTGTCCGCGTCGGCAACACGCAGATAAGCAAAGTAGCTGTGACACCCCAAGTTGCTCGCCGGAATATCCTCGGGGCATTCGCCGAGCATGATCATGCAGGAATCCTTCGCGACGAATATCCAACCCTGTGGCTCATTCACGACACGGAAGCCGAGCACGCGGGTATAGAATTCAGCCGACCGGCGCGCGTCGTGCACCGCGAGGACATAGTGGTTCTGCAAGATGGGAGACATGTTCGACTCGGCCTATTTGGATGGGTAGCGTAAAGGCGGCGGTCCTTGGTATTACATTTAATTTACAGCGAGCTGTTTAGCTTGGAGCGAGATATATCAAAATTCGAAATGACTGCCAACGTCTGTTGCCTCCCAAGATGGCAATTAACTATAAATACTGCGGACTGACCCTTTTGACCCCTTTTCGTGGTTGCGAGACAGCAGGAATGGTCGCTGCGCCGTCCAAGCGCGACCCATCGGACAACGAGAAGTTGCCCGGCTCCTGCTGTCGTGCGAACACGTAAGCCTTTGAGTCCAGCTCATATAGAAACTTGATTCGGAATTTCACACTGGTGTTATGATCTGTTTGATTTGCCCCACCTCTGCACCAGCCAAGCAGCCAACATAGATACGGCGCACAGAAACAGAAACCATGGATATAACGCACTCCGTAACTCTGGCGTAGCCCATTTAATACCTCTTTCTTCCGCGAAGTGAAGCGAGCCGAACGTCAAGGCCATAAGACCGAAGGCTACTCCAGTGACTTGATTTACCAACGGACTTGCACGTTTAGAACCGAGAGCGGCAGTAACCATCCAGAAACCTATAATCGTTAGGAACGCTCCAGAAAACATGTTCTTGTGAAAATGACCTAACCGCGAACCGAGCGTTGCACAAATAAAAAGAACGCGCAATCGGCCGTTAGCCCGACGCAGCTTGTTAGGTCGGACGGTGGCAGCGGATGACAAAATTGAGCCATTTATCCATATCCTCTTCTCGATAGGCATCTTCGTATTCTTCAACCCAGTGGACAATGTCATTTCGGTTGATGGACTTTGCCCAAGCTTTGAGCTCGTCCGGCTCACGAATGAAGAGAAATTGCCAATCGAACCCACATCCGAGATCCATATCGCCCGAACACTTAGCACTGTAGAGAAGCGATAGATCGGTTAGGTCCGAAATCCGATGAAGAAGAAGAGCACAGTGGTAAATATTCGCATACTCCTCGTAGAAAGAGCCATCTCGTCCGGTCAGACCAAGCCGTTCTGCTAACTCTTCTTTGAAGCACGCTCGAAGCCATTCATGGTGCTTCGAGACTTCTTCGAAGGGGATCGACCTTAATTTTTTGGGTACGCTCAGCAGGTGTCATGGAGTTAAGACCTAACGCAACAACGATGAGCCACACGAACGAAAGATGCAAAACTATCTGCGGCTCTCCGGCCATCAAACTGTGTCCGACTCCTTCGCTCGAACGTCTGGTTAGGCCGCACTGCTGTCGATGGCGACCGCAGTCGCCGCCTCATCGTCGTCTGGATTATAAACTCGCTCTTCGGGTGTGCAAAGCTCAGCAAAACCATTGCCGAGACGCTGACGCTGCTCAACGACGAATGGCGTAATATCTTCGATCGAAATCAACTCGTCTTGCCCATACCTCCGAAGCGTCGCCCCTCGCAAGCCCAACTGCAATGCGCGGCGTTCCAGCGGCTTCCCAGAAGGATCGTGATCTGGGTCCCACTGAAGACGAACATCGGAAGATGCTACTGCGGCCTGCCACTCCTCGCGTGTAGCAAACCGCTGCGAATCGAAACCTGACGGAACGACGAGTCGCAGCAATTCGTCGAAGAACGAGCGCCGAAGGCGCACGGCAAGTATATGTTCCTGTCCCTGTTTAGTGGCCCAGCCTGCTCGATACATCATCCAAAGAAAATTGGGCTTAATCCAACTCATACGGCTGAAGCTGAAATCTCCGCCGAACTTTTGATGCTCGACTGCGAATCGTGCGATCGAAGGTAGGTAAGCCTGATACACGTAGATGGAGTCGGCATCGAATTGCGCCAAGATATGTCGGCCAGACCTGGGCCAGTCACGAACTTGATCGAGGTAACGTTGAAAGCGCATGACGTGCGAAGCGGCCTTAAAGGCGTCAGGCCTCGATTCGTGCATAAGCCGACGCTGCCTGAACTGCAATCAGAATCGGAGACGGTAAGCGGTGAAGCAGCGCGGAAAGTGCTGCGCCCTTCAACGGTGCGCACTGGATTTTGTATTCACGGCCCATAGCACTATTCTTAACCGAGGGTCGGTCCTCAGTCTATACGCTTAAGTTACCGCCAAGTTTTTAGGCGCAGCGAGATATATCAGAATTCGAAATCCTCGATGCGAGCCTGAGCAGACGCCGCCCAGGCCTTCGTGTCATCCCAACCTTTGACGTGCAGACTTACGATAATGCGGATAGCTCACCGCTTTGGCTCCATCGCAATGGTTAGATGCTCTTTGGTCTTGTTGGCGCATTGTGATCGGTCTGAATAACTACACCACCGAATACCTCTGCCGTGATGCCGTCACTACCGGGAACGGGATGCCAATTCCAAACGCCAGATATTCCTGCAACCTGATACATCTTCAGATAATGCTTCGTCATAGCTAAAATCGCCTCACGGTCAAATTTCCCCAGCAATGCTTGGCTCTGCTCACAGGCAATTCTCAACCCTTCCTCCGCCGTCACAGCTT
>CBHWET010000266.1:0-7283 GCA_966112985.1 uncultured bacterium | reverse complement strand
GACGAATGGCGCGATTTACAATCCTTACAAGACGACAGTATCACTGCGTCCACCAGGCAACCCGTCGCCGTCAATTCAAGCGGAATATATCGGCAATACTATGTATTCGATCGATGTGCAGCCCGATGGAAAAATTCTTATTGGCGGTACTTGCACTAATTCCGGATCGAGCTTCAGTGGGCGCAACAATACTGCCGGCCGATTTACCCGGCTAAACCCGGACGGTTCACGTGATTGGTCATTCGTCACATCTCCGGGGGCGAACAACACGGTGAAAGCAATTCGTCGGCAACCGGACGGAAAAATCCTCATTACAGGCGATTTCAGTTCTGTTCACGGCGTGGCGCGGTCGAAGATTGCGCGATTGAACGAGGACGGGACGCTCGACACGGGTTTTGTTGGTCCATCTTTCGACGGAGACATTCAAAACCTTCAAATTCAACCCGACGGGAAAGTGATTGTCGTCGGCGACTTTCGCAACGTGAATGGTTCCGCGTGTCTGATGTGCTGTCGGCTCAATACGGATGGTTCGTTGGATTTTCGTATGCCTTCCGGCTACAGCTCGTCCTTCAATATCCGCGGCATTGCGTTGGATAATTACAGCACTGGTTCCAATGGGATACGTGTTTTCATTGGCGGCGATATCTATCGCAGCGGCACGAACGGCATCCTGTGTTTGAAATCGGATGGAACGGTTGATCCGGCGTTTCGCCTTGACGGGGCCGGTGTGAACAACGCCGTCACTTCGCTCGCGATTCAACCCGATGGCAAACTTTTGGTCGGGGGTTATTTCAGTAAGTTCAATAATGATACAAACTACGCCAGCATGGTTCGGTTGAATCCCGATGGAACGCAGGACATGAGTTTCAAAGTGAACCTTCGCAATAACAGTAGTGTCGCCTGGCCGTACGTCATCATTCCGCAAGCTGATGGAAAAATTCTGATTGGCGGCTATTTCAATAAAGTTGATGGGGCAACGAACAAAAACCTCGCGCGGCTCACCTCAACGGGTTCCTACGATCCGACATGGGATAACGGAACTCCGGGGAATGTTGATAATGGAGCGTGGGGAGATGTCAGTACCATGATCATGGGGCGTGACGGCCGGGTGCTGGTCGGTTGTGGCGTCGGCTATCCAGCTCGAGGTGGTAGTTCACCGGTGCAGGCGCTTTACACCGGCATCACCAATCAATTCGGAACGGCGCAGTTTGCGGCGGCGCAATATACGGCGCGGCCGGGACATGCGATCGCCGTTCCGGTGAGTCGAGTCAATGGCGCCAGCGGACCAGTACGTTGCGATTACAGCAGCTTGAGTGGAACGCCAGGTACCAACTTTTCAGTCGCGGGCGGGACACTGCAATGGACCGATGGAGACAATTTAGCGAAGACCATCACGATTACGCCGTCGATTACCGCGTCGAATGGCAGCACGATGAAGATCAACCTGGGTATCCCAAACGGCGGCGTAACGCTTGGCTCGCTTCAGCAGATAGCGATTACGGTTGATACAAACTTCAATTACAACGTCTGGCGAACCGAAACCTTTTCTGCTGCACAACAGCTTGATGACACCATCAGTGGTATCACGGCTGCACCGGCTGGCGATGGCGTCAACAACCTCCTGAAATACGCTCTGGACCTCAATCCGTTCGTTGCTGCTGTTACGAATTTACCGTCAGCGGTAATGTCAGGTGATCGTCTAAGAATGGTCTTTCAACGTGATCCGATTCGTTCGGACCTCACATACGAAGTGCAGGCGAGTGATGATCTGGTCGCGTGGAGTCCGATCGTTCGAAGCATTGGTGGTTCTACGGCGAACCTCAGTGCTTTCTCGGTGACGGAAAATCCAAATGGAAGTCTTTTGCAGGTGACGGTCGATGATTCAGCGTCGTCAGTTTCGACAGCGAAGCGCTTTTTGCGATTGAGGCTGTCGAAGTGATTGGGTGCGTGCGCTGATTGCCGTGGTTATTTCCCTAAACAGAACTGGGTAAAAATAGAATCCAAAAGGTCGTCAGTTGTGGTTTTGCCTACGATTTCGCCGATGGCGTTGACGGCGATACGGAGATCCATCGCTGCCAACTCCAGCGTCTCGTTCATTCGCAGAGCCGTCGCGGTTCGCTCGGTCGCGCTGCGCGCCCGAGCCAGGGCGTCCTGATGACGAGAATTAATCATCACCTGCAACATCTCGGATTTAATTTCACCAGACCAGACGATCCCCTTGATGGTATCTCTAAGGTTTTCAAGACCGGCCCCGGTTGAGCATGAAATATCAACGATGCGCAGGGCAGGGGACACGGCCTTCAAATCCAATCGCACCGGCAAATCGACTTTATTCCGGATAAGAATGCGTTTCTTGCCAGTAAATTGGGCGAGGTATTTGGTGTCCGTTTCTGTCAGAGGTTCGGAGGCGTCGAGCACGTGGAGAATCAATTCAGCTTTTTCGAGTGTGACATGACTGCGGCGAATGCCCTCGACTTCGATTTCGTCCTGAGCTTCACGCAATCCCGCTGTATCAACGAACACCACCGGAAAGCCGCGAATATTCGCGGTCTCTTCGATCGTGTCGCGTGTTGTGCCGGGAATTGGAGACACGATCGCGCGCTCGTGGCCGAGGAGCTGATTCAACAAGCTCGATTTTCCGGCGTTTGGTCGACCGACGATCGCTGCCCGAATGCCACGACGAAGAATCTGTCCTTCATTGGCGGTGCGAAGCAGTTCGTCCATGAACTTGATGCCGTCATCGAGCCGGTTGATCAATTTGTCCTTCGTATGCGGTGCGATGTCTTCGTCGGGGAAATCAATATGTGCTTCGACGTGAGCGAGCGTAACCATCATGTCATCGCGCAGCCGGTTGATACGTTGCGACAACTTGCCCGCGAGCTGCTCGTTGGCGGCGGTAAGAGCTAGTTCGGTTCGGGAGTGGATGACGTCAGCGACCGCTTCGGCCTGGGCGAGGTCGATTCGGCCGTTGAGGAAGGCGCGCTTGGTAAACTCACCCGGCAGGGCGAGGCGGGCGCCGTTTTCAAGGATGGTGTCTAAAACGAGTTTTGCTGGGAGCAATCCGCCGTGGCACGAAATCTCGACGACATCTTCCCTCGTAAAGGTTCTTGGCGCACGCATCACCGCAAGGAGCACTTCGTCGACGGTTTTGCCCTGATGCATGATTTTGCCGTAATGCAGCGTGTGGGTTGCCGCTTCGCCGGGTTTTTTGGACGATTTTCCGGATGGAACGAAACTGCGGTCCGCAACTTTCAAGGCGTCGATGCCAGAAATGCGAATGACCGCCAAACCACCTTCTCCGAGTGGGGTGGCTATCGCAGCGATAGTGTCTGTCAAAAGCATTGAACGGAAAACGTCGTGACGAAACGCACGCTCAGGCTACACAAAGTAGAGGGAGTATCGTAAGCATTGTTTAATGTCGGCATGTTCCTTTAGCGTTTTCGGCTTCACGGCCCTGGAGGTGCATCCGCGCTTTTTCGTAACTTTTCTTATAAAGATAATGTAACAGGTCAGGATCACTGTTTGGCGGCAATTGGGTGGCTAATTCGTCCAATTTTGCGAAAATTGGCAGGAGATTGGGTTTCGGGTTGGCCGTTGCCATGGACTGCACCTTTTGCTCCAGTTCGAGCAACGTTTGCAGGATCGTTTTCTCCAAATACGTCATACCCAAGAGATACCGCATAACCATCCCCGCGACCAACTCTTTCGCTGTTTTGCCGATAAGTTCTAAAATACGCGCTCGTGTTTTCGTCAAGCCAGCCTTATACCCTAAAATTCTTCATTCAGAGCTTGGAAAGTCGATTGTTTTTAGAGAAAATCCGCGCGACAAAATGACAAAAACCGACCAAACGACGGCTCCTTTATACCTCGGGATCGAGTGTGGGGGGACGCGTAGTATTGCCTTGTTGTCCGATGCTTCCGGTAAACAACTCGTCCGGGTTGAAGCTGGCGCTGCAAACCTCAAACTCCTGAACGATCCCCAATTACTGGCGCATTTCCGCAAATTGAATGCGCTTTTGAAAAATCCACGCGGGGTGGTTGGATTGGCGATCGGCATGGCTGGTGCGCGCACTGAAACCGACCGCAGTCGAATTCGTGTGGCTGCCGAGAAGGTTTGGCCCGATATCCCGTGCTATGCCACGAATGATTTAGAGACGGCGCTCGCTGCTGCCGAGACGTTGCAAGGCGAAACCTTGCCCCGCGTTCTCGTTCTGAGCGGAACCGGATCGTGCTGTTTCGGCAAGACTGCCGATGGTAAAAAGACAGCCAAAGTCGGTGGCTGGGGACATCTCCTTGGCGACAAAGGCAGCGGTTATGAAATCGGCCTGCGGACGTTGAAGGCACTGGTATTTTACTATGATCGTGACGGGGTCTGGCCCGCGCTCGGTCAGAAGATTTTGCGTTCGCTTGAGCTGAATTCCCCAAACGAATTGATTGGCTGGGTGCAAGGTGCCGGGAAATCGGATGTTGCAGCGCTTGCTGTCGAAGTTTTCAACGCATGGGCGAAGAAGGATAAGATCGCTTCCGATATTATCACGGCAGCTGCCGAAAGCCTGGCGACGGACGGTATCGACTGCGCCCGTCACCTTGTCGATGCTGGCACGCCTGTGCAATTCATTCTTGCGGGCAGCTTGCCTTTAAAGCAGCCCAAGTTTGCTGCTGAAATCGAAAAGGGTATTAGCAAGCAATGGCCGAATGCGATCGTCACACCACTCGAACGGGAAAGCGTTTGGGGGGCAATCCAGCTCGCAAAGAAACATTTTGCGGAAATCGGCGCGGCTCCAACGCGAGTCAAGGCTGTGAAAATGGACAACGCGTGGGTTTTCGAAAAACTGCCAGTCACCAACGGTGGTTTGCCGATGACTGAGCAGCGTAATCCGCGCTCCATCAACCTCGATCAATTGCCGGTAGCCGAGATGATTGACCTGATGTTGAGCGAAGATAAAAAGATTCCTGAAGCGATTCTCGCTGAACGGAGCAAAATTGAAAAAGCGGTTCAGTACATTACAAAAGCTTTCAAAACAGGTGGACGCCTGTTCTACGTCGGCGCGGGTTCCAGTGGACGCTTAGGCGTTCTTGATGCAAGCGAATGTCCTCCAACGTTCCGGACTTCCCCGGAAATGGTGCAAGGTATCATTGCTGGCGGCCAAGTCGCATTGTGGCGCGCAGTAGAAGGTGCCGAAGACGACGCGCTCGCTGGCGCAGAAGCGATTCAATTTAACAAGATCACTAAAAAGGATGTCGTTGTTGGCATCGCTGCCAGCGGTCGTACGCCTTTCGTTTGGGGTGCATTGCTCGAAGCGAAGAAACGTGGGGCAACCACCATGCTTGTTTGTTTCAACCCGCATCTGGTTGTTGCACCGAAGAATCGTCCAAACATTATTATTGCTCCGAACGTTGGTCCTGAAGTTTTGACCGGTTCAACGCGTCTCAAGGCCGGGACGGCAACGAAGCTGATTTTGAACATGCTCACCACGCTGTCGATGGTTAAGCTTGGAAAAGTCATCAGCAACCTGATGGTCGATCTCAATCCATCGAACATTAAATTGCGCGATCGCGCTGTTCGTATCGTCCGCGATATCACGGGTGCGCCAGAAGACCTGGCGAAGACAGAATTGGAGAAGGCGAACTGGGTGATTAAAGACGCTTTCCGCGGTTTGCGACTGAAGGGTTACAGCACGCATCCATCGACGCCCGCAAACAATGGTGGCAGCAATCACGCGAGAGCCTAGCAATATATTTCATCAAAACCCGCCTGGTTTGCCGGGCGGGTTTTTTATTTGCCGTGCCGTCGCATTTCCAACGGTCAAAGTTTCTAAATTCTCTCAAAACTCTTTTTTTTTAAAGTTGTTCATGTTCTACTGCGCGCCATGAGCGTTGACGTTGGTATTTGGAACAAGCTGACGCGCGTTGTTATTTTTCTCATCGCCGCCGCTGTTCTTTTGGCGATTGGCCTCTGTTACACGCCCGTCATCCAACAAAACGAGCGTATGCAGAAAACCAAGCTCGAGTTGGACAAGAAGATCGAAAAGGAATTGGAAATTTCCAAGAAACTCGATGCGCAGATGCATTCCTTGCAGGATCCCCGCACCGTTGAACGTCTTGCTCGTGAAAAGCTCAGCTACGCCAAGCCAGGCGAAATCGTCGTGCACTTCGATACGCCGCAAACGAATGCGGTTTCAGCTACTCCGTAATCACCGGGGTACAACTCCACTTTATTTATTGCTCGGCAATTCAATCGTTGCTGAAGACGCAATTATAGGCGCGTCATCTGATAGCAGTCGTCGCACGTCTGTTATGATCCGGGAGATTGTGTCGCGTTGTGGAAAATACGGCACCGATAAGCGCAGGGGTCTATTTGTAGGAACGGCAATATAAAAGTGAATTTCCTCAAATGCGGCCATCCGGCCTGACACGCCGCCACTACCCAGTGTGTTTGTCACGGTCACAAAAGCTGACTGCACACCAGTAGCTTGTTCCAGGACGTAGCCAATCGTTTGTGGATCGTTGAGCGTGCGGCAGAAATAATGTAACGGCCGGCCGATGCGGTTTGTAAGAGACAGATTTGCAATCTTCGCCCCATTCGTATCGATTCCGTAACTGACGAATCGAAGGATTGCTGCGTCTTCCGTTTTCTTAAGGGGCAAAAGCAAAAAAGCTGCTATCGTCAGCAACAGAACAATTGCCAGACCGATAACAGCTTTTTTCACGACGTAAATTGTTACACCGTCAGGATTTCTTTTTCCTTGTGGGCGAGATGGTCGTCGATCTTTTTAATATATTGATCGGTGAGTTTCTGAATTTCTTTTTCTGCGGCTTCGACCTGATCCTCAGTCACACCGCTGGCCTTCGATTCCTTCTTCAGCGCTTCCATTGCGTCACGGCGGACGTGACGAACGGCGACACGGCCTTTTTCAGCCATGGTATGTACGACTTTGACGAATTCCTGACGGCGTTCGGTGCTAAGTTCCGGCAAAACGATGCGGATAAATTTACCCTGTACGGCAGGATTTAAACCGAGATTACTTTTTTGGATCGCTTTCTCGATCGGCTGGATAGACCCGTTGTCCCACGGCTGAATCATCAGCATGCGCGGTTCGGGCGTCGTGATACCCGCGAGCTCGCGGATTCTCATCATGGAGCCATAAACTTCCACCATGATATTCTCGACGAGGGCAGGGGACGCTTTGCCGGTGCGGACACCGGCAAAATCCTTCTGCACCACCTCTTCGGTTTTGATCATCTTATCTTCTGCTTCCAACAGAATGTCGTCGACTGGCATA
>CBHWET010000265.1:0-7318 GCA_966112985.1 uncultured bacterium | reverse complement strand
AAGTTGCCGAGAGTGAACTGAGCGCGAAGTCCAGCGGCCTTTGTTTTCTCGTTGGAAAGGCGAATCGCGGAAGGTGCCAAATCAAAACCATGTGCTTCAAATCCCGCCTTCGCCCATTCACGCACATCGTGACCGGTGCCACAGCCGGGAATGGCTACAGTCCCCCGAGGTAATTCAGGATGCGCGGCGAGGAAGTCGACGAGCCCCGGTGACGGTTCGCCTTTTTCCCATGGCATATCGCCGGTTTGGTATCGCGTCTCCCAATCGGATTCACTCATACCGCACCAAAGTGCTACTTCGTGACTGAGTTGGCAATCGTATCCAGACTGACGATCTGCGCACGGTTGCCGGCGCGATTTACCGCGTCACAAATAAGATCGATCGTCTGAAATTGCGGATCTTTCGCAGACAACACCGCCGGGTGCGCAAGAAAGTCGAAAACTGCGCCATTCGCGATCGCCCAGTCTAAACTCAGGTGCGTTGCTTTAAGGAAGTGTTCCAATTTCCATCGACCATTTCGAAATGCGCCGACATCGCTAATTGGCGCCATTGGAATTTCGATCAACCCTGTCGGATAGACGAACGGTTGCGCCGCGCGTTGCGCTTCAACAATCCCGGCAAAAATTTTTTCGGTGGGCTCAGTTCCCGGCGGTTCGCTGTTCGGATGTGCTGGATATTTTCCGCTTACCCATTTGAACCCCTCATTGAGAAGCATCTTTTGAATGTCTTCGCGGCCACTCAGTCCATTCGCAAATCCACCTGGTGTTCTGAATCCCGCAGCTTCAATTCCGAGTCGGCTTTTGATCGCGACATTGGCGAGATGAACATTTTCGCGCAGAACATCCGACACCTTTTTGCCTTCGATCAACCACGGCGCGCGTTTGAACTTAAATTGAATCTCCTCAGGTTTTTGGGCCAGCAGATAGACATGATCGTAGGTGTGATTGCCGATGCGATGCCCCATGGCCACAATTTCCTTCAGCCAGGAAACGTCTTCCTGTTCGAGTGCACTACCGACGAGAAAGAAATGTGCAATCCCGCCGTTCGCTTTGATTCGACGCGCGGCTTCCACCGCGTATTTTTTTGCCGCCTCGTTCAGATTGCCCTTTTCGTAATCCCAATGGGTGTCTTCCCAATTCGGAAAGTTCCGAGCCATCTCCAAATCGAGCGAAATGGCGACAAGTGCCTTTTTTTCATTCGCCCTCGATGTTTGAGAAAATGCGCGCGACCCGACTATCGCGGCGCCTGTGGCGATAGCTGATTTTGTTAGAAATGTTCTTCGAGAATGGACGGTGCTCATTTTGCCGCGATCTTTGGTTTCTGCGGTTGATATCGAATCCATGAAATCTGTGTGACAAGATGATTCAAGGCTGCATAGGAAATGTGGGCGTTGGTCGCGAAGCGCGGCGTCGGGTTCGATGGGAATGTCGCCAGAGTCGCGTCACCAACCAGGAACACGTTGAAATCATTGTGCAGATTTTCGTAACCCGCACAGGTTTTCGCAAAGCACATGTCGGTGCAGTAACCCGTCAACAGGATGTGACGAATGCCATGTTCCTGCAGGAACTTTTTCAACGCAGGATACCCATCGCCGTCGTAGATCATGACGTCATCCGGATCTGCTTTGACGTCGACCGTGAGCGGAATGGGCAGGTCCCAGAATCCTTTCGGATCAAAGCGATCCGTCGCATCGAGACCTTTGAATTGCTCGAAGTAATCGATGACAGGTTTATCTGTGGAGACCTTAAACGATTCCGGCAGTGGCCCGCCTTTGTACGAAAAGCTGGTTAGCTTGTCGTGAAGTTCCTTTGCTCCAGTGGCACGTTCCGCATCGGACGGTTTGCCGCGAAATGAACGGAACAACTTTTTCCGAATGGGGTCTTCTTTGCCGGGCAGGCTGTACATGACGAAGCCAACTTTTCCGCGAAGCTCTCGAAGAAAAGGATCGATCACATCACGGGTATGTTTGCCTGCGAGATGATTTTTTTCGGGTGTGCAAAAATCGGCGGCACCTGCGGGTTCCGGCGTACTCCAACCCTGCCCGTCGTCGGTGCCCCATGGATGCACCATAATGACTGCTGTTTCTTTGGCACGGAGCCGGTTCGGGATCTCCACAATTCCGCGGGCGTTGTACGAGAATCGCCACGCTCTAACGGTCAAGTCGGCGTCTTTGTCATCGACCAGGATTGGCGCTTCAAAACGATTTTTTTCGCGGATTGGTTCAACCCACTCCGGATGATCGGCGAGCAATGGTTTAGGGTTCTTAATTTTCGTCAGGCGATTTTCGTAAAGCCGAGTTTCGCTCGCGTGAAGACTGGCAACGGAAATGCACGCGCTGATGACGCCAATAACAATGCTTTCTCTTTTCATAACAGATTATTTTGAATTCACGGCCAATGCTGGATGAACCTGCTGGAAAACTTTTAACCACTCGCGAGTAACCACTCCCGTAATGTTGGTTGGATGTTCGAGTTCCGCAGGTGTTTGGCCCCAGTAAAAGCCAATCCAACCGGCAGCAATATCGCGTGATCGCTTCATGAATTCGGCAACCTGCGGAGGCTGAGCGGTCATTGGGAAAATCTCTTCAATCATAACCGGTTTGCCGACGGAAAATTCTTTCAACAGACTGAGATCGTCAGCGAGTTTGTCGGTCCGGGGATATAGATGGACGCTGATGAAATCCACGACTGTTGCCATTTCCTGTGGCACAAAGCCCGGTCCGTTCGTCGCATCGGCGCTGTTCGGCAGCAAACCAATCGTGATCAAATGATTTTTGTCATTTTCCCGAATCGCTTGAGACAGTGTAGCCACCCACTGACGCGCCACGGCAACTTTGTCACGTCCGGCTAAATCGCGCGTGATTGTTTGCACATAATAAAAGCCGCCCAATTCTCCAACGAGCCATTCCGAACTTTTGCCGTTGGGAACAACCGGCTCGTTCATCAGGTCATAACAAAAAACAGCGGGGCTGTTCGCGCACGTTTTCGAGACTGCCTCCCAAAACGCTGCCTGTGTTTGCCAGCGCTCCTGTTCCGTCATGGATTCGTACCACTTCGGAACGTCGTTTTTTCGATACGAGGCAAGGCCTGTCAGGTCCAGATAGATTCCCGTCTCCTCAGCGAGTTTCAGAAGATCGGAGAGTTTAGTCAGAGCTTTGGCGTTCGCCTTGTTGGCGGCATCCATAAACTTTGCGAACTGCAGATGAACACGAACGACATTCGCTCCGAGTTGTTTCATCTCGCGAAAGTCTTCAACAACAGTTTGCCATTCCGAGTCCCAGTATTCTTCGATCAACCGCATCTTGTAGTCGCGATCGTAATTGAAGCCATACGGCACAAACGGCGTGCTGTCGCTGCCTGCCACAAACGCTTTCCCATTTTTAGAGAGACGAACCGGTGGCATTGACGATTGCGCCTGGGCTTTCTTTTGTACCGGCGGCTTCTCACTTTGCAGATAGGCAAAGAGGTCGCGGCGCTCCTGCGGCGTTAGCGGATGCAGCAACCCCTCCGGCATGAGCGACAACGAGGATTCCTGAATGCTGGTGATACGATCACGAGGGATCGTTGTTCGTTCATTCTTCGCCGCGATCAACGTCAGACTGTTTGCCGATTGTTCGGCAATCAGACCGCTTAACGAACGTCCGTCGCTCAGTTCCAGGTTGTAATTCAAAAATTCTTTTCGGATGACGGCGCTGGGATCCACGATGCTGGTTAAAAGAAAATCTTTGTCCTGCCGGTTGGCGTGTGTCAGTTCTGGCCCAACCTTCTCGCCCTCACCGAAAAGTTCGTGACACACGGAGCACGTTTTCAGGAAAACTTCCCGTCCGCGAACTGGATCTCCCGACGCAGCGCGCAAGTCATTGTTAAACCGGCGAATGTCCGCGAGCTTTTCTTCGGGCGTGCCGCGGCCGATGTTGCCCCAATGGCGGCGGACGATTTCGTTCATCTGTTTGTCTTCGAACGTCGCAATCTTTTGCAGCTGATCGACGGGAATGTCCGTCTTTGCAAAACGACCGGAATCAATCGCCGAGAGAAAGGCGGCGGCGGAATCTTTACGACCGAACAACACATCGCGCGCTTTGCTGCGCACGTGCGGAGTCATTGTGTTATACGCATCAAGAAGTGTGATGAGCGGCGCATTCGGCAGTTGCTGCAAAGTGTCTAATGCGGCGACTTGAACCGGTTCCGGCTGCGGTTTCGTCGCGAGGTCCAAAACGGCGTTCGTTGCCCGTGCATCTCCGATCTCACCGATCACCTGCAACATGGCGACGCGTAAATCATTTCCGGCTTTTGCATCTGAGGCCAACTCCAGCAGCCGTTTCTCCGCTCGTTCATCACCAAGCCAGGAGAGCAGACGCAGCACAAGATCGTCCGTAGAGTTGTCGCGCCAAAGGCTCAAAAGCCGCTCGCGTAATGACGCTGGCAGTTTGCCGAGCTTTGCTGCGTCGCTTCCTTTCGTTTGTTCGCGCAATCCCTGTTCAAAGGAGCTGAGGAGAATGCGTTGCGCTTTTTCCGACGGCGCGGACGCCATCAGCTTGTCGCACGCACCGAGACTGACCTGCGTTCCTTCTGCGGCGTAACGACGCATCAATCTTGGAAGAATAGTCTGCGAAATGATCGACGACTGCCATGCCGATGGCGAACTGAAGCGCGTCACCACATCGTCTACGTTTGTCAGGCAATGCTTCTCAAGCGCCCACCACAGAAGCAGTGGAATCTGCGGGTCATTGGCGTCGGCATCACGGATGACTTTTTCGACAAGTTGCACACCCGTTGATGCGTCTATTCTTTTTGCCGTTGAGGCCATCTGACTGCGTACCATGATATCTTTCTCTGTCGCCGCGATTTTCAGCAGATGTTCGCCTGTCGCTGGCGACATCGACTCGGCGTCACCGATGAAACGCACCGCCCAATAGCGAATCTTCGACGATGAATGATCGAGGCAATCGTTGAGAAACGCTTCATCCGCACCGCCGCTGACATACAACGCCCACAATGATTCGAGAGCGAGGTGTTCATCGGTCGTTTCGAAAATCTGCGCCCGCAGTTTTGGATAAACGGTGACGTCCCGGCGATCGGCAAGAACACGGCGCGCTTTGCGAACCCACCAATCGTTGCTGTCCGACAACGTTTCCACCAGGTCTTTGCTCGAAAGCTTTCGAATGTTCAGGCCGACAGGGAAATGATTGTCTGCCTTTGCATATTGCAGTCGATAAATTCTTCCGTTGCTTCGATCCCAATCAGCATCGGGATCGGGGTGCGCCGTTCGTTTGTCGTACCAGTCGGCAAAGTATAGAGCGCCATCGGGTCCAACCGTCGCGTCGCAAGGTGCAAACCATGTGTCGTTGCCGGCGAGCAGTTCGCCGCCGTGACTCGTTTTGAAGGAGGATCCGTTGCGTTGAATTTTGCTCCACAGCAACCCGTGTCCAAGGGTGTCTACATGGATGTATTGATTGCGAAACTTCTCGGGAAACGCATCGCCCTGGTAAATGATTCCGCTCACCGTCACGTGGCCGCCTACGAAGTTCTCGTGCGGCATATGATCGATGAATCCATAAGCGTATGGGTTATGGAGCGCGCCATGCTTGCCGAATTGTTTCCAGAAATAGCCGCCCTGCGACGCGTGCAACGCACGATACCCGCCAAAGTTCGTGGAATAAATAATGTTGCCGTCTTTATCAAAATCGATGCCCCAGGAATTGCCACCGCCTTCACAGAACAATTCGAAGCGCTTGCTGATCGGATGATATCGCCAGACGCCTTGTTGGAATTCGATTCCGCGAATATTCGCCGTGACCGTGCTGCCCTGGCATCCATAAAGCCATCCGTCCGGTCCCCACGTCAGCGAGTTGGCGACGGAGTGCGCGTCTTCCATGCCGAACCCGGTGAGCAAAACTTCAGGGTCGGAATCTGGAATGTCATCGCCGTTTTTGTCCGGATAAAACAGAAGATAGGGCACCTGCAGAACGAAAACGCCTCCATGACCAAAAGCGAGGCCACTCGCGAGATTCAATCCGCTGACAAAATCTTTTGCTTTGTACTGCGGTTTTGAACCATCAGCAGGAAAGAACGGAAAGTTTGCCGATTCATTGATCGATTTTTCGTCGGCCGGAGTTGGTTGACGTTCAAGGATGGTAATGCGATCGGCGCCTTTGGGTCCGCGCGGCGGAGGTTCGGGGACTTTGTCGTATTTCGTTCGCGAAAAACGGTCCACCTTCGTCCGTTGCAGTCCTGCGGGGTTCGGATATTGCAGGTATTGGATCACCCACAGGCGTCCACGGTCATCGAATTCCACGCAGACCGGCTGCGCCACCATCGGTTCGTTTGCGATGACATCAACGCGAAAGCCGTCGGCCACTTTCATTCGTTTGACCGCTTCCTCCGCAGAGAATCCTTGTCCCCATCCGTTTTCGGACAAAGCGACAATGCAACTAAACAGGCAAAACAGGCGCGCTGACCTTATCATAATTGGTGTTGGTTATATTGAAGTTCCTCGCCCCGCCTAAATTCAACTGAATAAAGCCGAAGTCGGCGCAATCCATTGACGGAATATCCGATAATCGTCACAACATCCCTATGAAATCCATTCTGCGCATTGCCGCCGTCGCGTTCGTCGCCCATTTTGCTGCCCATGCCGCTCCGCCGCTCGACGAGTCGACAAAGATCGGCGGCTTTTCGCTCGGCTGCCAGGCGTATTCTTTCAACGACGTCAGCGCTTATGAAGCCATCGACAAAACCGCGGCCGTCGGCGGCAAAACGATCGAGTTTTTCTCATGGCAAAAACTCAGCCCGGAGCATCCTAAACTCGAGGTGAACTCGACGTTACCCGACAAATACATCTCTGAACTGAAAGAGAAGCTGAAATCTGCCGGTCTTCGCGCCACCAGCATGTATTTTGGAAATAAAGCCTTTGAAGCAAAAGATCCTGAAACTGAATTGCGCAAAACATTCGAGTTCGCGAAGAAGATGGAGTTTGTCGCTTTGACGGGTGAACCACCGGAAAAAGGTTTCGATCTCGTGGAGAAGCTCTGCAAGGAGTACGACATCCGTTTCTGTCTGCACAACCACCGCAAGGATCCTGCGCATCCTGATTACAAAAACTGGGACCCGAGTTACACGGTCACCCTCATGAAGAACCGCGACAAACACATGGGTTTCTGCCTCGATACCGGCCATCTCGTCCGCTCCGGCTTGAAGCCGGTCGATGCGTTGAAGACACTCAAAGGCCGTGTTTACTCATTGCACCTGAAGGACCCGATCAGCGCCGATGGACATGACACCGTTTACGGCAAAGGCGTCGGCGACGTGAAAGCCGTGCT
>CBHWET010000264.1:0-7399 GCA_966112985.1 uncultured bacterium | reverse complement strand
TTCACGAAATTTTACGATCGTCACCTGCCGAACCTTGCCATGGAACAGCTCGAAAGCTGGTTTCATTTTCGATTCAAACAGGTGCAGGACAATGTCGTCGCTCTGCCGCACGCGCAGGAATTTCTCGAGTTTTGCCGTCGCCATAAAATCCGGACGTTTCTCCTAAGCACCGTGCACGCGGATCATTGGGCGGTGCAGGCGAAGGCGACTGATTTCGGGAAGTTCATCGATGTTCCTTACGCGGGAGTGATTGATAAGCGCGAAAAGATTCATGCGATTTTGCGTGAGAACAACCTGGTTGCGGAGCAAACGCTGTTTATCGGCGATATGCAGCATGACGTTGAGACGGCAAAACATGGCGGAATTTTTTCGTGCGCAGTATTAACCGGTTACAACCGGCTGGAACAGCTTCGGGCGTCTGAGCCCGATGTCATTGTTGAGCATCTCGATGAGTTGAAAGAAATCCTTGAGCGAAATTCGTTTGAGTTGGTCCAGCGGAAACACGGTATTGAGGGCGCTGCCATTTCGCATCCGATCGCTACAGTTGGTGCCCTGATTTTTAACGCTCGTAACGAGATGCTGATGGTGCGGACGCAAAAGTGGTCGAACATGTGGGGCATTCCGGGCGGAAAAATAAAATTTGGCGAACCATCGCTCGATGCATTGCGACGTGAGATCAAGGAGGAGACCGATCTGGATATCGACGACATTGAGTTCGTCCTGGTACAGGATTGTATTCATTCAAAGGAATTTTATCGGGAAGCTCATTTCGTCCTTTTGAACTACGTTTGCCGGACGCTGGACGGGTCGAACGTTAAATTAAACGAGGAGGCTCAGGAGTTTCGTTGGGTGACAATGGAGCAAGCCATGAGCCTGGAACTCAATACGCCGACTCGCGTGTTGGTGGATGAGGTGAGGCGGATGAAGCGCGGATGAAGATGTTTTGATGCTCTGATTTCCTGACTAATGGACACGATAACAATCAGCGACCTGGAAGTGTTTTATCACGTGGGTGTTCCGGATGCGGAACGGGCGCGGGCGCAACGGCTATTGATTACAGTCGAGATGCAACTGGACTTTCACGCGGCGACCGCAACCGATGATCTAATCCACACGGTCGATTACTTCGCAGCGTCGCAACGGCTGTTGCGGCTTGGCGAAGGGCAGCATTGGAAATTGATTGAGAAACTCGCGGCGGACATCGCGAATATTGTCCTGACGGAGTTCAAAGTGTCGCGAGTTACGGTGGAGGTGAAGAAGTTTATCATTCCACAAACGAAGTACGTGTCGGTGAAGCTGACCCGAGATTCCGGTAATACACCGCCGTCAAAAGTCTGATTTTGGCTTGCCTTTTTGATGCTCACTCGGAACATTTGCCCCTCCTATGGAAGCTGAATCAACGAACGCACCCGGTAATTTTGACCTTGTCGCCTGGTTATTTGAGAACTCGAAGAAGGTTTTGATCGGTGTGGCAGTGCTCCTTGGCATCGTTTTGGTCGTGATGCTGATCAATTGGAACAAGGAACAAAACGAAATCAAAGCCAACGAACAGGTTTTCACGCCGCCTTCCATCGGCCTCATCAAACCAACAGCTTCTGCCGACACCTATATCAAAGCCGCTCAGGATAATTCGGGTAATCCTGTTGGTGAACGCGCCGATTTGCTGGCGGCTGGTGTGCTTTTCCAGCAAAACAAATATGCTGATGCGCAAGCGCGCTTTGAAAAGATCCTCAAGGACAATCCGGACAGTGTGATTCAGTCCGAAGCCGCTCTTGGCATTGCTTCCTGCCTCGACGCGCAGGGCAAAACGGCCGAAGCGACTGCCAAATACCAGGAAGTCGTTAACAAATTCGCAAATAGTCCCGCTGCATCGCAGGCGAAACTTAGCCTTGCGCGTATCAATGAATCTCAAAACAAACCGGAAGAGGCTTTGAAGTTGTACGAGCAGCTCGACAAAAACCAGAATCCGTATGATGCATGGCGTGCCGCCGCGGTTGAGAAGCGCGAACTTTTGCTCGCCAAACATCCTGAACTGGCGAAACCAGAGCCTGCGTTCCAGGATCAGGTCATCGAAGTGACGACTCCTCCGGCAGGTTCGACGAACGCTCCGATCGTTAAAACGAATACGGTTAAGAAATGAGCAATCGATTGCTCAAACAGTGCGTTGCTGAATTCATTGGCACCTTTGCGCTGATTTTCATCGGGGTTGGAGCTATTTATCACAACGCTGGTTTGCTGGCTGTGGCGCTGGCGCATGGTCTGACTATTGCCGTTATGGCATCGGCGGCCGGTGGTATTTCGGGTGGACAATTCAATCCTGCCGTGACATTTGGGCTCCTTGTCGGTGGTAAGATGAACGTTCGGGATTCTATTGCTTATTGGATTGCACAAATCTCAGGCGCAACGATTGCCGCTTTCGTTTTGCTCTTCCTGTTCACGGGGCAACTGGATCCGGAAAACAAATCGCTCGCCAATACCATCGTGGCTACAGGAACCCCGGATCTCGCGCCCAAGGGAATCAATGCTTTGCAGGCGGTGTTGATCGAAGGGATACTTACATTTTTCCTGATGTTCGTTATCTACGGAACTGCCGTGGACAGCCGGGGTCCCAAGATGATTGCCGGCCTGGCGATTGGATTTACAGTGACTCTCGATATATTATTTGGCGGACCATTTACGGGCGCGGCGATGAATCCGGCTCGGACGTTTGGTCCCGCACTCGCGAGCAGTCATTGGAATAATCAATGGATTTACTGGGTGGGACCGCTTCTGGGCGCCGGCTTGGCCGGTATGGTTTACGGCAGGTTTCTGCTCAACAACGACAAGTAAAGTAACCACGTCCCTTTCACTCTGCAGCCATCATGAAACTCACCATTATTGGAACCGGCTATGTTGGTCTCGTCACAGGCACCTGCTTCGCCGAAGTCGGGCACCAGGTTATCTGCGTCGATAATAACGAAGATAAGGTTAAAATGCTCAAGGCTGGTCATATGCCAATCTATGAGCCGGGCCTTGAAGAGCTCGTTAAAAAGAATGTTTCTGCCGGACGTCTGAGTTTTACGAGTAGCACGAAAGAGGGCGTCGAGAAATCCGACGTTATCTTCATCGCGGTGCCCACTCCACCACAGCCAGATGGTTCCGTTGATTTGAGTTTCATGGAAGGTGTTTCACGCGAAATCGCGCAGTCGATGACGAGTTACAAGATCGTGGTTGATAAGAGCACGGTTCCCGTGAACACGGGCAAAAAAGTTGCCGAGACGATCAAACGGTATTGCAAGGCGAAGGTGGATGTTGACGTCGTAAGCAACCCGGAGTTTTTGCGTGAAGGTTTTGCTGTCGACGATTTCATGAAACCGGACCGCGTCGTGATTGGTGTGCAATCGCAACGGCCGGTGCAGGCGATGAAGGAGATTTACGGCCCATACAACGCGCCAATCATTGTCACGGACATTAACTCGGCGGAGTTGATCAAGCACGCGGCGAATTCGTTTCTCGCGCTGAAGATTTCTTACATCAATGCCGTGTCCGTCATTTGCGAAGCGTCAGGCGCGAACGTCATGGAAGTTGCAAATGGGATGGGAATGGACAAACGCATTGGACGTCAGTTCCTGGATGCGTCGCTCGGCTTCGGTGGCAGTTGTTTCCCGAAGGACCTGAGCGCGTTCATTCATATTTCCGAGCAACTTGGATATAACTTCGGATTGCTGAAAGAAGTGCAGCGCATCAATGCGGAGCAGATGGATCGCTTCGTAAAAAAGATTCTTGAGACGATGTGGGTATTGAAGAACAAGAAGCTCGGCGTTCTTGGCCTCGCTTTCAAACAGAACACCGACGACGTTCGTATGTCGCCGGCGATCGATCTGTGCCTGCGCTTACAGAAAGAAGGCGCGATTCTTCGCGTGCATGATCCGAAGGCTATGGAGAAAGCCAAGTCAGTTCTCCAGAATGTTACCTATGTCGATGACATGAACGCCGTGGCTGACGGCTGCGACGCTCTTGTGGTTGCGACCGAGTGGCCGGTCTTCAAGAAATTGGACATTGAACGCGCGCGTAAGTCGATGACGCACCCAATCATGTTCGACGGACGCAATATGTTCGACGTGCATGAGATGGAGCGACTTGGCTTCATTTACAAGAGCATTGGTCGCTAATCGGGCGGCTGATGAGAGCTCTCGCTGATTGTAGGCTTTATACTTTTGTTGACACCGGCTATCTGCATGGCCGAAAACCGGCCGACGTTGCGCAACAATTGTGCGACGGCGGTTCGGATATCATCCAACTCCGCGCAAAGAATTTTCCGATTGATGAAGTGCGTCGCATGGCTGAGGCGATTGTGCCAATCACGCGCGCTGCGGGGGTTTACTTCGTCATTAATGATTATCTCCAAATCGCCCAGGAAATCGGTGCCGATATTTGCCATCTGGGACAGGAAGACTTTTTCGATGCCGGATATACCCATGTCTCACAATTGCCAACGTCGCGCTCTGAACTGACGAAAATTAAAATTGGCTTGAGTACGCATGCACCGGCTCAGGCGGAACGCGCGATCGTTGCGGATGCGGATTATATTGCTATCGGACCGATTTACGCGACCGGAACGAAACCGAGTGCAAAGCCAGTGACGCTGGAATATGTGCGCTGGGCACGTGAGAACGTGAAGGTGCCGTGGTTTGCGATTGGCGGAATCAATCTCCAGACAATTGACGCTGTTCTTGGTGCCGGTGCGCAGCGGATTTGCGTTGTCTCGGCGATACTCAACGCTCCCGACGTTACGGCAGCGTGCCGCGATTTCCGACGACGCCTCAATTGAACCGCCGCAAAACTTGCCGTTGGCCGCGCGTTGGGTTAAACTCCCCGCTCAAATTTTTTCAAATATAACGGAACTGAATGAGCGTATTAATTGTTGGTTCGACGGCGTTGGATTCCATCAAAACTCCTAAAGCGGAAAATCCGCGCCTGCTCGGCGGCTCCGCCAGCCATGCTGCTGTTGCCGCGAGCTTTTTTGCTCCCGTGAAAATGGTGGGCATTGTCGGACAAGATTTCCCGAAAAAATATATTCAGCTTTACCGCAAACATAAGGTTGATCTCGAAGGTCTGCAGATCGCAGAAGGGAAGACGTTCCATTGGTCCGGCGAATACGAGGTCAACATGAACAATCGCCGGACACTCGAAACGGAGCTGGGTGTTTTTGAAACTTTCAGCCCCAAACTGCCGGAATCGTATCGTTCCGCCGATTTTGTTTTGCTGGCAAATATCGCACCTTCGTTGCAGCACCACGTCCTCGACCAGATGCGCCGTCCAAAGTTCGTCGTGGCCGATACGATGGACCTTTGGCTGAACATTGCGTTGCCTGACCTCTTGAAGTTGTTGCGACGCGTCGACGGATTCGTTCTAAACGATAGCGAAGCGCGCCAACTGACGCAGGAGGATAATCTGATGGCGGCGTTGAAAAAGATTCACAAGCTTGGACCCCAATTCGTCATCATCAAAAAAGGGGAACACGGTGCGATGCTTTCGGCACGGAACGGCTCGCCCACTAAAACCGAGTTTTTCATGTCGCCTGCATATCCGTTGAATCGCGTCGTTGATCCGACTGGTGCAGGAGATTCGTTCGTCGGCGCGATGATGGGTTATCTCTCTACTGCCCGCGGACCTGTCGAGCAGAACATTCGTCGTGGCATGATTTACGGCAGTGTCGTCGCTTCATTCTGTTGCGAAGGATTCGGTTTGAAAATGACGACCCGCGTGACGAAGCACACGATTGAGAAGCGCGTAAAAGAGCTCGAGAAGCTGGTTCGCTTCTAACAAGCGGTTAGATTTAGAAACGCGCAGGGGCGAATAGTCCCTTGCGCGTTTTTTTTGTTTTAGTGTTGCCGCTCAGCGTTTCCCTCAAGCCGAAAGGCGTTCGTTCCCGATACCGTTTGAATGCGCGCTGTGATTCACTGCTGCGGTTCCCCACTCACCCCTGAGCACACAGGTGAGAACTGTCTTCTCATCTGGCGTTTAAACGAAACCCGTCGAAATACCTCATTATGTTAAAAAAACTCGCTGTAATAATCGGAGCGGCAGCCCTCGGCATGAGCCTGTCGCATGCGCAACCGGATTACGCGCCGGCTATTTGGAATCCGGCCTTCAAAAATCATTGGTACACCTCAGGTAACGGCCATAAGTTCGTCGTGATTCACGACATGGAGGGATACTATCTCACTACAATCTCTTACTTTCAGCAACGCAGCACTTCGGCGAGCGCTCACTACTGCGTCAACGGAAAACAGGACACGGGTACAGACCATGCGGGAGGTGAAATTACTCAGATGGTTCGCGAACAATATTATGCATGGCATGCCCTTTGTTGGAACACCCATTCGTTCGGCACCGAACACGAAGGCTTCGTCAGTAATCCCGCTTGGTATACGTATGAAATGTATCGTGCGACGTCGGGGTTACAACGCCACCTTCTCGACGCCTGGAACATAACTCCGCGGGATCGTAACCACGTCGTTGGACATAACGAATGGCAAAATCCGGCGTGGGTGTCGTGGGCGGGGACCGGCCTTGGGATCGATCCCACCTGCAACACGCATACGGATCCCGGGCAATATTGGGATTGGGGTTATCTCATGGCATTAATAAACAACCAACCCTACGATGCATCGGATTCTCCGGTGATCAGCGTGCCAGCCACGGTAAATCCGGGTGACACATTCACCGCGACGGTGAGCTTCCGTAATATCAGCAGCATGAACACGTGGACAAATACCGGGGCAAATCCATATCGCCTCGGTTCGCAAAGTCCACAGGACAATACCCGGTGGGGTTTAAGCCGTGTCGATATGCCGGTTGCGTCGGTGGGCACGAACCAGACCGTCACGTTCACTTTCAACTGCACGGCCCCGACGAGCGCGGCCAGTTACAGCTTTGCATGGGAAATGTTGCAGGAAGGTGTTCATTGGTTTGGCCCGATCGCTTCCACCACGATTACCGTGGGCAGTCCGCCCGCGGACATTGTCATTGATAATCCCGGCGCGTTGGTTGTGGGAACGTGGTCGACTGGCACAAGTGCAACCGATCGCCTTGGCAGCGATTACCGCTACAAGAGTGGCGGCGGTGGATCGAGTTACCTGCAATATTCACCGAACATCGTGAGTGCGGGAAATTACGACGTTTACGAATGGCATTCGCAGGGCAGCAATCGTACGACTGGAGCCAAGCTAGCCGTCAATTACAACGGCGGAAGTCAGATCGTCACCGTCAATCAACAGTCCAATGGGGGGAAATGGAACCTTATCGGCAAATTTAACTTTGCTGCTGGAACCAGTGGGAATGTCCAGGTAACTGACGGGCACACAGACACCGCACAAGTGGTAATAGCCGACGGTATCAAATTTGTTTGGTCGCC
>CBHWET010000263.1:0-7411 GCA_966112985.1 uncultured bacterium | reverse complement strand
TTTGCCCGGGTTGCGACGGTTGCGGCGAACGTCACGACTTACTCCGACACAGGACTGACGGCTGGCACGACTTATTACTATCGCGTTCTCGCATACAAAGCCGGTGATGCGGCAAACTCGACTCGAGGATCGGCTTATTCAAACACGGCCAATGCGCGGCCTCTGTATGTGCCGGTGCTTTCACCAATTGGAAACAAATCGGTGTCGGCTGGCGCGACACTCTCATTTACCGCGAGTTCATCGGATCCGAATAAAACCGTATCTGCAACGACATGGATGGATTTCGAAGGTTTTGCGAATAATACAGTGAACGATACTGTGCTGTTCCGCCGTCCGGCGAATTCGGCATCAACGAGTGCCTTCCTCGACACTTCTACGAATTACACATATGTAACCACGTCGTTCCCGGCCGGCCACTCGTCAGCAAAAGTCTTGAAAGTCGGTTGGGGATTTAAGACAGGCCAGGTCAATCCATGGGTTCGCTTGACCACAGCAGGTGCTGCTAACTACCCGAATCCGACGATCGACGGAGCACAGACCCTGCGCTTCGACATTTATTCTACGCAGGCTTTGAAAGTCGGCCTCGGTTTCCGTGAAACGGCGACTACAGCCGCCTACGGTGCTAATGGCGGAACTACTGGAACTATTGACTGGGCTGCCGTGACGAACGTGGTGAGCAGCGCGCCCATTGCAAGCAAACAGATTGCGGCAAACACATGGACGACGATCAGCATCAACATCCCGTTCGAAGCGCAAGCAGCGTTCACCGGCAACGGTGCGATCGATCTCGCTAAAGGCGTGCTCGAGCATCTCGTTCTTGGTGCAGTCAATAACGCTGGCGGTGCTTACACCGTGTATCTTGATAACTTCGCTGTGGTGGGTGATAACACGTTGAACTACTCACTCGATGCGGGCGCTCCAGCCGGAGCGAGTATCAACGCGAAGAATGGAAAATTCACATGGACACCGGCGGTCGGGCAGGGTGGCAATTACAACATCACCGTTCGCGTAACCGATCAGCTCGGCCAGACTTCGTTTGAAACTATTACCGTGAGCGTTGTCGATGGTGGAAACGTCGCCCCGGTTCTTTCAGCAATCAGCAATAAGACTGCGAATGAAGGAACTGCACTCACCTTCACCGCAAGCGGCAGTGATGCGAATTCCGGCCAGACGTTAACGTATAGCCTCGATGCTGGTGCTCCGGCGGGAGCTACCATTAATGCGTCGACTGGCGCGTTTTCGTGGACGCCTTCTGAAACTCAGGGCGGAAGCAGCTACCCGATCACAGTTCGGGTCACTGATAACGGTTCACCCGTAATGAGTGATGCGAAGACATTCACGGTAACCGTTAACGAAGTGAACTCCGCGCCGAGCCTCGCCGTAATTGGAAATCAGACAGTCAACGAAGGAAGTACGGTCACTGTCACCGCGTCGGCAACTGATTCCGACGTGCCTGCTCAAACGGTAACCTACAGTCTTGGTATCAATGCGCCCGCGGGGGCGACAATCAATTCGGCGACAGGTGTCTTTACGTGGACGCCAAGTGAGTCCCAGGGGCCGACTACGAATTCAATCACGATTACCGCTACTGACAACGGATCACCAGCAGCATCAAGTTCACAGACCTTCACGGTCATCGTGAATGAGGTAAATACCGCACCAACGATCTCGGTGAACACAACGACAACGGACATCGAGGCGATCACCGATTTCGAATCTTATGATAATGGCAGTTACAACGGCACAGTGTTGTTCCAACAGCCGCTTTATTCGTCGACCACAACGAACTATCTGGATAAAACCGCACAAAATCTGACGAGTGTCACGAACGTCTTGCCGGCAGGAAACGGGAGCTTGCAGGCATTATATGGGACATTCTCGTTCAAAACCGGCACGACCAATCCATGGCTCCGCATGACGACGTTCAAGACACCGAACATTCCGAATCCGACGGTGCGACTGGATCAACGCATTCGCTTCAAAATGTGGACTGATAAGTCCTTGAAAGTCGCGCTTGGGTTGCGTGAAACCGGTGGCAACGCCGAAGTCGGACAAGACGGCGGGACGACAGGTACAATCGAGTGGGCGGGCGTAACCAGCAGTGTTGGCGGACAGCCGCAGTGCACACATACGGTTAACGCGAGCAACTGGACAACCGTCGAATTCAATCTGCCCGCGGAAAGCATCACGGCTTTCACCGGCAATGGAAGTCTTGCCACTGGCAAAGGTGTGCTGGAACATTTAGCGCTGGTGCCTAACGGAGGGATGGGCGTCTACAACATCTACCTCGATAACTTCGAAGTCGTTACGATTGCCAGCAACCTCACGGTAAATACCGGGTCGACGATAACATTCACCGCGACGGCAAGTGATGTTGATGCGCCAGCACAAAGCTTAAGTTTCAGCCTCGATGCAGGCGCGCCGACGAATGCGACTATCGATACGGCGACGGGTCTGTTCTCGTGGACGCCAAACGCATCGCAAGGGCCGAGCACGAATGTCATTACGGTTCGTGTAACCGACAATGGCCCCGGTGCATTAAGCGCATCGCAGAATGTCACGATCGTGGTCAACAAAGTAAACACGACACCAAAATTGAGTGGTGTTCCGAATTACGGTCTGGAAATGCAGAGTGGCGGCACGGTTACGTTCACCGCTGTAGCAAGTGACGATGACCTTCCGGCCCAGACGCTGACGTTCAGTTTACAAGGAACTGTGCCCGCCGGTGCAACCATCAATGCCAGCACCGGAGTATTTTCGTGGACTCCTCCCGGCAACGTGAGCAGCACGAATGTGATCACCATTCGAGTGACGGATAATGGCACGCCGGCCCTGTATGCAGAACAGGACGTGACAATCTATGTTACCGCTACCAATACCGCACCAACGTTGGCTCTCGGTACAGCCCGCATGACCGAATCTGTGGTGAGCTATGAAACGTTCACAAACAATACGCCGAATGAACAAGTCATGTTCAAGAAGCCGGCGAACTCGAGCACAACGGTTAGTTTCGTTGATACCGTAGCGACAAACTACACAACTGTGACAACGAGTTTTGCTGCAGGACACGCGAGCGCCAAAGTCTTGAAGGCGGCGTGGACGTTCAAAACCGGAACGAACAATTATTGGATTCGTTTAACAACGGCAAATACCACTTTGCTCCCGAATCCAACGATCAACGCGAGCGCACGTTTGAAGTTTGATGTGTATTGCGATAAGCAGATTAAAGTTGCGCTTGGCATTCGCGAAACTGGAACGACCGCCGAAAACGGCGCAAATGGCGGAACCACTGGCACAATTGAGTTTGTCGGTGTATCCGGCAAACAAGCCAACGGTTGCCCGATTCCAACGCGAACCGTAAACGCGAGCACGTGGACTACTCTGGAGTTTGATATTCCAAACGAAGGTAAAGCTGCGTTCACTGGCGACGCGATTCTGAACGCCGGACAACAGGTGCTCGAACATCTGGCGCTTGTCGGCACTACGACTGGCACACACACGCTCTACCTGGACAACTTTGAGGTTGTTACGACAGCTGCATTGCCGGGAACAGTGACAATGAAAGCCAGTAGCACGTTGACCTTTACCGCCTCTGCGAGCGATCCAGATCCTGGCAGTGGAATCAATTACGGTCTCGATGCTGATGCACCGTCAACTGCAAGCATCGACATGAATACCGGTGCGTTCACGTGGACGCCAACAGCAGCTGGATCAACGAACAGCATCACCGTGTTTGCCAACGATAATCCAGTCAACGGAGCGCCGATCAAGAGCGATACGAAGACGCTTACAGTTATTGTCAGTGCGGACGCTCTCGCAGCGCAAAGCACAGATGGCTTCGTGGCTGGCGGCGACACTGTCACGCTTACCTGGGATTCAATAGCGGGCGTCACCTATACGGTGCAATTCAAAGCCAGTGACAGCGCGGCATGGACAGACGCTGCAACAGTAACTGCAACGGGTGCAACTTCGTCTGCGGTCCTGACAAACAATGGTAACGACGGTTCCTATCGAATCGTTGTTCAGGGTAGTTCTGCGGAACAGTAAGAGTTCGGGTAACGGACGGGCTTTGGCGTAGGGTTTTCCGCCAAAGCCCGTTTTTCTATTATACGGACAGCATGGACCGAGACGGCAGCTCCATCCAAGGCGATCAATGCCGGACACGACGGCCCTGGGTTGCCGCTTTCTCGGCGTGGGTGAAATTGAAAATGCTAGAGCGTGAATTCCGCAGTAGTGAAAAATTCGAGAAAAAGTGCGAACAAATGCGCTGCTTTCGTCTTGCTGAGTTGGAGCGAAATTATCGAAAGGAGCTGGAGCAAAAGATTCAGAAGCTCATATCGGTTACTTCGAAGAGTTCTGAAGAATCAGACGAAGTGTGACGGCGACGCCTGATTACTGGATTGTCGTTGAATGACAATTTTCGTAACGTGCTCCTGTGAAAAGCCCCCACGCTCTCAAATTGTCCCTCGGACTTTTTGTGGCTATGTTCTGTTGTCGGGCGTTTGGTTTCTTCACCAATGACCTTTCTCATTTCACTTTTCGCAATTGGCAAACAGACAATGGTCTCCCGCACAATGCCGTCACAGCCGTGCTGCAAACGCGCGACGGTTATATCTGGTTCGGCACGTGGCAAGGCGTAGGCCGTTTCGATGGCGTCCGATTTACGAAATTCGACTCTCCAGATGCTTCCGCGCTAAATCGCGCTACCGTTCGGTGTCTCTACGAAACCCGGGACGGCGTCCTTTGGATTTGCACACAGCAGGGAGTGACAGCTTTTCAAGATGGAAAATTTGTGCCCGATCCGCTGAACCTCAACACGCCCGTGCGTTCAATGTTGGAAAGCCGCGATGGATCGCTTTGGTTTGCCACGACGAACGGGCTTGTTCGGTGGCGAAATGGTGCGTGTACGTGGCTTAGAAAAGGCGATGGGTTGAGTGACAATAACGTGCTTGCGCTTTGCGAAGATCGAACGGGCAGACTGTGGATTGGAACGGTCGGAGGTTTGACCAGTTATCACGAGGGCAAATTTGGCGACGTGTATAATTCGAGAAACGGATTCGCCGTTAATACGATCAGGACCTTGTATTGCGACGACGAAAACACGCTTTGGGTAGGGACTGGAGGGGCGGGTGTTGCTCATCTGAAAAACGGGGAATTGAAATTCTTCACCAAACAGGAAGGACTGCCCGATTTGTTCATCAATTTCATTTTCAAAGACAGTCGTGGACAGTTGCGGGTCGGTACCCTCGCGGGTGTTGCTCGTTGGGAGGATGGAAAGTTCGTTGCTGAAACCAGAAACGAGGGTTCAGCATACAACTATTGCCTCACCGAGGATCGCGAACACAACCTTTGGATGGGGACCAAGGAAGGTTTAAGCCAGCTGCTTCCCAAAGCATTTCAATCGATAGGCAAACGAGACGGTCTTTCACATGACAATGTCATGTCTGTTCTGCAGGATTCGCACGGAACGATCTGGGCTGGAACATGGGGCGGAGGACTGGACGGCCTCACAAACGGACATGTTGTCGTTTATAACCATCCGACGAACGGACTCTATGACCTGGTTTTGTCTATTTGCGAAAGCCGCGATGGCAGCCTGTGGGTCGGCGGCGAATTCGACGGCGGGCTTTTCCACTTTAATGACGGAAAGTTCACGCACTTCGGTCCGAACGAAGGTTTGGTTGATCCTGTCGTTCGCGTCATTTACGAGGACAGCAAGCGCGTGCTTTGGGTTGGAACCAGCACAGCACTTTATAAGATGGATGGAGGAAAATTTGAGCGATTCACGCATGCCGACGGGCTCGCGGGAGATACTATTCGGTGCATCATTGAAGATGGCCTTGGAAACTTATGGATTGGAAACACTGAAGGGCTGACGCGTCGTGCCAATGGGAGATTTCAAACGTTTCACGCAAGCGATGGCTTATCGGATAACCAGGTGCTTTCCTTGTACGAAGATCACGAAGGCACATTGTGGATCGGCACTGCCGCTGGATTGACACGCGTGAATGTCCGAGCTGGTGAAGCAACTCCGCATTTCAGCCGCTACACCGCAAGCGACGGCCTCTTTAACGACAGTATTCTGGAAATCCTTGAGGATGATCGTGGTTGCCTCTGGATGAGTTCCTTCTCCGGTGTTTTTCGAATCCGCAAAAAGGACTTCGACGACTTTGATCATCGCGTCGTTCGGACCATCAGTTGCACCGCTTTTGGGAAGATTGATGGAATGGCGAGTGTGCAATGCAATGGTGTGTCCAAACCAGCTGGTTGGAAAGCAAAGGATGGACGGCTCTGGTTCACGACAACGCGCGGTCTTGCCGTGGTTGATCCAAACGCTGCGCGTGAGAACGATTCTCCGCCACTCGTTAGCATTGAATCCGTCCTTAAGGATAAAGCGCTGGTGCTTGGTTATGAATCTTACAGCGGAGCGCATCACGACCCCGGGAACACGGCGATCATTCGGACGGATCCGAAAAGTCACATCCCGGAAATCATTTTTTCGCCCGGCCGCGGTGAATTGGAATTGCACTACACTGCCCTTAGTTTTCGTGCGCCGGAACGAAATCGCTTCAAATACAGGCTCGACGGTTTTGATTCGGATTGGGTCGATGCCGGAACGCGACGCACGGCCTACTATAACAATCTTGCTCCCGGACGTTATGAATTTCGCGTTGTTGCCTGCAATAGCGATGGCGTGTGGAATGAGACTGGCGCCGTGTTGGCGCTGGAATTGCAACCACACGTGTGGCAAACGAAATGGTTTCTGGCGGCTATCGCCTTCTTTACAGTATCTGGGATCGCGGGATCCGTCCGATACTTTACCTGGAAACGAATACAGAAGCGTCTGCTGCGGTTGGAGGAGCAACACGCTATCGAGAAGGAACGCGCGCGGATCGCTCGCGATATGCACGATGACCTTGGAGCGCGGCTGACGGAAATTTCAGTGCTCAGTGAGTTTGTCGGCGCGAAAATCAATAACGCCGAACTGCAACCTCATGTAGGGAAAATTTCGCGTGCTGCTCGTGAAATGGTCCGGAATCTGGACGCGCTCGTTTGGGCGGTGAATCCGAAAAACGATTCCATCGATCAATTGGCACTCTACATTGGCGAGTACGTTGAAATGTTCCTTGGCGCTACGGCGATCCGTTACACCCTCGAGATGCCGGAAGAACTGCCGCAGCGTGCTATTTCTTCCGAAGCACGCCACAATCTTTTTCTTACCATTAAAGAAGGGCTTAACAATGTCGTGAAACATTCCGCTGCAACCGAAGTTCTCGTCCGCCTTGAGGTCAATGAATCGGCGCTCCTTATTGTGATACAGGATAATGGAAAGGGTTTCTCCGGCAGCGAAACGCGGATGTTCGGCAATGGCCTGGCGAATATGAGAAAGCGCATTGAGGAGATCGCCGGT
>CBHWET010000262.1:0-7441 GCA_966112985.1 uncultured bacterium | reverse complement strand
CGCTGCCGAAGACTCGCTCAGGAAAGATCATGCGCCGATTGCTGAAGCAGATTGCTTCCGGTGCCGAGATCAAAGGTGACACCACGACGCTCGAAGATTTTACGGTCCTCGCGAAATTGAGTTCGACAGAGGATTAAAAGGCAAACGAATGGACGCTCTTCTAAAATTGCTGCACGAAAACGCTGCGCTGAAACCGGCGCAACTCGCGGCGATGCTGAATATTTCCGAGGCGGAAGTCGCATCGAAGATCAAGGCTTACGAGGCGGATCGAGTGATCGTCGGCTATCGTGCGGTGTTGAATGAAGAGAAAATTGGCGTCGATATTGTTCGCGCTGTTATTGAAGTCAAAATCACGCCGGAACGCGGCGGCGGATTTGATCGACTGGCGGAACGGATCGCGAAGTATAAAGAAGTCCACTCCTGCTATTTGATGTCGGGCGGTTACGATCTGCTGGTGATCGTTCAGGGATCGAATCTGCGCGAAGTGGCGACATTTGTTTCAGAGAAACTCGCGACGATTCAAGGTGTGATCTCTACAGCGACACATTTCATGCTGAAGACTTACAAAGAGCAGGGCGTGATGATGGGAACTGAAGTAAACGAAGAGCGGCTCCCTGTTTCGCCTTAACGAAATTCTTTAAACGAAAAAGGCTCGCGTGTTTTCACGCGAGCCTTTTTGTTTTTGTAATTCACTCACAGCTGCTTCAGCGCCGAATCCAATGCAGCGTAAAGCTGGTTCATTGTTGCTTCGGTTTCATCGCCCATGTTCGACAAGCGGAAGGTCGTGCCTTTGATTTTGCCGTAGCCGCCATCAATCAGGAATCCCTGATCCTTCACGAGTTTCTGCATCTTCGCCAAATCGACAACGCGTCCGCCTGGCTTTGCGCCATTGTTAACACATGTGAGCGTCACCGATTCGTATCCTTTTTCCGGATAGAGTGTAAAACCGTTCTTCGCGGCCCAGTCGCGAGTGTTCTGCGAAAGTTTAGCGTGACGGGCGAAGCGTGCTTCGAGTCCTTCGCTAAAGAAGTCCTCGAGTTTCGAAGCGAGAGCGTAAGCATGGCCAATACTAGGCGTGCTCGGCGTCATGCTTTGTTCAGCGTTCTTTTGGAATTCAACGAAGTCGAAATAATAACCACGATCTTTTGCCGTGGCCGCCTTCGCGAGCGCAGCAGGGGAGCAAACGAAAACCGTAAGCCCCGGCGGCATTGCGAACGCTTTTTGGGTGCCGGCGAGCAACACATCAATGCCGAGCGCATCGAATTCGATCTTCGTCGCCGTCATCGAGCTGACCGCATCCACGATGAACATGACGTCCGGATATTTTTTCTTGAGCGCAGCAATTTGGTAGAGCGGGCTCATCACGCCGGTCGATGTTTCATTGTGAATCAAAGTCAGCGCATCGAACTGGCCGGTCGCGAGTTTCGCATCCACCTGTTCGGCGAGGATCGGCGATCCCCAATTGACCTGCAACGCTTCTGCTTCTTTGCCGCACTTCTTCGAGACGTCGAGCCACTTGTCCGAGAATGCCCCGCACATGCAGTTCAACACTTTCTTCTGCACGAGGTTGCGGATCGCGCCTTCCATCACTCCCCAGGCCGAGGACGTGCTGAGATAAACGAGCTGTTTCGTGTAGAGCAACTGTTGCAGTTGCGGCTGCATCTTTGCGTAAAGGTCTTTAAAGCCCTGTCCACGATGGCCGATCATCGGGGAACAGAACGCTTTGAAAGTCTTAGGGCTGACTTCGACGGGACCGGGGATGTGCAGTTTGACGTGTGGCATAAAAAGTATTGTGCTCGAAAGCTCGTGAAATTTTTCACAAGCCTTCCGGCATGGCAAGAGTGTTTTAGGTGAATTGGATAAATGGCCACGCGATCGAATTATTGCCTATATTGCTCCTCTGGACTTTCAGGCTCCTACAACGAGCCATTACGCGCAATGGCTCGGTTTTGAACGTTTAAAAATTCCGGAATTCAGGTCATGCCGTGTTTCTCGGACGCTTGGAGACAGGGGAATACGCGTAAAACTCTCTTCTGAACGGTTCAACAAGTCGGTATTACGCGTATGAGCCTGTTTCGGACGCTTCAAAAGTCGGGTATTACGGAAAATGTCATCCTTTTAGGCTCAAAACTCGGGTAATACGCGTAATGGACGTCTTCTGGACTCTTGAAAAGAGGCTCATACGCGTAATGGACCACTCCCGAACTGTTCAAAATGCTGACATGGCCTTAGTTCCCGAATTTTGAAACGTCCAAAACAGACGCATTGCGCTCATTGCCGTCTTTTTAACGCTTCCAACTTACGCCATGACCGAAGTTCCCCCTCCGTCGAATTGTTCCGAAACAAGCCGTGCGCGTAAATCGGAAATTTTAACCGTTCGAAATCATCCCATGAGGATAATACCAAAACGTCCAAGCGTTCAAAACGATGCCATGACCGTAATGCCGGAACTTTGAAGCGTTCGGGCAATGATTACTACGATAATGTAGACTCTCCGAGTTCTGGTCGACAACGCCTCCGATGCTATGGGCCTTTCAGGCGGAAAAATCGCGAGTTGGTGGAGATCGTGTTTGTGTAAGGGCTCGTCGCTCCGACCACATTCGTAAACGTGGCCGTGATAGACGTGGCCGATTGTAGCTGGAACACGTTGTTATCCCAAGTCAGTACCAGGTTGTTTGTGGTCTTCTGGGTCTGTAGAGGTAAGGGTTGTAGGCCCGTATATTTCACAAGCATGATGTCGGCGTAGCTCGTGGTGCCGACCGACCAGCCGCAGACGTAAACATTGCCACTGCCGTCGACGCGGATGGCATTGCCCGCATCGTCGCCATTGTCTGGGCCAACATACGTGTTCACCCACTTTTGGACGCCAGTGCTGGTGTAGGCAATGGTGAGACAGTTAAAATTCAAATAGGTGGTGTCGGTGATGTCACCAGTCACAAAGATGTTACCGGCACGATCGACGGTCATCGTGTGGGGAGTGCTGCCGTAGGTGGTGTTGTAGCGATTGGTCCAGACGGCCGAACCAGCACTGGAATACTTCACCGTCACGAAATCAGAATAGCCGGTGCCGCCACGGGAACGTCCCGTCACGATGACATCTTTATTTCCATCGACGACGACCTTGTAAGGTCCGTCGTAGGTATAGTTGCCGGTGCCTTTGTAGTGATTCGTCCAGACTGGAACGCCAGCGCTGGAATATTTAAGCGTGAGAAACTCAGCGCCTGCTGTGGCTGTGATGGAACTGCCGGTGATGATTACGTCGTCGTTGGAATCGATCGCGACGCTGTTGCCTTCGTCGTTGCCACTGACCGCGCCGTTGAATCGATTCGTCCAGAGCGGCACGCCCGCGGCGGAATATTTTATGACCGTGATGTCGTCGCCCTGGCCACTCACGGTTTCATTTCCAACCACTACGACGTTGCCGCCGCTGTCGACCGCCAGTTGCGAAGCATATTGACCCGAGGCATACCGATTCGTCCAAATCGGCACACCGGTGCTCGAGTATTTCAATGTTTGCCAGCCGCTGGCATATCCGGCGACAAAGACGTTGTTGCTGCTATCAAGGCCAATCGACGTTGCTTCTCCAGTCGTGAAACGAAAGCGGTTCGTCCATAGTGGAACGCCGGCGTTGGAATATTTAAGTGTCGCGAAGTCAGTGATGGAATTCGTCCCGACTGATTTCCCGGTGACATAGACGTTTCCGGCGAGATCGACGACAACGGCTTTGGCTTCGTCGTTTCCGTTGCCGGGGCCATTATAATAATTTGTCCACGCAGGTGTGCCGGTCGATGAGAATTTGATCAGCGCGTAATCATAAGCGGAGTTCGGCGAATTGGTCAGAGTCGCGACCCTTCCGGCAACAAAGACGTTATTACTGGAGTCAGTCGCCAGGGAGTAAGAATTATCACTGCCATTTCCGGGCCCGTTGATCCGTTGGAACCATAATTGACCTGCGCTGGCAGAAAACGCGAGGAATGACAGGCCGGTGGCGAGAAACGCGCCAAAGAAATTTCGGGTATGCATGTTGTTTGACCAATGTTGTGACCGGCGACGACAATAATGAATCGCGACGAGTCGGTGAATGATTATTTTATTGCAGTCATGGCCAGCGATTGGAATAAGGCCGTCGACTGGTCTTTAATAAGCGGGACGGGGAGAAAAGGAGCGGAGGGGAAAGGGGCTAGAGGCCAGCGGCTATGGGCAATGGGCGAATCGGCGAGAGGTGGGTCCGCTTTTATATTGATTGTCGCAGCGCGACGTGAGGCTGCTCTGATCATTATCCAGCCAGGTCGTTCATCTCCTTCACGGAAATTGAGTGAGCGAACTCACGTTCGCTGCTACAGGTAAAATATAAGCGTAGCCGGTTATTCTACTTTGTAACTGATTTCGAAGCAGTTGGACGGCAGCGTGGTCGATCGCTCGGCGTGGTTGTAGTTCTGCATGAAGGTCCAGGCAGCGTCGGAGGTTTCTATGTAATCAGGTTTGGTCCACGGAGACCAGTTGCTGGCTTTGGTCGTGGCGGGAAGGAGAAAGACCTGTGTTGGCGCGTCGGCAGTGGTTCGAACCATCACGGCGTGGTGGCTCTCACCAAAAGAAACAAACGAGGCGCTTATGATGAGGTAGTTGTTTTCGTCCCGTTGTTTCAATGACTTGATAGGGTTGCTGTTTACGCCTTCGTCGGTGACGAACTCAACTGCCCGCGTCGCGTCTAATTGCGTACTCTTTGGGATGCGAAGTTCGACCTGGAGGTTGTGAGCCCCGCGGTTCTTTTTGGATGAGGCCTTATCAGCGAGTGCTTTGATCGGATGACCGGTGGTGGCGTATTTAAGCTGTTCCTGTTGCGGGGTGAGTTTTCCGCGATTCTCTACGTAGGCGACAATGTACTCCCGCGTCATCTTCAATGTCTCTTCGATCTGCGGCTTCGTCAGTTGTTGCGCGGTTTTTTCGAGATTGCGTGCGTTACGAATTTGCGCAGCTTCTGAACCCAGGCCTTCCCAATAGCTGATCCAGAACAATGCGTAAGCGATTTCGCGGTTTTGCGGGACACCGAGTCCGTCGCGATAGAGGACACCGATATAATTGAACGCGTCGCCGTTCTGTTTTGCGAAAGCCTTCACGTACCAATCCATGGCTTTCGTATAATCGCGGCTTAGTCCTTCTCCCTGGTCCAAGAGACGACCGAGAATGATCATGGCGCCGGAATCGCCGTTCTCGGCGAGCGCGGAGTATTCTTTGTACGCGAGTTTATAATTCTCCGCGTTCAGTGCTGCCCTGGCCTCCTTGAAGCCGGCAAATGTTGTTACAGAGAAAAGGCTGATCAGGGCGAATGTCAGGATTCGTTTCATTGGCTTTCCAACGCGGTGCATTTCGCGAGTTGTTTTCAGTGGGATGAAGCGACGATTATGTAATTTGGGGAAAACTGCAAATCGCAAAACGAATCCCAACGGACATCTTCATGTAATTGAAGACGGAGGTCCTTGTATCCAAAAACGTTGTCTGCTCCAACGGATAATGTACGATTGATGACCATTGTTGGTCGAACTCACTTCGATCAAGGGATCCAAATAGCAACGCGATGAAATGGTTATGAATGTTTGGGCTCTCGCAGAGGAAAACGCTTTGTGAATGTCACAGCCTATCGATACTCGCGATCAGCTCGAGAGGCGATGCGTGTGTTAGTTCGTGCTTTTTGCGTCGTCGCCGCAGTGATCTTCGGTCTAGTCGTTCCGGTTCGAGGCGCTGTCTTGTCTAATTACTCCGCCAAAGTGACGGTGGACCTAAACCAGCGAATTGGCCACATTAGTCCTTACATTTACGGACAGTACCTTGAACACGTCCAGCGCGAGGACGAGTGTATCTATCCATCCATTTGGGATGACAATTCACCCCTCGCAGACGAATCAGGTTTGCGTCGGGATGTGATCGCTGCGGCGCGTGAGCTGGGTCTGCCAGTGGTTCGGTGGCCGGGCGGGTGTTTTGCGGATGTTTATCATTGGGAGGATGGAATCGGGCAACAACGCAAACGACCTCGTCGAGAAAACAAGCATTGGGGTGGAGAAGAACCAAACAGCTTTGGGACAGACGAATTTCTACGGTGGTGCGAGCGCGTTGGGACGAAAGCTTATATAAACGCCAACTTTGGGAGCGGCACGAAAGAAGAGTGTTTGCGCTGGCTGGAGTATTGCAATGGCAACATCCAAACAGCGATGGGTAAAGCTCGAGAAGTGAATGGTCACGCCAAATCGTATGACGTGGATTTCTGGGGCATAGGCAATGAAACATTCGCCAGGTGGGAAGCCGGGCACATGGATGCGGAGACCTATTCGCGTACACTTACCGAATGGGCCGAGGCGGTGCGCCGTTACGATCGTAACGTTAAAATTATGGCAGTTGGATCCATGTCGGCCGATGACCCGGAATGGGATCGCGCGGTCCTCAAACGGGGTGGTCACGTGATTGATTACCTGACTATCCACAATTATGGCATCTCAAACGGGCGCCGCGAGGAATTCGAAGCGGTCGCATTTACCCCGGTTTATTTCGAGCAGCGCCTTCGGAAAATGATCTCAGTCGTGGATGAGTTCGCGTCACAGAGACGGAGCAAGGAGCCAATTTGCCTCGCCATGGATGAATGGAATATCCGCCATTACGATGAAGGAAAATTGAATCGGCAGTCTCCACGCACTGAACAGGACGCCGTTTTTGTTGCCGGGATACTCAATTGTATGATCCGGCTCAGCCCGCGTGTGGCGATGGCCAACTATGTTTTTTTGATCAATGGTAACGGCGTGATGCTGGTCAACAGCAATCAGGTTGTAAAAACACCAGTTTTTCACGTGTTCAAGCAATACGGCGAATGGATGCGGGGCGAGGCCCTGACCACAACGGTGCAGTGTGCGACTGTCGAGCCGCCCCCACCAAAGGCGCACTATCCGAAATACAAATTTCCGCCGGATTTCGCTTCGGCGCAGGCGCCGTATGTCGACGCAGCAGCTGCTTTGTCCGATAAAGACACAATCGTTCTCGCGTTGGTGAATCGGCATGAAGCTGCAACCGCTGCTGTTGAACTTGAATTGCCGCGCGGATTTGCGGCGCAAACGGTGTGGTCATTATATCACGAGGATATTTTTGCCAAAAACGACTTCGCCGATCCGGAACGCGTTACACCGGTGGTTCGACGTGCGACGGAAAACAGGTGCCACTGTCCTCCGCATTCAATTGCGTTGATTGTTTGTAAGCGGCAGTGATCATGATGTCCTCTTAAGGTGGACGTTCCATGACGCGAACGCATAGAATGTTCTCGTGTTAACACGAACTTTCTTTGCGCTCGTACATTTCGCGGTTGTCTTCAACGCGATCGCTGAGAATTCGGGACGGGTCAATATTGGCAAGGGCACATATCATTTGGGCGTTTCTGGTTCGCCGGAATGGCAGCACTTTG
>CBHWET010000261.1:0-7478 GCA_966112985.1 uncultured bacterium | reverse complement strand
CGATTAAATCGGCCGAATTGCTCAGTCCGGCCATGGTATTTGGTAATACGTTTTTCATAGTTACCGACAGTTATCTCACAAAGCCGAATCGCCACGTAAGGACACAATTTGGTACCAAACCGTGTCCTCCCCCTCGGACCCGCATAAACATTGGCGATTATTGATGAAAAAAATTTTCAAAATTGTCACGAAAGCCACGAGCTGGACCTATTTTTTAGCCCTAAAAAGAGACCATTCCGGACAAAAACAACCGCGAAACAGTTTCGCCGGCCGTTTTAGCCTGAGACACCGTCCCGAAACGCTTTCAGAATCGCCCGCCACTCTTCAGTTGTTCCGGAATCGCTTTCCGCCCACGGGTAACATGAATTTTGCCTGAGTAATCCCTTCCGCCGAAGATCCAACACAAAATATCCCTCCCGAATTGCTTACAACGGCCCCCTTCACCATTGAAAACATTGCCGAAAGTGTTTCTGGACGGACTCGGTGTAAAACGTGGTCGCTGAAAGCGCCGAACTTCACGTCCTTCCCAGTAACAGGCCTGCGCCGTGTCCCCAGGGCTGAAAGTCCGCTTATAGTTTTCGCGAATTTTCGTAAACCTGTAAACCCATTGGTTTTATTGGCTAAACTTGATACGCCCGTTTTTTTTGACACGAACGTATTCACCCCTACACGCAAAACTTTTGTCAGGAATTGTCATGAGGCCAACATTCAACGCTTTGCCTCCCCGCGCGGCTGCCACAGGCGCGATCCTCAATCCGGCTATCCGCTGAAGTTAATTGTTCTCCGTGACGAATTTATCATTTACTCGCGAGTGCAGTCGCACGTTCTCGAAGTTTTAACTTGTGTTCCTGTTTACGATCTCTAAAAACCCTGAGATCACCATCAGCTATCGCCCTACTTTGGACATGCTAAGGTTTGTAAATATAAGAGGCACAGGAAATTCGGGTTCGGCAGTTCGGAAGGCCGATACTTACGGAGCAATACAACAAGCCTGGCGAGGCTTCGAAAGCCGTCCCAACCAACCCCGCTATTCGTGACTCCAATGCTCGACAAACTACGTCTGACGGAGAAACTTTTGCAGCATGTCCATCTTTGGTTGCTGCTCATTCGGGCCGCGGCCTGGACATTCGTTGTAGTCGCCTTAGCGATGGACAATCGATTTAGCGACGCGACCTCCACGTGGGGGTTTCATCTTGGGTATCTGCTGCTTGCGATGTTCAACTTTGTTCATGCGCAAGGTCAGGGGGACCGTCGTGGTATGGCGGCCCAATTTCACTTTGTCGACATCATCTATTTTGCAGCGGCTTTTTATCGTCAGGGAAGTCCTGCCTCGAATCTGCAACTTTGTTTCGCGCTTCCGCTGTTAAGCGCTTCTGTCCTCGCCAGACCCGCTCAACTTCTTCGCACGTTTGCGATGTTGATCAGCGTAATCACCGTACTTCTGGTTATTCTGATTGTGCGCTCGGCGCCCGAAGGAGGCGTGTTCAAACAAATTATTTTCATCGTGGTGCCAAGAATTGGCTTTTGGGCGTGCATGTCCGCTCCGTTGTTCATCATGAACGCCAGCGCCGATCGGTTGCAGGAAATGAAATTATATTATCACTCGCTGCTGGAGGGCATCCCTCAGATGGTATTTCGGAAAGATGCGTCGGCATTGCTTTCGAGAGACGACAAGCCGTCATTTTCTAAATTTACCTATGCGAACAGCGCGTTCTGCAACAACCTTGGCAAATCCGAACGCCAAGTTATCGGCTTTACAGATGCCGACTTCTTTCCTCCACATTTGGCGGACCTCTACAGGCTTGACGACATGGCAATTCTAAAAGGCGATGTTCCACGCATTGAAAAGGACGAAATGCATCATAGTCCACACACGAAGGCCACCGTACAGGTTCGTGTTGTAAAAACTCCTATTAAAGAAGAAGACGGCAAGATAACTGGTTTGCAATGCATGTTTTGGACGACCGGCGAAGGACCGGAGGAACGGGACCGGATGCTGAGGTGGTTTCTCCACGACACCCCAAAACCTTTGCATGTCGTTCGTGACAAGCACATAGAGAAAATCCGCTCGCTTGCGCGAAAAACCGAAATCGATCGGAAAAACTTAGATTATTACGCTGGCCTGATTGCAGATATCGTACAATTCGTTAGCGCACAGTTTGAAGCGTACGGCATTTTGAGTACCGACTCCTTGGCTAAGTGGAATAACCGGAACGAGGTTGCTATTTCTCAAGCGTTCAAACGATACGCCGACCTCTTGCTGATGGATCATCAATACATTTCCTTAAGCTGGGACTGCGATCCCAAGGATCTCACCATTGTGACGGATGAATGTAAACTAATTGCCGTCTTTTGGAACTTCATGGAGAACGCGGTTAAGTCTGTAAAAATGGTGAGGGATATGTTTCTGGCTAATAAATTGCCCGTCGGAACGGTTCCCGAAGATTGGGTAGGAACGATCAAGGTGTCGTTTCGTCGCGAACATGACACTGTCATTTTACAGGTTGTCGACAATGGCATGGGGTTCGATCAAAGCGGACAGCAAGCTATCACGGAGCTGAAGGCAAGAAATTTTATCAATTCAACGGGCCTAGGCCTCCAAATCGTCGCCCATTTTGCACGAGCATCTAAAGGCGACTGGAACGTGTCGAGCCCCGGATGGTACAAAGGAGCAACTTTCCGTTTTGAGTTTCCACTACAATCTACATGAAAAACTTAAGAATTATTGTTTGTAACGACAGCCGAGGAGAACCGCTTTCAGACTACGAAGCCGTTTACAAAGCTGGAACGCCCGTGCCAGAACCACCGCGCGAAAGACTTCGTGAAGCAGTCAATATGGACGGCGCCCTTTGCGAAATGCTTCGCGAACGCGGGCACGAAGCTCTTCTTTTCGACGGCTATGAAGATGATCTTGTCACGCCGATTAGTAAGCCGGGCATCGCGGCCTCGCGGTTAGCCGAACGAATCAACGGGTTTCGCGCTGATCGCATCCTTTTTGATTTGCAGTATTTTGGGGATTTTTCGTACGGACGCAGCATGTTGACATGGTTGAAGGAAAATTGCCCCAACGTGTTCCACTGCAAAGTCGTCGTCGGCTCTCGATATTTAACACAACGCGATGAGTTGTCGGCCGACAGTCTAAAGGCAGAGTTCCCATTTGTAGTAGACTGCTTGAACCGCTTTTCAATGCGAGTGGCGGACGTGGTCAAGCATATCGAAGTCTGACGGATCACAAACGAAGATGACTGCAATCAATGTGGTCATCGCAGTGAAAATGGATTGTTGCCTGGAAACAGGCCATCGCGATTGACGGATTGTCATTCGCGATGGCTGTCATTAACTTTTCGAGCAACTGGCGGCGAGATGGCCTAGCTGGTGGTCTCAATGCCTTCTATTGTTTTGACCCAATAAAACTTTCCAATCGATCATCAATGCCATTTTTGTTCGCGTCGATGAGCCCCTGCAGCTTTCCATGGCGGTGTGCAACGAACCAACCACCAACAGCGACGGCAACGCCGCCCAAAATCAAAAGCTCATTTCCTACAATTAGCGTGGGCAGCACCATTAGCGCAATGCCACCAACAAAAATAGCCGCGCTCGTGGTCAAACTGCCGATGATTGCGCGCAGCGGTGGATAGAAAAGCGACGCCAAGCCAAAAAGGAACATGGCGACGCCAACCCAAACGATTCCTTTTAGACTGGAAAGCTTGGCACCGATTTCGCGAGCCGTGTCTTTCTGGGCGGCACCAAGTTCCGTCTGCGCTCGGGTCTCTTCGCGCTCAATGACGGGCATTGGTTCGCTGACGACTACGCTTTGAACATTGGTCACGGGCGTAACGGCGGTTTCATTTTTGACGACATGCGTCTCTTCGATTCGTGAGCCAGCCGGAACGGTGTAAGTCTTCGTCTTTACGGTCTCTTGATCCTGCCGCGAAGTTTGCGCCGGATTATCGCTCTGCACCACCGTTTGCTCGACAATGCCGGCGGGCTTCACCGCAATGGTCGCCTTACCACCTTTCAGTGGCTTCGTGCTGTGACAACCCGCAAGCACTCCGGCAAACAGCAATAAGGCCAAATGAATGACGCTGACGTTCATTTCGTTTCTCCTTTCGTACGTTGTTCTAGGACAATGGTGATGCGATCGACGGTGCGGGCCAATAACGCTTGGCTTTCGGTCAAAGTCGCCATGCTCTTCTTCAGCTCGCGGCTCTCTTCAGTCGCATAACTCTGCCGCAGTTCGACCGCAGTCAGCCTTTTATCCATGTTGGTCCACAGCGCGATCAAGGCGCCAGCCATCGAGACCAGTTGAAGGATGTTGCCGAGCGTAATCTCGGGATTGAACTTCAACTGACGCGCACCGTTGTTTTTCAAAATCGATTCATTCATAAAAACTCATTTCCTTTGCCGCTCACCCTCACGCCCTAATGAGTGGCACTGCGCCACTTCTGCTTTTCACTAAGACGCCAAACTTCGCGAGGATTGCCTGGGCAACATGCGAAATAATGGGGCGCACATCTGTTTTGCTGAAGCCGGTCTGGTTCGGGCCGACGTTTTCATATTTCAAGCCCTCGCCAGGAGGCGCTGCCGTCCGATCCAGAATCAAAAGTTCACGGGCCATCTCGCACGTTGCATCACGGATTTCTTTCGGAACCGCATCTCTGGCCGTGGTCGCACCCAAATCCGGATCGAAACAATCGCGACGTGGCCACTGCAATGCCTGCGTTTCGTTTGCTTTGAACCCCGCGAAGCGCAGCTGTGAATCAATCAGCCTGGTCGCCATGACGAGCGCGGCCGATTTGTTATCAGCCGTTGCACCAGTCCAGGCCGCGGCATACAAGTGTCCCTCGTGATACGCGTCGCCATCCGCCACATTTACGTATGCGTTGGCGTCGATCTTGCCGGTTCCGTCTTCTTTGATGAGCACAAGCGCCATAACTAAACGATTCGTTGCTCCATCCAATTGTGTGTTCGGAACGACTGAGGCCCACGTGCTTCACAACGGCACCAACGCTTGCCGTCGAGTTCGTAAACAAATCGCACAACGTACCCTTCACCTTCTGGGCTGTGATACACATCAACAGCTCGCTTAAGCGTTCCAGAGCCAGAAAGCGGGCACGCTACGTAACCACTGCGCGTGAATTCAGCCTGCGCGTCCTGTTCCGCAGTCACATTCGCGACATGGATGGCCACGATGCTGTTTGCTTCAGTGAAATCGGGATTCATGAAAACTCCTGAAAAGCCAGACCGGCACGTGAATTGTAGAGCTCCGCAATCTCAGCCGACGTAAGCACACGATTCCACTTTCCCACTTCGTCAATCAAACCGGTGAAGGGATAACCTGCTTCCATCGCGCCAATGCGAAATACACCGTTGGGGCTCAAGACAGCCCCGCCGATATTGGCGGTCTTGGGAGGCCCTCCGTTGACGATAAGGCCGAACGTTGATCCGCTGCGATAGAGCACGACGTGAAACCACTCGTTCTCCTCGATTATTGCGTCAGAAACGATGCTTGTGAGCAGGGCTGGCGAATCGTCGATGAGGTCGAGGACTAATCTGAATTCCGCATCGATATGCGCGTAAAGATAGAGCGCACCTGTTTTATTGAGGATGAAGTCACCGCCAAAAAACGACTCCATGCGGAACACCCACATCGACATCGTGAAATCTGTATCGAAGCGCAGCAACGGATGATCCTCATGATCCAGCCAGCGGTCTGCGCCGTTGTACGCACAATCGGCCGCACTGCCAATCACACCAACAGACTGCCCAACAGCATTGTTATCCGTGAGATGCAGCTCGTTGCCTGACGAATCAAGGCGCACTTCACCTTCGGCTTCATCGAGTTTCCAATAAGCGACCAACCCGTCGAGCAGTGTAAACGGCTCTTCAACCAAAGGCACCTGTCGTCGACGACGCCGCTTCGCCAGCTGTAACGCCTGAAACGCATCGCGTTTACGGGCGAGCGTCCAGCCGTTAACGCGATTTGTCTTTGGCAGCTTTTGCACGTTTAGGAGCGGTTTGTGTGATTGGTGTTTCTTGTTGCGGTTTCGGCTCTTCAATCAGCGGCGGCAATGGCGCGACCGGTAGAGCTGGCGGCGGTTCTGGTGTGTCTAGGATTGGCGAGACAGGCGCCGCCGTTTGCGCCTCAGGCGTTGTGATCGTTCGCGAAGACTCCGGCGGAAGCAATGGCCGACGAACGCGTCGAATAATTGGGTAAAGCATAGGTTTACTTGATGCGAAACCACTGAATGCTGGTGCGCAGGCCAATTACCCCGCCGCGGTTACCGCTGTTGTTCGAGGCGCACAGATAAATATCTCTCGGACCAGCGATCGTATGAATTCGCACGAACTCCTGCTCCCATTCGGCATTAGCCATGGGGACATGCAGCAAAGCCGTGTCGCCGATTTCGAGTTCCTGCTGCACATCGAGCAAGGTGTAGGTCACAACATCGCCAGCTTGGAAATTGCCGGCGAAGTGGATGCGACCGATCAGGAAATACGTTCCTGGATCTTCGAGATGCACGGAACAAGGCGCGCCACCAACGCCGAGGTTGATGGCTTGTCCCTGATCGTTGTTCAACGCCTGCGGACCGTATTCGAGTCCCGGACTACCACCTGTCTTTGGCAGGAAACTGCACGCGCTACGTGGAATGATTTTTCCCATAGGATTTAGTTGTTATGGGTAATCGCAACCAGGCGGACATTCTTGTTCTCCCAGACGCGCGTCCAGTTCGCGCCGTCCTCCAGCTCAGCGTTCGTTGGTGAATCGCCGACGACCGCTGCGGACGTGAACTTCACGCCACGAGGATGCAGAATGTAACGACGGCGATTGATGAGCACCGTATCGCTATCCAGTGGCACACGGGCGAGCTCAACGCCTTCAGTGCCATGGCCACCTTGCAACGGCGTGCCATCGAGTGGCGCAACACCTTTGCCGAAAGCACCAGAACCAAAGAGATACGTCGTGTAAACCTGACCATCAGTCGTGCCCGCACGCACCGGCAACGAATCATCCACGATTACACGCCGACCTTGAAACACACGCAGCATCGGTTTGCCTTCGCTATCCGGGATGAAGTCGATCAAATCCAATTTTCGCAGTGCCGCTTCCGTCGCCGAGTGCATCGCGACAGCTGTCAGGCGATCAGCCGCATCTCCAAGCTTCGCGCAGGCATCAACGAACGTGGCGCCATTGAGACGCGTGGCCGCACTCTGGCCAGCGATCGTTTCGGAATGAATACCGAGAAGATTTCCCGCCATCGAACCAGCCGCGAAAATGCCTTTGAGCGACGAGATAACGATTCCTTCATCGGTGCGAGCCCAGTAATCGCCGACCAAGTCGACGATGGCCTGCATCGGATCATCACCAGAAATGACTTTCGCGAGATGATTGACAGACCACACCTGTGCATCGTTGTGGATACGCGCGATGTCTTGATCAGCCGCGATCTTGTTCACGTTGAGTGAACCGGCGTCGC
>CBHWET010000260.1:0-7584 GCA_966112985.1 uncultured bacterium | reverse complement strand
ATCAGCAAATTCGTGTCACCGGAAAAAGTCGAGATGATCTCCAATCAGTAATCGCTGCGGTTCGCGGGAAAGAATTTCCGGTTGCGTTGAGCTTTCAGAATTTTCGCGACTGATCGTACATTAATGCCGAGTGGCGCAGACAAAGTGACGCTACCGTGCGCTCGCACTGCCGACCGTTAGAATCGCAGCGTCTCAAAGTATGCGCTTTAACATCCACACGATTTACAACCAAACCTTCAAAATTTGGCGCAGGAAGCGGTTTGCTCTATTCCTTCGCTTTATAAAGCCAGATCCCTTGGACACGGTGCTGGATGTAGGTGGACACCCGGGGACGTGGGCGCTCAGCTCAATAGATGTTGCACGCGTCGACATACTTAATATCCACGAGATTCCCTGGACCTCAGGTGCTTCACGACTACACCTTAGGACGCTCGTTGGAGACGGGTGCTCACTAGCCATTGCGGACAACAGTTATAACATCGGTTTTTCAAATAGTGTGATTGAACACGTGGGTTCGTGGCAGCGACAGCAACAATTTGCTTCCGAACTTCGCCGCTGTGCAAAAAAAATCTGGATACAAACCCCAGCCTACGAATGTCCTATAGAACCGCATTATTTGTCACTTTTTGTTCATTATTTGCCACATTCTATTCAAAAACGAATTGTGCGTTGGTGTACTCTTTGGGCGTGGATTCAACGTCCAAGTCAGAAAGAAATTGACGCTATGGTGAAAACCACTCGACTACTACGGAAATCGGAAATGCAGCAGCTATTTCCGGATTGCATACTGATTACTGAGCGCCTCCTTTGGATCATTCCGAAATCGTATATTGCGGTCAGAACGGCCGACAAAGGTGAAAGAAAAACATCAACTTAAGCAAACGATTGCCGGGAAGAATCGAGATGATTTGCGGACGGTCATTGCGGTTATGCAAGCGAAAAGAGTTTCCCGTCGCGCTTAGCATTCGAAATTCAAGGGTTAAGCGGTCCAAAACCTCGCGCGATCTCAATGGAAACTGCCTATCTTACGGTTAGCAAGTTAGGCGTTGGAAACTTCTTTCGCGGCAGGATTAATAATGAGTCGTGCCTGAGTGGGAAAGAACAAAGACGCAATCCGTTGAAGCGTTTATTTGCCTTTTTTGGCGTTGAGCACAGTCTGAACCCAGTCCTGATTCTTTAGATACCACTCAATCGTTTCGCGGATGCCGTCTTCGAAACGGTGGGCGGGAGCCCAGCCTAGGTCTTTCTCAATCTTGCTCGCATCGATGGCGTAACGACGATCGTGACCGGGGCGATCTTTGACGAAGGTGATTAGCTTTCGGGAATTGCCGCCGAGTTGCGGAGCCATTTCGTCCATGAGATCGCACATTAATTCAACGATGCGAATGTTTGCCCATTCGTTGTGCCCCCCGACATTGTAGGTTTCACCGAGTTTGCCACGGGTGATCACCGTCCAGAGCGCCTCGGCATGATCACGGACGTAAAGCCAATCCCGAACGTTCATGCCGTCGCCGTAAACCGGCAGAGGTTTGCGAGCGAGGATGTTCTGGATGATGACGGGAATCAGCTTCTCGGGAAATTGATATGGACCATAGTTGTTCGAGCAATTCGTCGTGACGACCGGAACGCCGTAGGTGTGGTGATACGCGCGGACGAGAAAGTCACTCGACGCCTTGCTGGCAGAATATGGGGAGTTTGGCGCGTAAGGCGTTGTTTCAGTGAACAAGCCTGTAGGCCCGAGACTTCCGTACACTTCGTCGGTGGAAACGTGGTGGAATTTTTTCCCATCGAATTTATCGGCCCACGCCCCGCGAACGGCTTCAAGCAGATTGAATGTACCGATAATGTTCGTCTGGATGAAATCACCCGGACCAGAAATCGAACGGTCGACATGCGATTCTGCCGCGAGATGCATGACGTGCGTGATCGAATAACGCTTTACGACGTCAACAACGGCCGTTTTATCCCGTAGATCAATTTTCTCGAAGCGATATTTTGGGTGAGATTCGACGCGAGAAAGATTTTCAAGATGGCCCGCGTAGGTCAGGCAGTCGAGATTCACCAGAATTTTGATCTCCGGCTTACCGATAATGTGATGAATCAGATTCGAGCCAATGAATCCAGCACCGCCTGTGACGAGTAAATTCATACCGTTATTTGTTTTCGGGAATCCAATGCTCTAGTGAATGTTGCAACGCCTGTTGGACCGACCGCATTTTCACACCAGCGTTAAGCAACTTGGAAACCTCCATCACGCAGTTCGATCGCGGCGTTTTCGCGGCAACTTTGTAAAATTCCTCGTCGTTTTCCCAGAATTCAAATTTTCGTGCGGGCTTTAAGATCGATTTGATCATTTCGATCACCTGTCGTGACGTGACGAATCCCGGGTTGGTCACGTTGTAGGTGCCAAAGGGCGCTTTGCGTTCCCACAGTTCCAAGCAGGCACGAACGAAGTCGGCGCGATGCGAAAGCGAGTTCACATTGTCGTAAACTTTCGAATAGCGCTGCAGCTTGGAAAGATAATTGCGCGAGTTGTCAGCTTCGTCGAAAGGAATCCGAAGACGCCAAATATAACCCTGACCAATATTTTGAATCGCTTCTTCACCCAGCGCCTTTGTTCCGCTGTAGAAGCTGCAGGGCGGACGGCGAAAGCTGAAGTTGGGCTCATCCGATTCGTCAAAGCCTCGAATGGCCGATGGATTCTCTTCAGCAATTTTCTTCAGCGACGGTTGGCTTAGATCTTTTTGTACACGCCATTCGCCATTCTGCAAAACCTTCGCACCGGCAAAGATGCAACCGGACGAAACGTGGCCCCACGGAATTCCCACAGCGGCGCAGGCCTGTGCGACTGTTTGCGGTAAGAGCGCGTTGCCTTGCAAGGTGTCGGCCCATGCCGTTTCGCAAGCGTCGACATTTGGTTTGCCGGTGAAACCGGCTGCATTGACGACGAATGACGCGCGGTTGTTTCGAATGGCTTCGAGAAGCGTTTCGAAACGTGTGTAATCGGTTTGCTTCCGAGACAAAGCCACGTAAGGCGTTTTGCCTTGTTTCAGTGATGACTCGAAGGCCTGCCCCATGTATCCCGTGCTGCCGAGGAGAAGAATCATTTGAAAGCCTTCTGGCGTTTCACTTCCGCGACGAACCGGTTGATATAGTCGCGATATTCACAATTTGGCATTTGCGCGGCGAGTGCTTCCAACTGATCGAGTGTAAGAAAACCGGCACGGTACGCAGCCTCTTCGGGACAGCCGATCTTTATCCCTTGCCGTTTCTCAATCGTCTGAACGTAGGCTGATGCATCATGCAAGCTGCTGCTCGTGCCAGCATCGAGCCATGCGAAACCGCGACTCAGGCGATGGACGCGTAATTGTTTGCGTTTGAGATAGGCAACGTTGACGTCGGTGATTTCCAGTTCACCACGAGCCGAAGGTTTTAAGTTGCGCGCGATATCGAGGATTTCGTTGTCGTAGATATAAAGCCCCGGCACGGCGTAATTACTCTTCGGTTGCTTCGGTTTTTCTTCGATCGAAATCGCCTGGCCATTCGCGTCGAATTCGACGACGCCGTAACGCTCCGGATCATGGACATGGTAGCCAAAGATCGTCGCCCCCGTTTGAAATTCCGCGAATGCTTTCTTAAAAGTCTCTGCACCGTAAAAAATATTGTCGCCCAGAATCAGCGTCACAGAGTCCTTTCCAACGAAAGATTCAGCGATAAGAAATGCCTGGGCAATGCCCGCAGGCTTTGCCTGTTCGCGATATTCGATTGAGATGCCCCACTTGCCGCCATCGCCGAGGAGTTGTTTAAATTTCGGAAGGTCCTGCGGGGTAGAAATCAGGCAGAACTCGCGGACGCCATTTTCCACAAGAGTACTGAGCGGGTAATAAACCATCGGTTTGTCGTACACCGGCTGCAGCTGTTTGCTCGCGACGAGCGTCAAAGGGTAGAGGCGGGAACCGGCTCCTCCCGCGAGGATAATACCTTTCATGCGGCGCAAACTGTAGAATGTCTTCCAGTCATGGAAAGCCAATTTACGTGAAGCGACGACGGGCACAAGCTACGAAATCACGGCGATAAAGCCAATTTAACGTCCAGATTCGGTTCGTGCTTGACGGAAACTTTGCTTTTGGTTGCATTGCCGCTCATGAAACAAAAGATTTTCGCGGTTCTCCTCATTGTCGGTTTAACCACTTTCCTGACGGGTTGCGTCCGAACAGCCGACGGTCACATGAAAGCTGGCGTTCCGTTCTCGAAAGACAAGATTTACAGTCGTTACGAACGTCCCGTTGAACAAATCATTGAGGCTTCTCGCACCGTGCTTGCCCACAACGGCCAGATTCAAAACGATGATACTGCGAGCAAAGCATTGAAAGGCAAAGTCAATGATCGCACCGTCTGGATCAAGGCTTATCCAGTTAAAGAAGACAGCAAGATCAGTGAAGTCGTTGTACAGGTCCGCAAGAAATCAGGCGGCGGCGATATTTATATGGCCAGCGAATTGAGCAAACAGATCGCGCTCCAGCTGGTTCAGTAATTTCCCTTTAACCCGAGATCCTTTCGATAAGAGCCAAGCTTGACTGTAGCTTGGCTCTTTTCTTTTCCCTTAAGCTCTGTGCTGAGATACGCCAACCGCGTGGCAGCCATTTCGGCGAGCGCAGTGTTCGGAAACATATCGATGATGCGTTGAATAGTTTTTGCAGCGGCATTCCCCTGCCCTGCTTTTACCTGGCAGTCAGCAAGCAAGCTTATTGCGTGCGCCTGTTGTTTCGGCGATTGATTTGGCTGCGTAATCAATTGCTCGAATTCCAGTTCAGCAAGATCGAGCCGTTGAAACTGCTCTGCATACAGGACCGCAAGTTTTTGTCGCGCATCGTTGTCGAACGGATGCAACTGCAGGTGAGCGACATATTCGCCGGCAAGGACAGAAGGATCATTTACATCACGGGACAGCACTTTTTTCTGCAATCCAATGTCCTGCGCGTAATTCTTCTGAAGAACAACCGAGCGCGATCTTTGGTCCACAGTTTCCTGAGCAGCTTCAAGGTGTGCGATGCGTTGCGACGCCAATTGTGAGTAAGACGTATTTGGAAATTGGTCCACAACGATCCTGAGATTCTCCCGCGCTCCATTGATTCTACCGTGTTTCAACCACCAATCAGCCATCGCAATTCGCGCACTCGAAAATTGCCCGGGAACTTCACCGTAAGCATCGGACAACAGGTTGATCGTTAGCTGTGCCGCGTCCAGATCCTTCAAGTTCAATGCTTGTATTTCGGCGATCAGCAACAAACCTTTGTAGTCATTCGGAAACGCAACCAATTGCTTTCGGGCTTCGGCAATCGCCTCGTCATATTGCCCACGACTTCGTTTTGCCTCGGCGGCGGAATAAATCGCAGCGGGCTCGACTTCAATATTTCCGCCATCCAGCGCACTGGTAAGCGGGCTGACGAACATCGCGGCCCAATTGGCGGCCCAGGCAATGCTGATCACTATCGCACAAGCGGCTACAATCAAAACGCCGACGATGACTTCGATCTGCCCTCCTCTCAGAATCATCGGCAGGGCGATCTTGTACATACCCCCGAGCATCAGAAACGTTACGGCCCATCGGGCGATCAGTCGGAAAGGTTCGTCACTCTTTTTAAGCGACCACCAGACCATGCACAGGAACATGGCCGCTGCGATCAGCAATTCCATCCACGGTTTCATTTTCCACCATTCTTCGGTCGATTAATTCGATCGGGGTTACGAGCGCGACTGAGGGCGGTGTCGTAGGTGATCGCGCAACGGCAATAGAGGTCGTAGAGACAGTTATCGAGCAACACCATTCCTTCTTTCCCTGCCATTTGCATGATGTTCTCCAACTGATGCAGCTGGTTCTCGCGGATCAAATTCCGAATGGCTCCATTTGCAATCAGAAGCTCATAAGCGAGAACGCGGCTCGTTCGATCTGCTGAGGGCAAGAGGTCCTGTGAGATAATTCCCTGCAATGCATTGGCCAACTGCAAAATGATTTGCCGCTGCGCATTGCCTTCGTAAACGCCGATCATCCTCTCAAGCGCATGTGAAACGTTGGGTGAGTGCAGCGTCGCAAGAACCAGATGCCCGGTTTCTGCTGCCGTCAAAGCTGTTCCAATAGCTTCGTGATCGCGCATTTCTCCCACGACGATCACATCCGGATCCTGGCGCAACACGTGGATCAGTGCGCGATTAAAAGATTTCGTATCGCTCAACACTTCCTGCTGCACGACGATGGCACGTTTGTTTTCGTGCACGAACTCGATCGGATCTTCAATCGTCACAATTTTGCAACGTCGCTCTTCGTTGATGAGATTGACGAGATAATTGAGCGTGGTTGTTTTCCCGGCGCCAGTCGGTCCAGTGATCAACACGAGCCCGTTTGGTTTGCGTGCGAGTTCATCGAGCCTCTTAGGCAGGCCAAGCTCCTCACGGCTTGCAATGCGATGACCGCAGAATCGGATACTCATCTCTGGCGAACCGTTGCGGCGATAAAACGTGACACGAATCCGGCCTGCAACCTCGTGCCGCAATGACAGGCACAATTCCCATTCACTGTCGAATGTCGAACTCTGCTCGTGGTTTAGAAGCGAGTACGCCATCTCCATCGCTTCCTGTTCTGTTATGGCGTCTTCGTCAGCGAGGATAATTTCGCCGTTGATACGAAATGCGGGCGGCACGCCTGCAACGATGTGTAAATCAGATGCTGCATGCTCGGTCGCTGCTTGCAGGAGCACGTGAAATTTCGGCGTCATTGTCATTTTGAAAACAGGCGTCGATGCATCCTGCTCCAGAATCCTGTGTTCGATAAACTGGCGAGTGCCGTTTTCGTTTGTTCACAGTACGGATCCAGCTGTCTGGCCTGGCTGAGAGAATTTTCAGCAAGGGTCGTTAATCCAAGTTCCAATTGGCATCGCCCTACCTGCATCCACGCCACACTTTGGCCCGGATTAAAATTCAGTGCCTGCTGCGCGTGCTTTAGGGCAATCGAGAACTTGTGATAGTAAAAGTAAATGCGCGACGCGAGCCATTGATGAAACCAATCGGTCGGGGCAAGAGCCCACGCCTTTTGGAAACAGTATTCGGCACGATCTTCGCGTCGCGCCAACAAAACATCACCACGCGCCAGCCAGATGTATGGCGTATCGCCAAGTTCTTCCATGGAAGCATCCGAAAAAGCCAGCGCTCCCTTTGTATCGCCGAGCCGTCCGAGGGCGACGGCCTTCGCAGCCAGCAATTCAGGGTGATTCGGAAATTTTTCGAGCGCCTTATCGGCCCACAGCTTCGCTTCTGGAAATTCTCCGAGTTCAATCAACATCCTCACCTGGCCTGTCCATGCGGCGGCGTTTTTTGGATTGAATTCCAGAACTTTGGAATAGGCGCGGAGCCCCTCCTCAAAGCGGCCTTTTTCAAATGCCGATTGGGCTTCACCGAGAAAGTAAGCTTCATCTTTAACGGCGCCAGATTGTTGGCCGAGAGAATTCTCGTCCTGATTGCTGTTGAATTCCAGGCTGCTGAAGCGACTCATAGTTGTTTGCGCCAAAACCAGTGGCGAAAGACTTCGCC